>NZ_JBITTO010000011.1:0-219830 GCF_044541975.1 Streptomyces sp. NPDC085460
CTCCGCCAGCGCACGCACCGACTCCCGGAGCATCTCGTGCTCCTCGGACAACCGGTACAGGTCGAAGTCCTTGCCCATGGTCTTGAGCTCCCTGGCTTGCTAACTACCGTTAAGTAACCCAAAGGGTAGGGCGTGAACCGGGACCTTGTCAGCGCACGACTATGCTCGGGCAGGCACTTTCGCCCGACGTCCCTGGAGTTCCGCATGGCCCTGAAGATCACCGTGATCGGCACCGGATACCTCGGAGCCACCCACGCCGCGGCCATGGCGGAGATGGGCTTCGAGGTCCTCGGCCTCGACGTCGTGCCCGAGAAGGTCGAGCTGCTGGCCTCCGGCCGCGTCCCGATGTTCGAGCCCGGCCTGGAGGAACTGCTCCGCAAGCACGTCGCCGGCATCGAGGGCTCCACCGGCCGGCTGCGCTTCACCACCTCCTGGGAGGAGGTGGGCGCCTTCGGCGACGTCCACTTCGTCTGCGTGAACACCCCGCAGAAGCACGGTGAGTACGGCTGTGACATGAGCTACGTCGACGCCGCCTTCGCCTCCCTCGCCGCCGTCGCCCGCCCGGGCTCGCTGGCCGTCGGCAAGTCCACCGTCCCGGTCGGCTCCGCCGAGCGGCTGGCGGGGCTGCTGCCGGAGGGCGTGGACCTGGCCTGGAACCCCGAGTTCCTGCGCGAGGGCTTCGCCGTCCAGGACACCCTGCGCCCGGACCGGATCGTGGTCGGCGTGCGCGGCGACGACGACGGGCGGGCCGAGAAGCTGCTCCGCGAGGTGTACGCGGCCCCCGTCGCCGCCGGCTCGCCGTTCGTCCTCACCGACTTCCCGACCTCCGAGCTGGTGAAGACGGCCGCGAACTCCTTCCTCGCCACCAAGATCTCCTTCATCAACGCGATGGCCGAGATCTGCGAGGCGGCCGGCGGCGACGTCGCCAGGCTGGCCGAGGCGATCGGCCACGACGAGCGGATCGGCAACAAGTTCCTCCGCGCCGGCGTCGGCTTCGGCGGCGGCTGCCTGCCCAAGGACATCCGGGCCTTCATGGCCCGCGCGGGCGAGCTCGGCGTCGACCAGGCGCTGACCTTCCTCCGCGAGATCGACTCCATCAACATGCGGCGGCGCGGCCAGATGGTCGAGATGGCCCGCGAGGCGCTCGGCGGGAACTCCTTCCTGGGCCGCCGGGTCGCCGTCCTCGGCGCCACCTTCAAGCCCGACTCGGACGACGTCCGCGACTCCCCCGCGCTCAACGTGGCCGGGCAGATACACCTCCAGGGCGGCCAGGTGACCGTCTACGACCCCAAGGGCATGGAGAACGCCCGCAAGGTCTTCCCCACGCTCGGCTACGCGGACTCCGCCGTCGAGGCCGTGCGGGGCGCGGACGTGGTGCTGCACCTCACCGAGTGGCGCGAGTTCCGCGAGCTCGACCCGGCGGAGCTGGCCGCGGTCGTCACCTCCCCGGTCCTCCTCGACGGGCGCAACGCCCTGGACGGCGAGCGGTGGCGGGCGGCCGGCTGGACGTACCGGGCGATGGGCCGCCCGCGCGCGTGACGGCAGGGAGGAAGGGGCGCACCGGACGGATCCGGTGCGCCCCTTCCTCGTGGCTGTACGGGTGCGGGTTACGGGTGCGGGTCAGGCGGCGACGGGCCTGATCCGGTTCGTACGGGACAGGAACTCGGTCTCGCGCAGGGCGCGGGTGGCGTTGCCGTGGGCCAGGCCGACCAGGTCCCGGGCCGGCCAGTCCCGGCGCAGCAGCTCCGCGAAGAGCGGCACGTAGCCGGCCGCCGGGGCGGTCAGGCGGGAGAGGCCGGTGGAAGCGGGCCCCGCCAGGTCGCGTACCCGGTCGAGGAGGTCGGCGGTGGCGGCGGGGTCGTCCCCGACGGCGACCATGCAGACGGCGCCGTTCCCGCCGAGGAGCCGCAGCACGTCGTCCGGGAGCGCGTCCGGGGCGGCCCGGGTGACCAGGGCCGGGGCGCGGGTCACGGCGAGGACCTTGCGGACGGTGTCCTGGTCGGCGCCGGAGAGGTCCACGGCGAGGCCGATGCGGTTCATCTCGCGGACCGCCTCGCGGGCGAAGCGGTCGAAGCGGGTGAGGTTCACCGCCCGGACGCCCAGGGCGTGGTACGCCCGCAGGGTGGCGGCGGAGCCGCCGACGGCGGTCCAGTCGACCGGGCCGAGCAGCGCGGCGACCCGGCCGCAGTTGCGGGCGTGGATCATCTCCGAGGTGGAGTGCGCCAGGCGCAGGTCGTCGGGGCAGGCGGCGACGAGCGCCCGGATCGTGTCGAGCCGGCGCAGGGTGCCGAAGGCGCCGTCGTCGGAGTCCACGCGCAGCGACCAGAACTGGGCGCCCGCCTCCCCGGCCCGGGCGGGCGGCAGGTCCTCGGGGTCGAGGAGCGCGGGGAGTTCGGTGTGGCCTTCGAGGACGGGCTGGGCGGCGAGGATCGCCCGCGCGCGGGCGGTCTCGTCGAGCGGCGGGGGTGGTGGCTCCGGGGGTTCCAGCGCGCCGACGGCGCCGGAGGCGGCAGAGAAGGGGGGATGGTCGTCGAGATCTGCCATGGCACTACTCACACTTCCGAACTCGGTGATGCAGTACTACCCCGCCAAGAGGGCGGGGCAGTACCGTCCACCGTGCCAGCCGGGCCCGGCCGGGGGCCCGCCGGGCTGAGCCGTTCGGGTGAGGGCGCGGCGGTGCAGTCGCCTCAGTCCTTGGTGCCCCACACCCAGGGGACGCCGAAGCCGTAGGCCCGGTCGATCAGCTGCTGGTTGCTCTCCCACGGCGTCGCGGTGAACCAGCGGACCTCGCGGCGCACGTCCATGCCGCCGTTCCCGGCCGTGATCAGCGCGATCGCACAGGCCGTCGCCCCGGCCGGGGCGTCGTCGAGGAGGATGCGCAGACGGCCGGAGGCGGCGGTGACCGTGACGGTCGCACCGAGACTCCGGAAGTCGACCGCGCCCTCGTAGACGAAGGTGTAGACGAGGATCCGCCGGAACTTCGCCCGGTACTCCAGGTTCGTCCGCACCGTCTCGCCGTCCGAGGAGGCGCCGGTCCGGTCGTCCTGGTCGAGGAGCGTGTACGGGGGCGCGTCGAGCGCGCCGAAGGAGTCGCCGAGCGCCTGGATGACGTGGATGGAGCCGTCGGCGAGCTCGATCAGGCAGCCGAGGTCCAGGTCGGCGCCGGTCGCGGCGGACCAGTTCAGGTTGGCCTGGAGGACACCCCGGCCGGAGACGAGGCCGAGCGGCGTCGCCCTGGTCAGCAGGGCCTCACGGCCGGCGCGCTCCCCGGCCGGGGGGCGGGGCGGCCGGGGGGTCTCGCCGGGGGTCTTGGGCTTGGGCTCGCCGGGCGTCTTGGGCTTGAGCCGGATGACCCCGCGCTGCCTGTCTGATGCCACGTCAACTCCCCCTGTCCGCCTGACTTCCGCGACTCACACAGTATCCGCGAGTGGGCTACGATCTGCTCCCAAACGGGGGATGGCGGGCGTGAAGGGTGCGCTGGGGAGCGCACGACGCCGAGGACGGCACCCCCCTCTTTCTCGTCGCGTCGTGGGGGTGGGCATGACCGTCGGTTTCGCGACGGACCGGATGAAAGTGGCCCGGGACATCGAGCAGTTGAGCCAGGACGCCCGACTCGCCCCGCGCGCGGCCGAGTTGACCGAACTGTGCCGGGCGCTGCGGGCCGCCGACGCCGATGCGCGGCCGCTCGATCCGTGGACCGACCTCGACCTGGTGGCCGCGTACGCCCGGCCGGAGAGCGTGGACGCCGGCCCGCCGCCGCGCGACCACCCCGGCTGGAGCTGGCTGGAGACGGCGCTCGGCGGGCTGGTCTTCGTCCCGCTCGCGCTGACCTGGTACGGCCTCACGCGGGCGTCGAGCGCGTACGGGGCACTGACCGGCGCGAACCCCAAGGCGGCCACCCGGCCGTTCCTCCAGCTGTGGCAGTCCGGCTTCGAGGGGCACCTGACCGGCTTCTTCACCTTCGGGCACGTCGCCGGGACCGCCACCGGCGCGATCGTCCTCCTCCTCGTCCTCGCGGTGCTGCACGGCTGGCGCCGGGGCCGGGCGGACCGGCTGGAGCGGGCCGCCGAACAGCGGACGGAGGCGCTGCTCCGGCAGCTGGTGCCGGTGCTGACCCGGGCGCAGCTCTGCCTCAACGCGCACCGGTACTCCTCCCCCGTCCGGTTCGCGGAGGAGCTGACGAAGTCCGCCGCCGTCCTGGGCAAGCTGGGCGACCGGGCCAGCAAGACCCAGGGGCTGCTCGCGCAGGCCGCCACGAGCGTCGGCGACTCCCTCGACAAGGCGCAGCAGCGGCTGGCCGCCGTGGACGGCGCGGTGAAGCCGCTGGAGTCCGCCGCCGACCGCATCGAGACTGCGGTGAGCGGCAGCGGGGTCCTGGTGCGCCAGGCCCTGGAGGACGTACGGGGGACGAACGGCGAGGTCAGGGACGTCCTGGAGAAGGCCGGCAGCCAGGTCGAGGACTCCGTCATGACGCTGGCGGCGGCGCAGCGCTCGTTCACCACCGGGATCGAGGTCTCCGGCGACCTGTCCGGGCAGGTGCTCGGCCGGCTCGCCGACGTCGTCGAGGGAGCCGCGCGGGACCGGGCGGACGCCCAGGCACTGCTCGGCCGGCTCGCCGACCAGGCGGACGCGCTGACCCGGGTGGCGGAGCGGCTGGGCCAGGCTTCCGACACCCTGGCGGCGGCGCTGGCGCGCGACGCGGCCGGAAGCGGGGGCCGGGAGCGCGGGCGCCGGGGCGGCGGCCGGGACGGGAGCCGGGACGGCGGCCGGGACGGGGGGCTGAGCCTCGGCAAGGGCGGGAGCGCGGACTCCGGCGGCACCGGCCGTCGCGGGGGCGCGGGCCCCGGGCGGGATCCGGACGCCGGGTCCGGGCCGGGTGTGCCGCCCGCACGGGAGGCGGGCTCGGCGGGGCCGCCCGCGCTGCCGGGCCGCGAGGACCCTGACGGGGCCGGGCCGCGGTGAGGGCGCCCCGCTTCAACCCCCTGCACCTGGCCGGCTGGCTCTTCGCGGACATGCTGCTCGTCCTCGCCCTCGTGGCGATGGGCGACCGGGGCGACCCGCTGGCCGCCGAGGCCCGCCCCGGCGCCTCGGCGAGCCCCAAGCCGGGGACGAGCAAGCCGTCGAAGCCGAAGGGGCCGCGCGCCGTGGTCCGTACCCCGGTGAAGGTGTCGATCGGGGCGGCCCCGGGCGACCGGACCGCCATGCGGGAGCGGCTGCGGGCGGTGACGGCGAAGTACGCGGGCCGGCAGGCGGCGTTCGTCCTCACCTTCGGCCGGCACTCCGACCCGGGCGCCGGCGTCGGCTACGCGAGCGAGGTCAACGCGCAGCTGGCGAAGGCCCGTCCGGACATGTTCAAGGGCACCACGACCCGGGACTTCTGGAAGGGCGGCGCCCCGGGCGGGCGCGCCGACATCGAGATCTACTTCTACACGTACTGAGGGGCACGAGACCGCCCCACCGGAGGGAACCGAATCATGCAGATTCTTCCGTTCTACCTGCTGTGCGACGAGTCGGGCTCGATGGCGGGCGACAGCGTCGACGCGCTCAACACGGCGCTCGTGGAGCTGCACAACGAGATCAGCACCAACCCGACGGTCGCGGACAAGACCCGGTTCAGCCTCATCGGCTTCTCCACCGACGCGCAGGTGCTCCAGCCGCTGGCCGACCTCAGCGACATCGACGAGGTGCCGGCGCTCTCGGCGGGCGGCCTCACCTCCTTCGGCAACGCCTTCCGCACGCTGCTGCGGTGCATCGAGACGGACGTGGCCGCGCTGAAGGCCGAGGGCCACGAGGTCTACCGGCCCGTCGCGTTCTTCATGTCGGACGGCATCCCGACGGACGACGACTGGACGCAGGCGTACCAGGAGCTGACGGCCTCCCGCTACTGCCCGAAAATCATCGCCTTCGGGATCGGCGATGCCGAGGAGTCCACGATCGCGCAGGTGGCGAACTTCCGCGCCTTCATCCAGAAGCGGGACGGCGTCTCGGCGGCGAAGGCGCTGAGCGAGTTCGCGAAGAGCCTGACCCGGTCCATCGTCAACTCCGCCATCAGCATCTCCGCCGACGGCGGATCGGACCTCAAGCTGGCGGTGGACGACAACGTCCCCAACTTCACGACCGTCTCGCTCGACAAGCTCTGAGGAACCCGACATGGAGCGCATGAGCCGGCCCGAACCCGCGCGCCCGTGGGAGTTCCAGGGGCGCGTACGACTGGAGAAGGCGACACCGCCCGAACCGGCCGCCCCGGCCACGGAGCCCGAACCGACCGCCCCGGCCGCCGAGCCCGTACCGGCCGCCCCGGCCGCCCCGGCCGCCGAGCCCGTACCGGCCGCCCCGGCCGCCCCGGCCGCCGAGCCCGTACCGGCCGCCCCGCCGACGGTGGCGCCCGTACCCGCGACCGTCCCGCCCGCCGTCCCGCCCGTACCCGCGACCGTCCCACCGGCCGTGCCGCCGGCCCCCGCCGGGCCCCCGGCGCCCGCCGTTCCCCCCGCCCCCGCCGTGCCCCCGGTACCCGCCGCGCCGCCTGTGCCCGCCGCGCCGCCCGCGCCCGCGGCTCCGGTGCTCGGGGCGCCGCCGCACGCCGGACGGCGGCCGCCCAGCTATCCACCGGTGCCACGGGGCCGGCCCCGGATGACGGACGAGACGCTCGCCGCCGCCGTCGTCCCGGACATCGTGCTCGACGGCGCCGCCCACGGGGGGCTGACCCTGCGGGCCGCGTCCGTGCGCGGGGACTCCCACCGGTACCTCGGCGAGGCCCGGCAGGACACGGTCATGACGGCCCACCTCGGCGAGGAGGGCTCGGGTGAGCTGCTGGCGGTGGCGGTGGCCGACGGGGTCGGCTCGCAGCCGCTCTCGCACCTCGGGTCGTACCACGCCTGTCAGCGTGCCCTCCAGGTGCTCGGCGTCCGCGCCCAGGAGGTGTTCGAGACGCTGGCCGCCGGGCGCGAGGACCTCTTCGCCGATCTGGCCCGGCAGACCGCCGCCCACGTCGCCGAGTACCTGGTCGAGCGGGCGGGTCCGAGGGGGCTCGCACCCGTCACGTACTCCACCACCCTCCGGGTGCTGGTCGTGCCGCTCGACCCGGCCGTCCGCACCCGGGGGGTCTTCACCGTCGGGGACGGCGGCACCGCCCTGCTCCGCGACGGATCGTGGGACCTGGCGCCCGGCGAGGGCGGCCAGGAGGAGGACGAGGGCCGGGTCATCGACACCCGGACCGCCGCGCTGCCCATGTCCCGCAGCGTCTCGGCGCGGCTGCTCGACACCCTGCCGGGGGACGTCCTGGTGGTCTCCACCGACGGCTTCTCCTCTCCGCTGGCGGGAGAGACGGAGATGCGGGCCTTCCTCGCGGGCGCCTGGGGCGGCGGGACCGTGCCCGAACCGGCCGACTTCCTCTGGCAGTTCCAGTACCGGGTGAAGTCCTACGACGACGACCGCACCGCGGCCGTGCTGTGGGAGGCACGGCCGTGACGGCGGACGACGGCGCCGACGTCGAGCGGTCGCTGCTCACGGTCGAGCGAGAGCTGAACACGGGGGGCCAGGGCCGGGTGCACGTGCTCGTCGGCGCGCAGCGGCTGCTCTTCAAGGAGTACCTCACCCCGGCCAAGGTGAACGCGGCCGAACTCTCCGCGCTCGTCGCCCTCCGGCTCGGCCTCGTGCCGGAGGAGCGGCTGCGGCTCGACCGGGAGGCCGCCTGGCCCCTGTGCCGGGTGACGGACGGCGGGCGGGTGGTGGGCTTCCTGATGCGCCGGGCACCCGACTCGATGACCTGGACGCCCCCGAAGGGCGGGACCAAGGTCACCGAGCTCCAGTACCTCCTGCGGGAACCGAAGGCGGCGACCCGGACCATCCGCCAGCCCACCCCGGAGGAGCGGCTGGCGCTCGGCGTGGTCCTGGTGGAGCTGGTCGAGCGGCTGCACGCCATGGGCCTGGTGGTCGGCGACCTGTCGCAGGCGAACGTGCTGTGGTCCCTCGACCCGGAGCCCGCCCTCCACCTCCTCGACTGCGACGGCATCCGGATCACCGGACACCTGCCGGTCCTCGCCCAGGCCGACACCCCGGACTGGCACGACCCGCAGGCGCCCCCCGGGACGGTGAGCGTGGACAGCGACCGCTACAAGGCGGCGCTGATGCTCGGCCGGATCCTCGCCCAGGACCCGTACGTGACGCCGGAGCGCCCGCTGGCGGTGCTGCCCGGGGTGCTCGACGAGCGGCGGGAGACGGCGGTGCGGCGGCTGTGGGCGCAGGCGGCGGGGGCGTACGGTTCCCGGCCCGACCTCGGCCAGTGGTGTACGGCCCTGTCCGGGCGGGCGACGATCCGGCTCCAGGCCCGCGCCCCGCGGCCCCGGCCGGTGGTGGACCGGTCGCGGTTCGACGCGGGGCCGGAGCGCGACCGGGGCACCATCCGCTTCCGCGGCAACTCCTGACAGCGGCTCAGGCGGCGCCGTCGAGCTGGGCGATCGTGGCGTGCGAGGCGGGGGTGCGGGCGGTCAGGTCGCGGGAGACGGCCTCCGCGTCACCGAGCACGCGGAGCGCGTTCGACCAGGTCAGCTTGGTGAGGTCGGCGCGGGACCAGCCGCGGTGCAGGAGCTCCGCGATCAGGTGGGGGTAGCCGGCGACGTCGTCGAGGCCGGCCGGGGTGAAGGCGGTGCCGTCGTAGTCGCCGCCGATGCCGACGTGGTCGATCCCGGCGACCTCGCGCATGTGGTCGAGGTGGTCGGCGACCGTGGCGGCGGTGGCGATCGGGCGGGGGTGCTCCGCCGCGAAGGCGGCGTGGATCGCCTTCGCCTCGGGGGTGGTGTCGAGGTGGTGCAGGCCGTGGGCGCGCAGGTTGGCGTCGGCGCGCAGGGTCCATTCGACGGCCGCGGGGAGGATGAACTTGGGCACGAAGGTCGCCATCGCCACGCCGCCGTTGGCGGGCAGCCGCTCCAGGACGTCGTCCGGGACGTTCCTCGGGTGGTCGCAGACCGCGCGGGAGGAGGAGTGCGAGAAGACCACCGGCGCGGTGGTCTCGTCGAGGGCGTCGCGCATGGTGGTGGCGGCGACGTGCGAGAGGTCGACGAGCATGCCGCAGCGGTTCATCTCGCGGACCACGGCGCGGCCGAAGGCGGTGAGGCCGCCGTGCCGCGGCTCGTCGGTGGCGGAGTCCGCCCAGTCGTTGTTCTCGTTGTGCGTGAGGGTCATGTACCGCACGCCGAGGGTGGCGAAGGCGCGCAGCGTCGCGAGGGAGTTGTCGATGGAGTGGCCGCCCTCGGCTCCCTTGAGGGAGGCGATCCGGCCCTCGGCGCGGGCCTTGGCGACGTCACCGGCGGTCCGGGCGGGCGCCAGGTCGGCCGCGTACCGCTCGACCAGCCGGTCGACGGCGTCGATCTGCTCCAGGGTGGCGCTCACCGCGTGGTCGCCGGCGAGCCGGCCCGGCACGTAGACGGACCAGAACTGGGCACCGACCCCGCCGGCGCGGAGCCGGGCGAGGTCGGTGTGGAGGGAGGCCGAGCGGTCGCCCGCGATGTCGAGCGCGTCGAGGTCGTAGCCGCACTGCTGCCGCAGCGCCCACGGGAGGTCGTTGTGCCCGTCGACGACGGGGGCCTCCGCGAGGAGGGCGCGCGCCTCGGCGAGCCGCTCGGCCGCGCTCACCGGGCGAACCCGAAGGACTCGGTGCCCTCGACCTTGGCGCGCAGCCGCTGGCCCTTCTCGGTGGCCTGCGCGTTGAGGCCCTGGAGGAACTCCTCCATGCGGGCCTGGAGCGCCGGGTCGGCGGCGGCGAGGATGCGGACCGCGAGCAGGCCCGCGTTGCGCGCGCCGGCGACGGAGACCGTGGCGACCGGGATGCCGGCGGGCATCTGCACGATGGAGAGCAGCGAGTCCATGCCGTCCAGGTACTTCAGCGGCACGGGGACGCCGACGACCGGGAGCGGGGTGACGGAGGCCAGCATGCCCGGGAGGTGGGCGGCGCCGCCGGCGCCCGCGATGATCGCCTTCAGACCGCGGCCGGCCGCCCGCTCGCCGTACGCGATCATCTCGCGCGGCATCCGGTGGGCGGAGACGACGTCGACCTCGTACGGGATCTCGAACTCGTCGAGGGCCTGGGCGGCGGCCTCCATGACGGGCCAGTCGGAGTCGGAGCCCATCACGATGCCGATGAGCGGGTTGCTCGCCTGGTTACTCAACGATGGTCCCTCGCAGGTAGTCGGCGGCGTGGCGGGCGCGCTCCAGCACCTCGTCCAGGTCGTCGCCGTAGGTGTTGACGTGGCCGACCTTGCGGCCGGGCTTCACGTCCTTGCCGTACATGTGGATCTTGAGCCGCGGGTCGCGGGCCATGCAGTGCAGGTAGCCCTGGTACATGTCCGGGTAGTCGCCGCCGAGGACGTTGCACATCACGGTCCACGGGGCGCGCGGGCGGGGGTCGCCGAGCGGCAGGTCGAGGACGGCGCGGACGTGGTTGGCGAACTGGCTGGTGATCGCGCCGTCCATGGTCCAGTGGCCGGAGTTGTGCGGGCGCATCGCCAGCTCGTTGACGAGGATCCGCCCGTCGGTGGTCTGGAAGAGCTCCACGGCGAGGTGGCCGACGACGCCGAGCTCCTTGGCGATCCGCAGGGCCAGCTCCTGGGCCTGCCCCGCCAGCTCCTCGTCGAGGTCGGGGGCGGGCGCGATGACCGTGTCGCAGACGCCGTCGACCTGGCGGGACTCGACCACCGGGTAGGCGACGGCCTGGCCGTGCGGGGAGCGCACGATGTTCGCCGCGAGCTCGCGGACGAAGTCGACCTTCTCCTCGGCGAGCACGGGCACGCCGGCGAGGAAGGGGTCGCGGGCGTCCTCGGCGGAACGGACGAACCAGACGCCCTTGCCGTCGTAGCCGCCGCGCACGGTCTTGAGGATGATCGGGAAGCCGCCGGCCTCCTCCGCGAAGGCGACCGCGTCGGCCGGGTCGGCCACGATGCGGTGCCGGGGGCTGGGCGCGCCGATCTCGTCGAGCTTCGCCCGCATCACCCCCTTGTCCTGCGCGTGCACGAGGGCACCGGGCCCGGGGCGGACGGGGATGCCGTCGGCCTCCAGGGCGCGCAGGTGCTCGGTGGGGACGTGCTCGTGATCGAAGGTGATCACGTCGCAGCCGCGGGCGAACGCGCGGAGCGTCTCCAGGTCGCGGTAGTCGCCGATGACGACCTCTCCGGCCACCTGCGCCGCCGAGTCCTGCGGGGTGTCGCTGAGGATCTTGAACTTGATGCCGAGGGGGATGCCCGCCTCGTGGGTCATGCGGGCGAGCTGCCCGCCGCCGACCATGCCTACTACCGGGAACGTCACCCTCTTAGGGTATCCGCACCATCCGTGAACACGTTTTTGGCTGTGGATTGACACAAGGCGTGACGGGGCAGTGATGGGTTTTCCACAGGTTTCCCGCCTACCCGGGCGGGTGACAGGGGAGGCTGGTTAGCATGAGTGGGTTGACGTCACCCGGACGTCACCCGACGGACGGACCGACCCCACCATGAGCGAACCCGGCGCGCTGCGCATGCGAATCGCCCTGCTCGGCCGCGAGGTCGCCAAGTTCGGGGTGGTCGGCGGACTCGGAGTCCTGGTCAACCTGGTCGTGTTCAACCTGGTCCGGCACACCACGGAGCTTCCGGTGGTGCGGGCCAGCCTGATCGCGACGATCGTGGCCATCGCCTTCAACTACGTGGGGTTCCGTTACTTCACGTACCGCGACCGCGACAAGTCGGGCCGCACCAAGGAGATGACCCTCTTCCTGCTGTTCAGCCTGGTCGGGATGGTCATCGAGAACGGCATCCTCTACGCGGCGACCTACGGCCTCGGCTGGAACTCGCCGCTGGCCAGCAACTTCTTCAAGTTCTTCGGCATCGGTGTCGCGACGCTCTTCCGCTTCTGGTCGTACCGCACGTGGGTGTTCCGGGCGCTGCCGGCGAAGGAGGCCGTGCAGACGGCTGAGTCCTTCCTCGAGGCGGACTTCCTGGAGCAGGCCGAGCCGGTGGCGCCGCGGCAGGCCCGCCGCCGCCAGCCCGACCACGTCTGACCCGGCCCTTCTCCGAGAGGCCGCGCCTCAGCGCACCGGGCGCTCCCGCGTCTCGTCGGAGCCGCTGCGCGCCTCCCGGCTGAGGAAGAGCGCGAAGACCGGCGGCTGCTGCTGGAGGAGTTCCAGCCGGCCGCCGTCCGCCTCTGCGAGGTCCCGGGCGACCGCGAGGCCGATGCCGGTGGAGCTGCGGCCGCTGACCGCCCGCTCGAAGATCCGCGCGCCGAGGTCGGCGGGGACGCCGGGCCCCTCGTCGGTGACCTCGATCACCGACTGGTTGCCGATGACGCGGGTACGCAGGGCGACGGTGCCGCCGCCGTGCATGAGCGAGTTCTCGATGAGCGCGGCGAGGACCTGGGCGACCGCCCCCGGGGTGCCGATGGCCCGCATGCCCTGCTTGCCCGAGCGGACGATGGCGCGGCCCGCGCTGCGGTAGGCGGGGCGCCACTCCTCGATCTGCTGCTTGACGACCTCGTCGATGTCGAAGGCCACGGCGGAGCCGGAGCGGGGGTCGCGGGAGTTGGTGAGCAGCCGCTCGACGACGTCGGTGAGCCGCTCGACCTGGGTGAGCGCGATCGTCGCCTCCTCCTTGACCGTGTCCAGGTCGTCGGCGAGCGCGACCTCCTCCAGGCGCATGGAGAGCGCGGTGAGGGGCGTACGGAGCTGGTGGGAGGCGTCGGCGGCGAGCCGGCGCTCGGCCGTGAGCATCCGGCCGATCCGCTCGGCGGAGGCGTCGAGCACGTCCGCGACCCGGTCGAGCTCGGGGACCCCGTACCGCCGGTGCCGGGGCCGGGGGTCGCCGGAGCCGAGCCGTTCCGCGGTCTCGGCGAGGTCGGTGAGCGGGGAGGCGAGCCGGTTCGCCTGGCGTACGGCGAGGAGGACGGCGGCGATGACGGCGAGGCCGGCGACGGCGACGATGATCAGGGCCGTGCTGCCGACCTCGGAGGTGACGGCCGAGCGGGACTCCTCGACGATCGCCGTCTCGCCGCGCTCGCCCTCAGCGTAGCCGCGGATGACGCTGCCGGTGGGGCGGGTGCCGATCTCGATGGGGGGCCGGCCGGGGATGGTGACGAGGGCGTACCGCTTCGCGCCGCTCTGCTCCGCGAGGATGCCGGGGTTCACGGGCTCGCCGCCGATGAGCCGGCTGTCGACGATCGAGACGATGCGGAGGGCCTCGGCGTCGACGCTCTCCTGGGCGCTGCTGGTGATGGTCCTGGTCTCGACGAGGACGAGGGAGACGCCGAAGACGGCGATCACCACGAGGACGACGGCGAGGGTGGAGGTGATGAGGCGGCGGCGCACGTGCCCTCCCGGGCGGGTTGCGGGGTCTGCGGAGGGCCGTCCGGGGCGGGCCTTGTCGGTGCGCCGCGCACCGGGTGCGGGTTCAGGCTCCGGAGCCTGGGCGCGGCACTGGGCGCCGTTCCGTGTGCCCACCCGTTCCTCCCCCAAGGACTTCGTCCAGGGGGACCCCCAAGCGGAACGCCTGCCCACACGGCGGGGCGCGAGCTAGCTCTTCTCGAAGCGGAAGCCGACGCCTCGGACGGTGGCGATGTAGCGGGGGTTCGCCGCGTCGTCGCCGAGCTTCTTGCGGAGCCAGGAGATGTGCATGTCGAGGGTCTTGGTGGAGGACCACCACGTGGTGTCCCAGACCTCGCGCATCAGCTGGTCGCGGGTGACGACCCGGCCCGCGTCCCGGACCAGGACCCGCAGCAGGTCGAACTCCTTCGCGGTGAGCTGGAGCTCCTCCTCGCCCATCCAGGCCCGGTGCGACTCGACGTCGATGCGGACGCCGTGGGTGGCGGGCGCGGGGACGGGCTCGGCGGCGCCGCGCCGGAGGAGGGCCCGGACGCGGGCGAGCAGCTCGGCGAGGCGGAAGGGCTTGGTGACGTAGTCGTCGGCGCCCGCGTCGAGCCCGACGACCGTGTCGACCTCGTCCGCGCGGGCGGTGAGGACCAGGATCGGGATCGTGTGCCCCTCGGCCCGCAGCCGCCGGGCGACCTCCAGGCCGTCCATGCCGGGCAGGCCCAGGTCGAGCACGACCAGGTCGACCCCGCCCTGGAGGCCGGCTTCGAGCGCGGTCGGCCCGTCCTCGCGGACCTCGACCTCGTACCCCTCTCTCCGCAGGGCGCGGGCCAGCGGTTCCGAGATGGATGCGTCGTCCTCGGCGAGCAGTACACGGGTCATGGGGTGATGGTAGTCCGCACGGGTGCCGTGCCGGGGCGGGATCGCGGGCCGCCCGCCCCCACCTCCGGCCGCCTCGGAAGCAGGGTGCGTAATCTGGACATCACCTTGGAATGCCCTCCGTTGGTTCCATGGTCACCTGTGATCCATCTCTCAAGTCCTTCCATATCCGGCACTGTCGTGTCGTATGGTGGCGAGACGTCTGTAGCGGTAATCGGGGACCTTTGGCCTGCTTCGTCAGCCAAGGTCCTCTTTTCTGCGCAGGGTTGGCTCCGCCGGCCTTGAGACGGTGAACGACCTGTGGGCCGGGTCCCGCGGCGCGACGACGCGCGGCGGGGCGTGGATCCCGGCCGGGGCGCAAACGCCCCGTCCGGTGCCGGCCACCCCCCACCGGGCGCATCACGCTCATGAGGCGTCGCGTCCCGAGCTAGCAAGGATCGACCCATGGCTTCCAGCCTGACGAAGGACTCGCCGAGCCCGGCTCACGAGAAGACCTTCCTCGGCCACCCCGTTGGCCTGGCCACGCTGTTCATGACCGAGATGTGGGAGCGGTTCTCCTACTACGGCATGCGTGCGCTTCTCGTCCTGTACCTGGTCTCCGGTGGCGTCGACGCCGCGACCGGCAGCCAGGGCGGCGGACTCGGCTACACGGCCGCGACGGCCACGGCGATCTACTCCGTCTACGTGGCCATGGTCTACCTCATGGCCCTGCCCGGCGGCTGGTTCGGCGACCGCGTCTGGGGCGCCCGCAAGACCGTCGCCATCGCCGGCACCGTGATCATGCTCGGGCACGTGTCGCTCGCCCTGCCCGGCCAGATCGCGTTCTTCGCCGGTCTGGCGCTGGTCGCGATCGGCTCCGGCCTGCTGAAGGCCAACATCTCGACGATGGTCGGCCACCTGTACCAGGGCATGGACGACTCCCGCCGGGACAGCGGCTTCACGATCTTCTACATCGGCATCAACCTCGGCGCCTTCCTCGCCCCGATCGCCATCGGCATCGTCGGCGAGACGGTCAACTGGCACCTGGGCTTCTTCCTCGCCGCCGTCGGCATGGGTCTGGGCCTGGTCTTCTTCCTGGTCTTCGGCCGCACGCTGAACCCGAAGAGCAGCGAGATCCCGAACCCGCTCACCCCCGCCGAGCGCAACGGCATCCTCACCAAGACGATCGTCGCCGTCGTCGTCACCGCCGTCTTCTACGGCGTCGTGGTCGCGATGGACATGTTCACGATCAAGTGGGCGCTGTACCCGATCACGATCGCCGGTCTGGTCATCCCGGTCGCCGTCCTCGCGCGGATCAAGCGCGACAAGGAGCTGACCTCCGGCGAGCAGACCAAGATGAACGCGTACATCTGGTTCTTCGTGGCCGCCGCCGTCTTCTGGATGATCTACGACCAGGGCGGTTCCACGCTGTCGCTGTTCGGCAGCGAGAACTCCGAGCGCAGCCTCTTCGGCTGGGAGATGCCGAACGTCCTCTTCCAGTCGCTGAACCCGCTCTTCGTGGTCATCCTGGCGCCGTTCTTCGCCTGGCTGTGGATGGCGCTGGCGCGCCGCCGCCGCGAGCCCAGCACCATCGTGAAGTTCTCGATCGGCCTGGTCATCGTCGGTGCCTCGTTCTTCGTCTTCGCGATCCCGCTGAACCAGACCGCCGGCACCGACACCAAGGTCACCATGTGGTGGCTGGTGCTCATCTTCCTGATGCACACCGTCGCGGAGCTGTGCCTGTCCCCGGTCGGCCTGTCGGTCACGACCAAGATGGCGCCGCAGAAGTACGCCTCCCAGATGATGGGCGTCTGGTTCCTCGCCGTCACCGCCGGTGACTGCGTCACCGGTCTGCTCGGCCTGGCGGGCGTCAAGATGGACGGCGTCGGCGTGGTCCTCTTCGAGGCGCTCGCCGCGGTGCTCGCCGGATTCGCGATCTTCATGTACCGCAAGAAGGTCAACGCGCTGATGGACTCCGCCAAGTAGGGCACGCCCCCCTGCGGACGTGAGGCCCGGCACCTGCTTCCAGGTGCCGGGCCTTCGCGCGTCCGTGACGGTGCCCCGTCGGGACGGTGCCGTCGGACGGTGCCGTCGGACGGTCCTAGCGGTCGCGCCGGGCCAGCCTGCGCCACGGCGTGAAGGTGAAGAGCGCCCCGCCGAGGAGGATCACCGTGCCGGCGACCAGACCGAGGGCGCGGAGGGCGCCGTCGGACTCGGCGCCGGTCTCGGCGAGGTTCTCGCCCCCGCCGGAGCCGTTGCCCCCGTTGCCATTGCCCCCGTTGTCGTTGCCTCCGTTGCCGTTGCCTCCGTCACCGTTGGCGTTCGTGCCGCCGTTGTCCGTGCCGCCGTCGTCGGTGGAGCCGGAGGCGCCGCCGGACTGCTTGGCGGTGTCCAGGGTGAGGGACGCCTCGACGGCGCCCTTCACCTGGCAGGGGATCTTGATCGGGTCCGCGCCCGGGGCCAGGACGACGGAGATGGTGAGCGCGCCCGGGGAGAGCGTGGCCTTGCCGGTGGCGCCGGGGCGGTAGGTGCCCTTCATGTCGGTGAGGCTCACCGGGTCGTTCATCTTGAGCGCGGTGGGGTTGGACGCGCCGGTGACCTTGACGGTGCCGCTGTCGTCCCCGCCGATCTTGATGTCCATGCTGGGCGTGAGGGCCTTCGCGGGCAGCGGCGCCGGGCTGTTCATCACGCCCTTGGCCGTCTTGACCGTGAGGTCGTAGGCGCCGCCGTTCTTCTTCGCGCTGATGGTGACCTTGGAGTTGATCGCGGCGGGGCCGGGGGACGTACAGGTGAAGGCCACCTTGACCTCCTTGCCCGGGAAGTCGGTCTGGCCGCCGTTCCCGGAGCCCCCGTTCGCGGCGCCTCCGTTCGCGGCGCCTCCGTTGTCCGAACCTCCGTTGTCCGAACCTCCGTTGTCCGAGCCTCCGCCGTTGTCGGAGCCGCCGTCGCCGCCTCCGCCGTCCGCGCTCACCTTGATGGTGGCGCCGACGGGCACCTGCGCCTTCGGCGTGCACTTGGTGTTCGTGGACATCGGCTTGGACACGTTGATCGTGTACGCGTCGGGCGTCAGGGTGACGTCGCCCGCCTTGGTCAGCTTCAGGGTGCCCTTCATCTCGGGCAGGACCATGGCCGTGTTCTTGGGGATCGGCGGGTTCTGCCGGGGGCCCTCCATGGCGACCGTGCCGCTCTGCGCCCCGCCGACCTTCATGGTGCCGGTCGGCTTGACGGTGTTCGCCTCCAGGTCGAGCATGTCGGGGTTCTTGGAGGCCGGCTTCACGGTCTTCCAGACGACCTCGACGGTGTCGCCGACTTTGGCGGTCGCGGGCGCCGTGACCAGCACCGTGGTGGTGCCCTGGACCGGCGGGAGGCCGGAGATCGCCGGCGGAACGCACTCCGTCTCGAACGAGATCTGCGCGGCCTGGGCGGGAGCGGCGGACAGCAGGATCCCCGCGCCGCCGAGCATCAGCGCGACCCCGGCCGCGATCGTCCTCCGTTGCGTGCTCACGTAAGTCCCTTCGTCGTCGGACTGTTCTCGGACGGTGCGGAGCCGGGGTGGAACCACGGCAGGACCGCGGTCGTCCCGGGGCCGTCCGCGTCCGCCGGTACGGGGACGGGGACGGAGTGGCGGTTCCGGCCGCCGGCCCGGTCGACGAGGACCATGCCGATCCGGAAGAGGGCGGCGGGCACGACCACGGCGAGCAGGACCCAGAAGAGGACGACGCCCCAGGGGCGGCCCACCTTCCAGGGTTGTTCGGCCAGGACCTTCCCGCCGTAGGAGACGGAGACCCGGTAGTCGCCGTGGGCTCCGGCGGAGAGCTCGACGTCCAGCTCGATCCGCGCCTTCTGCCCGGGCTTGATGGTGCCGCGCCACTGGTGCTCCTCGTCGCTCGCGGCGAGGACGCCCCGGGCGGTGCCGACGAGGAAGACGGGGTCGCGGACGGGGGCGGTGCCGAGGTTGCCGACGGTGAGGACGACGGTGCGGCCGGGCGGCGCGCCGAACCAGGTCAGCACCCCGCTCGATCCGTCCAGGCGGGCCGCGGTGAGGACGGCGAGGCGGCCGTCGCCCGCGTTGTCGGGGAGCGGGGCCGTGGGGTGGCCGGCCACGGTGAAGGCGGCGTCGACGACGTCCTGCTGTCCGGTGACGCCGGAGACGTGGACGACGCAGGGGCAGGGCCTGGGCGGGGCGACGACCGGGAGCTTGACGCTGAAGGCGCCGCGCGGGTCGACGGTGGCGGCCCGGCCGTCGGTGTTCGCGCAGGAGTTGGTGCCGCCGACGACGCCCTTCTCGGGGGTGCCCTGGCCGCAGAGCAGCACCATCAGCAGCGCGCCGGCCTTCCAGCCGGTGCCGCTGACCGTGATCTCCCCGCCCTTGGGAGCCTCGTTCCCCGAGACGGCCACGGTCGGGTCACCGGCGGCGGAGGCCGAGGAGACGGCGGAGGTGGAGGCTGCGGAAACGGTGGAGACGGAGGGCGCGGCCGACGCGGCGACGGCCGGGAGCAGGGTGAGAGCGAGGGCCGCGAGCAGCGCGACCAGGGCGGTACGCGTGCGGGCCAGGGCCGTACGGGTGCGGGCCAGGGCCGTACGGGTGCGGGCCAGGGCCGTACAGGCGGGGGCGGCGGCCGGTCTCATGCGGTGGCTCCCTTCGTGCGGCGCCGGATGGCGTACGCGGCTCCGCCCGCCACCGCGAGCAGCGCTCCGGCGGCAAAAACGGCGGCGGGCCCGGTGGCGAGGACGGCCTCGGCGACGGCGGTCGCGGGGGTGGCTCCGGGGGCGGTGGCGGTGAGCCGGACGGTGACGGAGTCGAGGGCGGGCCGGCCGGGCCAGGGTTCCGTGCGGGCGGCGCGCTCGCCGGGGCGGAGGCTGAGCGGGAGGGCGCGCTCGGGGCGGTCGAGGACGGTGCCGAGGAGGCCGTCGGCGCGGACGGCGAGGCGCGGCCGGTCGAGGACGGTGCTGCCTCGGTTGACGAGCGTGTAGTGGAGGGTGCCGGTGGCCCGGTCGACGCGGGCGTCCTCGACGGTGAGGGCGGCGAGCCGGGGGCCGCTGACCTTCAGGCGCAGGTCGACGGTGGTCCGCCGGTCGCCGGCCGCGGCCCGTACGGTGCCGCGGTGTTCGCCGGGCGGGGTGGCGGCGGCCACGGTGACGGCGAAGGGCACGTCGGCGCGGGTGCGGGCGGGCACGGTGACGGTGCGGGCGGCGAAGGCGACGGCGGCCGGGCCCTCGCCGGTGAGGGTGACGGTGAGGGGGCGCGGGCCGGGGTTGGTGACGGAGAGGGTGTCCTGGAGGACACTGCCGGCCGGGCCTTCGAGGTAGGCGTACGGCCGTCCGGCGGCGGGGGCGGCGGTCCAGGCGGGGGCGGCGGGGGTGGCGGGGGGCGCGGCGCCGAGCGTGCCGAGGACGGCGCCGGCGGCGAGGAGCGCGTACCGGGTCCTGGTCATGGGCGGGCCGGGCCGGCGGGGCGGGGGCGGGGGCGGCGGGTGAGCCAGAGGAGTCCGCCCGCGCCGCCGAGGAGAACCGTGCCGCCGAGGGTGGCGAGGGCGGTGGTGGTGACGGTGCCGCCGGTTCTGGGCAGTTCGCCGCCGGGCAGACCGTCGGCCTCGTCCTCCTCGGCGGATTCCTCGGCGGATTCCGCGGGGGCTTCCGGCCGCGTGCCCGGGAGTCCGGTGACGGTCAGGCTCAGGGAGGGTTTCGGCGCGTTCGCGGGGGTGCAGACGGCGGCGTCCATGCCGAGGGCGTGGACGGTGAGCACTCCGGCGGTGAAGGTGACGGTGCCGTCGCGCTTCGGCGTGTAGGTGCCGGTGAGGGTGCCGATCCTGATGGGCGTGAAGGCGGGGATCGCGGCGGAGTTGGGGACGCCCTCGACCTTGACGGTGCCCTGGTCGTCGCCGCCGAGGACGAGGTCGGCGCGGGGCGTCATGACGCCCTTGGGGAGTTCGACGGGGCTGTCGGAGACGCCTTTGTCGAAGGTCATGGTGATCGTGTAGGCGTCGCCCTTCCGCTCGGCCGTGATGTCCACGGGCGAGACGGCGGCACGGTCGCCGATCTTGGTCTCGCACTCGTACGTCACGTCGACGATCTCGGCGTGGGCGGCGGGCGCGGCGGCGAGGCCGGCCGGCGCCCAGACCGCGGCGACGGCCGTGAGCACGGCGGCCGCCCTCCTCCGGTTCGGCTTCTTGGACACCCGCGACCCCTCACCGCTCTTTTTCCTGACGCGCCATCAGATTGGGCGTCAAGGTACGCCTGGGGCCGTACGGAGGGAAGAAGAGCGACGGTGAAAGTCCTGCGGGCAAGCGTCAGGCGGGCGCGACGGCCGGGCGCGGACCGTCGCCAAGCGCCGCCCTCGTCAGGCAGGCGCAAGCGTCAGGCGGGCGCAACCGTCAGGCGCCGCCATCGTCAGGCAGGCGCAAGCGTCAGGCGGGCGCAAGCGTCAAGCAGGCGCCACCGTCACGCAGGCGCGACCGTCAGGCGCCGCAACCGTCACGCGGGCGCGGCCAGTTCCGCCCAGACCGTCTTGCCGGGGGCGCCCGGGACGCGCTGGATGCCCCAGTCGAGGCAGAGCCGCTGCACGATGAACATGCCGTGCCCGCCGGGGCGTCCGGCCCGGTGCGGGGTGCGGGGCGTGGGCTGGCCCGCTCCCCGGTCGGTGACCTCCAGACGGACGCTGCGGCCGAGGCGGACCACCCGGAGCCGCTCGGGGCCCTCGGCGTGCAGGCAGGCGTTGGTGACGAGTTCGGAGACGACGAGCAGGACGTCCTCGGCGGCGGCCCGCCGGTCGGCGGACGCGGCGGGCAGCCAGCCCCACTCGGTCAGCGCGCCGCGGGTGAAGTCGCGGGCGAGCGGGACGGTGCCGCTGGTCTCGCCGAGCGCGAGCGTCCGCACGTCGGAAGCCTGGTCCATCAGCACTTCACCTCACCGGTCGACGAGACAACAGGGGCAGGGGCGGGAAGGGGGCGCGGGTCCGGCGGGGGTCAGCCGGAGCCCGGGAGCGCGGTGGCGAGGGTGTCGTGCACGGTGAAGACCGCCTCCGCGCCGGTGATCCGGAAGACCCGGGCCACCGCGGGCCGCATGGCCACCAGATGGACCCCGCCGCCGGCGGCCTCGGCCCGCAGCCGCGCCCCGAGGAGCACGTTGAGTCCGGTCGAGTCGCAGAACGCGAGCCGCTCGCAGTCGACGACGAGACGGACGCGGCCGGCGTCGAGGGCCGCGTCGAGCGGGACGCGCAGCAGTTCCGCGGTGTGGTGATCGAGCTCACCCACCGGCGCCAGAAGTTCGGCGCCGTCGTCCACGGTCCGTACCTCGACCCGCAGCCGCGCGGGCTGCGCGCCGCCGATGTGCTGGCGGTCCATGACGGGGCCCCTCCTCGATCGACTGCGCAGAACCCTACTAGCGGGGCGCCTTCCGGCGCACACAAGCCCCCCACGAAACCACCCAAACCGGATTATTGCCACTTGCAACGATCGGCGCCGAGCAGGTAGGGCTAGTAAGGAACACCCGATCCAGCCGGCTTTGGAGGCGCCGCACACCGCACCCCGGACACCCACCCCCCTGAGGAGACGCATGTCATCCCGGCTCGACGCCCCGCGCACCCCCCTCGCGCCGTCGACACCAGCCCTTCCCCGCCCCGCCGATCCCACACCCGCGCCGCCCCCGGCGCTCGAAGGACCCCTCGACCGGGTCGCCCCGGCCGACGCCCGCGCCCTCTCGAAGGAGCTCTTCGCCCGGCTCGCCGAGCTGGAGGAGGGCACCCACGAGTACGCGTACGTCCGCAACACCCTCGTCGAGCTCAACCTGGCCCTGGTCCGCTTCGCCGCCGCCCGCTTCGGCACCCGCAGCGAACCCATGGAGGACATCGTCCAGGTCGGCACGATCGGCCTCATCAAGGCCATCGACCGCTTCGAACTCGCCCGGGGCGTCGAATTCCCCACCTTCGCGATGCCGACGATCATCGGCGAGATCAAGCGCTTCTTCCGCGACACCTCGTGGTCCGTGCACGTCCCCCGCCGGCTCCAGGAACTCCGCCTCGACCTGGCCCGGGCCGGCGACGCCCTCTCCCAGCGCCTCGACCGGGCGCCGACCGTCGCCGAACTCGCCGCCGAACTCGGCATCAGCGACGACGAGGTCGTCGAGGGCATGGCCGCCAGCAACGCCTACACGGCCGCCTCGC
Source organism: Streptomyces sp. NPDC085460 (assembly GCF_044541975.1). Lineage (NCBI taxonomy): Bacteria > Bacillati > Actinomycetota > Actinomycetes > Kitasatosporales > Streptomycetaceae > Streptomyces > Streptomyces sp. NPDC085460. The sequence goes on from NZ_JBITTO010000011.1 coordinate 22,341, forward strand.
TCGACGCCCAGACCGAGGACGACGACCACGGGCAGAACGAGAGCACCCTCGCCGACCGGCTCGGCTACGAGGACCACGGCCTGACCGGCATCGAGTACGTCGCCTCCCTCAAGCCGATGATCGCCTCGCTCCCCGAACGCGAACGGCTCATCCTCTCCCTCCGGTTCGTCACCGGACTCACCCAGTCGGAGATCGGCGCCGAGCTCGGCATCTCCCAGATGCACGTCTCCCGGCTGCTCGCCCGCACCCTCGCCCGGCTGCGCCGCGGGCTCACCCTGGAGGAATGACGCGCCTCTCCGGCGGAAACCCCCTCCGCCGACCCCCGCGAACCGCCAAGATAGCGACGGAAAGGGCCCGTTCACGGTCGACCGACCCGGACGGGCCCTTCCGCGCGACCACGGCGGACACCGGGCGGGACGTTGTTGACGCCCCCGTCCGGAATGGGCGACATTGAGCCCGTGGAACCAGGGGGGAATCACATGGCTTCCGCGTACGCGGAACTGGAAGAACGCATGCGCGACCGGCTGGGGGGCCGGGCGTGCCTCTACGTGCCGTCGTGCCGCCTCGGCCTCTACCTCGCGCTGCGCCGCTGGTGCGCGCCCGGCGGCCGGGTGCTCATGTCGCCCGTCAACGACGACGTCATCTTCTTCGTCGTCCTCGCCGCCGGCCTCCGGCCCGTGCAGGCGCCGCTCGACCCGCGCGACGGCTCCCTCGACCCGGCGGCCGTCCCCGACTCCGTCTGGTCCGGGCTCTCCGCCGTCCTCACCACCAACCTGTACGGCAACCCCGACCCGGCACCCGCGCTGCGCGCCCGCTGCGACCGGCTCGGCATCCCGCTCCTGGAGGACGCCGCCCACGCCATCGGCACCACCGTCGGCGGCCGCCCGGTCGGCGCCTGGGGCGACGCCGCCGTCTTCAGCCTCTCCAAGCACACCGGCGCCAAGACCGGCGGCTTCCTCGCCGTCGCCGACCCCCGGCTGCGCGACGGACTCGCCGCCGAGCGCGACGCGATGCTCCGCCCCGCCCGGCTCACCGGTGAACTCGCCTACCTGGCCCGCCCGTACGCCGAGTCCGCCGCCCGCGGACTGCGCCTCGCCCGCCCCGCGCACGCCGCCCTGCGCGCCGCCGGACTGCACGAACGGCCCGGCATCCGGATGCCGTTGCGCCCCGGCGAGCTGGCCCGGGCCCTCGGCGCGGCGCCCTCCCTCGACCCCTTCCACTCCTGGATCCGCGTCGACATGCACGACTACCGGCTCCGCCCCGGCGCCGCCCGCCTCCGCCGCGCCCGCCACCGGCTGGCCGCCCTCGACACCGTCCTCGACGCGCACCGCGCCGGCACCGCCCGCCTCCTCGCGAGCGAGTACTCCGCCCAGGGCCTCCCGGCGGACGGCGAGATCCCGCCGCTCTTCCGGGCACCGCTGCTCGTCGAGGACCGGGACGCCGCCGTCGCCGCGCTCGCCCGCCGCCGGATCACCGTCGGCTATCTCTACGACCCGCCCCTCGACGACTACGCCGGGGAGACCTTCACCGACCCCTCCCCCGCACCGGCCGGCGCCGCCTGGTTCGCCCGGCACGCCCTGCCCGTCGACCCGCGCCGCGCCGACGAGGCGCTCGCCGCCCTGCGCGCCTCCGGCGCCCGCCCCGCCGTGCCCTCGCCCGCCCCCGGCGGCGCCCGGTGACCGACACCGTACGGACCCGGGGCGCCGAACCCGACGCCCCGGGGGCACCCATGACCGGCACCTCCGAGGCGAAGGCCGCCGGCGAGGACTCCCCCGGCGACGACTCGCTCTTCCGCAACGCCTACGCCCTGATGCTCTCCACCGGCGTCTCGGCCGCCCTCGGCCTCGGCTTCTGGCTGGTCGCCGCCCGCTACTACACGGAGGAGGCCGTCGGCCAGGGCTCGGCCGCCATCGCCGCCCAGCGGATGCTCGCCTCCATCACGGCGACCACCCTCGCCGGCGCCGTCGTCCGCTACGTCCCCCGGGCCGGCCGCGCCACCGGCCCGCTCGTGCTCCGCCTCTACCTCCTGAGCACCGTCGTCGTGGCCGCCGCCTCCGGGATCTTCCTGCTCACCCTGGACTGGTGGGGACCCTCGTACGCCCCGCTCGGCACCCTCTCCGCCGGGATCTTCTTCACCCTCTCCTCGGTCGGCTGGGCGCTGCTCAGCCTCCAGGACGGCGTCCTCACCGGACTGCGCAAGGCGTTCTGGGTGCCGGTCGGCAACGCCGTCTTCTCCGTCGGCAAACTGGTCCTGCTCGTCGTCCTCGCCGCCGCCCTGCCCGTCCTCGGCGTCTTCGTCTCCTGGGCGGCGGCGATCGCGTTCTCCACGATCCCGCTGGCCTGGCTGGTCTTCCGCCGGCTCATCCCGCAGCAGGCCCGCGCCGACAAGGACCGCGAGCCGCCCACGTACCGCGAGATCCGGCGCTTCGTCGCCGGGGACGCGGTCGGCGCCCTCTTCAGCCTCCTCATGATCAGCCTGCTGCCGGTCATGGTCGCGGTCCGCTTCGACGCCGCGCACAACGCCTTCTTCTACACGGCGTACACCGTCGGCGGCACCATGGAGTTCATGGCCATCAACATGGCCTCCTCGCTCACCGCGCACGCCTCCCACAGCCCCGACTCCCTCGCCGAGGGCGTCCGGGGCGCGCTGCGCCGGATGGTGCTGCTGCTCGTCCCCGTCGTCCTGGTCCTGGTCGTCTTCGCGCCGCTGATCCTCGCCCCCTTCGGCCAGGGCTACACCGACAACGGCTCCACGGTGCTGCGGCTGCTCGCCGCCGGGGCGCTCCCCCGGGTCGCGGTGGAGCTGTACATCGGGGTGCTCCGCGTCCAGGGCCGCACCGGGATGCTCGCCGCCGTCCAGGGCGGCATGTGCGTGCTCGTGCTCGGCAGCGCGACCGTGCTCCTCGGCCCGTACGGCATCAGCGGGGCCGGGATGGCGGTGCTCGGCGGGATGACCGTGATGGCCGTGGCCTGCGTGCCGGGGCTGCGGGCGGTCCTCAAGGGCAAGGCGCCCGAGACCCCCGCGCGGCCCGCCGCCCCCGGGGACGACGGCTACGGCACCAGCTGGGCGCGGCAGAGCGCCTATCTGCGCTCCACCGCGGCCCAGGACACCGTGACTCCCGCGTACGGCATCCCCGTGTACGTGCCCGGCCCGCGCGCCCCCGAGCCCGCGCCCGGCACGCGGCCCCCCGGCGTACGGGAGCGCTCGCCGGCCGCGCTCCTGTGGGCGCTGCTCGGGGTGGCGGTGCTCGTCTTCTGGCTGCCGCTGGCGTTCGCCGCCCCGCTCGACGCCGCCCTGCCGTCCGGCAGGGACCTGCTGGCGGCGCTCCCGGCACCGACCCTGCTGGCCGGCCTCGTCCTGATCGGCCTCCAGGGCGCGGCGGTCGGCGCGCACGCGTTCGGCGGCGGCTACGCGGGCGCGGTCCTGGTGGCCACCTTCCTGGCCCTGCACACCGCGCCTCCGCTCCTGGGCCTGCTCCCGCCGCCGGCCGCGGGTCCGGCGGCCGGGCTGCTCGGCACGGGCCCGGCGGCCTGGATCGCCCCGGTGGCGGCGCAGGGCGTGTGCCTGGCGCTCGCGGCGGTGCTGCTGCGGCTGCTCGGCGCGGGCGGGCGGATCGCGGCCGGGGCGGTGTGGGTGCTGATATGGGCCGGCTGGGCGGCCCAGCAGTCCCTCGCCACCGCCCCGCTGCCGCTGCTGCTCGGCCTGTCCGGGGTGACCATGGCGGTGTACGCGATCCGGGGCCTGCGGTCCTGAGCGGGGTCAGCGCCGGGGCAGGGGCTGCCGGAAGTAGGGGTCCTGTCCGGCCGTCCGGTAACCGTCGAGTCCGGGACCGGAGTTGACGGTGAGGTCGCAGCCGGGGCCCGGCACGGGCCGGTTCCAGTGGACGTACGCCTTGGCCTCGGGCAGGGTCGGCGCGACCTCCGGGATCTTGGCGTACCAGTCCCGGTGGCGCTCGGGGCGCTCCGGGTCGGGGGCGGTGGCGAACTCGGCGAGCATGACCGGCTTGTCCGCGGAGACGTTCTCGCGGAGCCAGTCGTAGGTGGGGCGCTGGCTGGCCTCGAAGTCCCGCCAGGTGTCGGTGCCGTGGCAGCGGTAGTAGTTGTACTGGTCCATGCCGATCCAGTCGACGTACCGGTCGCCGGGGTAGAGGCTCTTCATCTCGTCGGCCATGCCGAGGTAGCCGGAGACGGTCCACACCCAGACGACGTTGTCCGCGCCGAGCCTCCGGAAGCGGTCGTGGAGGTGCCGGTAGGCGGCGACGTACTCGGCGGGGGTGCCGGCGCCTTCCTTGATGCGGGCGTCGACCTCCTGGTCGAAGGAGAGGAAGACCCGCTTGCCGTACTCCTTCACGCGGCGGATCTGGGGGTCGATGATCTCGGCGTCGTACCGCCCGGAGGCGATGTTCTTCCAGCCGAGCTGGGTCTCGGTCCAGCCGGCGTGGTGGGGTTCCTTCCACACGGTGGACTCCCAGGCGAGCATCAGCAGCCGCTCGCGGCCGAGTTCGCGCTCGTCGTCGGTGAGGAGGGTCCCGTCGAGCGTGTTGCCCGACATGTCGTGGTACGTGTACACGAGGTCGAGCTTGCGGCCGATCTTCCGCTCGAAGGCGTACACCGGCCGGGTGAGCGAACTGTCCTGGTCGTAGGGGAGGTACGCGCCCCACCAGGCTCCGCAGGGGGCGACGAGCCGGGTGTCGGGGGCGCAGCGGTCGCCGCCCTCGGCGACGGTGGCCCACACCCCTATCCCGGCGGTCAGCGCGCCGACGGCGGCGAGGGCGATCGCGAGGCGTCCGGTGGCGGTGCCCCGGGCGTGGCGGCCGCCGGTCACCGGCCACCGCCGGGCCCGCGTTCACGGGACAGGAAGGACTCGGCGTCGGCGGGGGCGACGGCGCCTCTGGTGGCGGCGGGCAGCGGAAGGCCGGGGAGGAGGGCGGCGACCGTGGTGAGGGCGGCGAGCGGGACGAGGAAGGCGGGCACGGAGAAACCTCCGATCAGGAAGAGGAACGTGGCGGTGAGCGCGGCGAGGGCGAGGCTGAGCGGGGCGGCGAGCGCGAACGCCTCCAGGCGGGCGCCGGGGCGCAGTCCGCGCGGCTGCGGGTGGAGCAGGGCGGTGCCGGGGCCGAGGCAGACGAAGAGGAGGACGGGCGCCCAGCGGAGCGGGAAGCCGTCCGGGAGGAGGGTCGCGGCGAGGGCGAGCCAGCCGGAGGCGGCGACGGCGGCCCTGACCCGGTTGTTCCCCCGGTTCCGGAGGGCGGGCGCGGTCGGGTTGGTGGTCACGAGGCACCGCCCGGGGTGGTGGTCGACGGGGTGTGGTCGAGGACGATCCCGTACGGGTGCTCCTCGACGGTCCTGAACAGGGGGGACGCCTTGAGCTTGTCGCGCAGGACGGTGAAGCCGCCGGCCGGCAGCAGTCCCTCGCCGGCGGTGTAGATGTCCTGGGTGCGGGTGAGGACGACCCGGGCGGGGACACCGCGCGGGATGCGGTCGGAGAGGTAGCGGGCCGGGTCGGCGAGCATCTTCTCGTTCTCGGCGGGGTCCTGCTCGCAGAACCACCAGTGCTCGACCTCGTCGTAGCGGTGCAGGGCCTCCGGGAAGGAGCCGGAGGTGGCGAGGAGCAGCCCGTCGGCCGGCATCCGGTCGATGGCGCGGGTGACGAGGGCGGACTCGGCGGGCGGGGTGTAGTACATGGCGTCCTTGCCGTAGTACGCGGGCAGGAAGCCGGCGGTCAGGGCGAGGAGGACGGCCGGGAGGGCGACGGCGGTGACCCGGCGGCGGGTGACGGCGGCGCGGCTGCGGCGGGCGCCCGCGGCGGCGGGGACGAGCGCGGCGGCGGCGAAGAACGCGGCGCCGGGCAGCCCGAAGAGGTAGACGCGGAAGAGCATCTCGCCGCCGTAGTCGTTGACGGCGAAGAGCGGTACGGGGGCGGCGGAGGCGAGCAGCAGCGGCAGGGCGCCGCGGGTGAGGCGGCGGCGGAGCAGGACGGCGACGCCGGCGAAGAGGACGACGGCGAGGGCCATGGCGATGCCGGCCCGGCCGGCGAGTTCGGGCCCGGGTCCGGTGAGCTGTCCGGTGTATCCGGCCCGGGAGTTCTGGGTGAGCCGGCCGAGGGAGTCCTTGAGGGTGCCGAGGGTCTCCAGGAACAGCGGACGGCCCATGGTGAGGTTCCAGGCCAGCATGATCAGGCCGGTGACGGCGAGGAGGCCGAGGTTGCGGTAGCGGCGGGTGAGGCAGAGGGCGGCCAGGACGACGCAGAGCATGACCGGGGTGAGCTGGTGAACCGCGTTGATCCCCAGGATCAGCGGGGACAGGATCAGCACCCCGGCGGCCCGCTGCCGGGTCGTCGTGGACGGCGGCACGGCGGCGGCGGCCGGGTCGAGCGCGGCGCGGTCGCGGAGCCGTCCGGCGGAGCCGGGCCGGACGAAGTGGCGCAGCACCACGGCGAGCACGGTCAGGTGGAGGACGTAGGCGAGGCCCTGCGGGGCGAGGTAGTCCTGGCCGACCCAGTTGGCGAGCTGGAAGATCCAGACGGCGGTCCAGACGAGCCGCCAGTCCTCGGTGAAGGTGCGGTAGAGCAGCACGAGCACCGGGAGGAGGATCAGGCCGAGGACGATGGGCGCCCAGTTGAGGTAGACGGCGGTGGACTCGACGCCGAAGGCGCGGACGAGGGCCGCGTTGAGGGTGAAGAAGCCGGGCCACTGGTCGTAGGCGGACATGTTGCCGGACAGGGCGGCGTGCGGGCGGAGTTCGCCGGCGCCGAGGATGGTGTTGACGACGGCGTCGTGCTTGGACGCCCACGGGTAGCGCACCGAGTCGTAGAGGACGGCGGGCGCCGCCTTGAGGGCGACGAGGAGGCCGACACAGTAGACGAGCGGCCAGCCCGGCGAGGTCCCGGCGCGGCGCAGCGCCACCAGGAAACCGGCGGTGAGGACGGCGAGGGAGGCGTAGAAGGGGACGGGCAGCCGGTCGAGGAGCCCGTAGTCGTCCATCGTGCGGAAGTCGACCAGGGGCAGCGAGAGCCCCCACAGGCCGAGGCCGAGCACCAGGAGGGCGGGGGGCAGCCAGGCGAGGGCGGGAACGGCGGTGCGGCGCGGCTGCGGCTGCGGCTGCGGCTGCGGCGGCCCCGGACGGCTGTCGTCCTCCTGGGCGAGGGCGCCGGGCTGCGCGGGCGGCCCCGGACGGCTGTCGTCCTCGTGGCCGGGGGCGGCGGTCAGCGCGGGCGGCGCCGGGCTGTCGTCCTCCCGGCCGGGGGCGCCGGGCTGCGCGGGTACGGACCCCTCGCTCACCGGCGCGGGCTCCTGGTGGTGCTGTGGCACGACGCGTTCTCCCCCCACTGTCCCCTCGGACGAGGCAAGGGAACGTACTTCGGTTCCGTCCTGGTACACAACTCCCGTCTCGCGCACGGGCTTTGTCGATCTTGGTCCGGCTTGTCCGGCCGGTCCCGCCGGCCGCTCAGCCGGCGAACTCCGGCCCCTTCACCAGCGCCTTCGCCCTGCGGTAGAGCCGCCAGCCGACGGTGGGGAGCGAGTCGGGGTACGGGGCGGTCCTGGCGCCCCTGCCCTCCATCCACGCCTCGACGTCCGCGGCGGTGTGGTCGCGGCGGACGATGAGCCGGGCGATCCGGAAGAGCTCGTCGGTCCGGGAGCTGAGCGCGTGCCGGACGGCGACGGCGGAGGCGTACCCGGCGGCGCGCGCGGCCCGGCGGACGGCGGGGCTGTTGTAGCCGTGCGGGTAGGCGAGGTGGCGGACCTCGTGGCCGAGGACGTCCTCCAGTTCGGCCTTGGAGTCGCGCAGTTCGGCGCGGAGGGCGGCGGGGCGGAGGGTGTCGAGCTGCGGGTGGCTGACGGTGTGACCGCCGACCTCCATCCCGTACTCCTCCAGGCGCGGGGCCTGCGCCAGGGTCATCATCGGCGCGGGCGGCAGGAGGCACGGCCGGCCGGGGGCGAGGGCGCCGGTGGTGAGGTACGCGGTGGCGGGCAGGGCCCGGGCGGCCAGCGCCTCCGCGGTGGGTCCCGCGAGGTCGGCGAAGCCGTCGTCGAAGGTGAGGACGACGGGCCGGGGCGGCAGCGGGGTCCCGGCGGCGAGGTGCCCGACGAGCGCGCCGACGGTGAGCGGGGTCCGGCCGCTGCCGGTGACCGCGTCCAGATGGGAGGCGAACTGGCAGGGGGTGACGGTGAATTCGGCGATCCAGGCCGGCGGGTCGTCCATCACCGGGTGGTAGAGGAGGACGGGGATGCGGGTGTGCGCGGGGGCGCCGCTCATCGGGAGGCTCCGTTCGTCCGTGCCCGCGCCCCGGTCCGGTCCGCGAGGCCGGTCCTCCGCGCCGCGAGGCCGTTCATCCGGGCCTTGAGGTAGCCCAGCGGGCCGTACAGCATGCCGCGCCGCTCCAGGCGGGAGAGGGAGGCGGGCCACGGGTGGTGCCGGGTGCCGTGCTCGCCGGGGACCCCGTCCGCGCCCTGGGGGGCGCCGCGCTCCGCCGTCATGGTCCGGGCGTGCGCGAGGCCGCGCGGAACCCTCGCGAGGAGCGCGGGGAGCAGGGCGGGGCGGCGGACCAGGGTGGCGGTGAGGTACGCGGTGAGGCCGGCGCCGTAGCCGTACGCCTGGTTCCTGAGGTCCTGCCAGGTCTCGCGGTGGTGGTGCCACACGAGGGCGTCGGGCGTGTAGCGGAGCCGGTGCCCGGCGGCGAGGACGGCGACGAAGGCGTACAGGTCGTCACCGCCCTTCGCCGGCGTCCCGGTGCCGGTGGCCGGGTCGAAGCCGCCCGCGCGGCGGAGCGCGGAGGCCCGGAAGGCCATGTTGGCGCCGGAGCCGAAGCTGCCGGCCGTGAACGGGAAGAGCGGTTCGTCGGCGGGCGGCCGGGCCGGGTCGTACAGCCGGGGCGCGAAGCCCTTCGCGAAGCCGCCGTGGGACTCCAGGAGGATCTGGGCGGGGGTGGTGAGCCGGGCGGGCAGGATCAGGCCGGTGACGCAGCCGAGCCCGGGGTCGGCGGCGAAGGGCGCGGCGAGCGCGCTCAGCCAGCGCGGGTCGGCGATCACGTCGTCGTCGGTGAAGGCCAGGACCTCCCCTGCGGCGGCGGCGACCCCGGCGTTGTGGGCGGCGGCGAGGCCCGGCCGGTCCTCGCGCACGTACCGGACGCGGCCCGCGTACCGCTCCGTGACCAGGTCGCGGGTGGCGGAGGTGCGGGGCGCGTTGTCGACGACGATCAGTTCGTGGTCGGGGTGGTCCTGCGCGAGCAGCGAGTCCAGGGCGCGGGCGAGGGACCCGGCGCGCTCGCGGGTGGCGACGATCACGGAGGCACGGGGCGGGGACGGGGGCTCCGGCAGGAGGGGCGCCGCTTCCCGCGCGGCGAGCCGTTCGGCGTCGGCATGGAGAGCGGCGCTCTCCCTCAGCCGTTTCTCCGCGAGCGCGGCGAGCACCTCGGCCGGGTCCTCGCCCTCCGCGTACCGGCCGAGGACGGTGGCGGCGGGGCGGCCGTCGACGCGGACGAGGGCGTAGACGTCGCCGGGGACGGGCTCGTCCGCTCCGGGCGCGGGACGGAGCCGGGGCCCGGCCGCGCCCAGCTCCAGCTCGGCGACGGAGACGGCGGAGTGCTGCTGGTTCATCGGTGCTTCCCCGGGACTCAGCGGTCGCCGCGCAGGCGGGCGGCCGTGTTCAGCGCCTCGCGGGCGCGGGCGGCCAGCGCCGGACGGGACCGGACGTAGGCATGGGCGGCGCGGACCGGCTCGCGGCGCAGCCAGTGCAGGGCGGTGCGCGGGTCGGGCCGGGTGACGGCGCCCTCGTACACGGTGAGCTCGCCGGTCTTCAGGGAGTCCTTGTACTCGGCGGCGCCCCGCCCGAGGTCGAGCATCCCGATGCCGGCCTCCGCCGCGCCCGCCGCCATCCGGAGGTGGAGGACGAGACCCGGGGAGTACTTGGCGTACCCGGGGTCGTACGCGGGGAACCAGCACGACAGGACCGTCGCGGACCGCAGCCCGAAGTGGGCGGCGATCGGGCGGTCGCCCGCGTACAGCACGGACAGGACGCCGGAGCAGCCGGGCGCGCGCTCTTCGTGGAGCCGGCGGACCAGGGCGCTGATCCACTCCTGGGCGAAGCGGTCGCCGCGCCCGGTGCGGCGGTACTGGGCGGACTTCCACGCCATGAGGGTGCGCAGGGCGGCCGGGTCCCGCTCGTCGAAGACGAACCGCACCTCGCCGTCGGCCTGCCGGGCGAGCTTGCGGTCCTTGGCGAGGGTGGTCTTCAGGAACTTCGGCGACTGGACGCGCAGCAGCGCCTCGTAGGCCGGGTACCCCTCGCCGACGTCGATGACGGGCGAGGCGAAGGACTCGTCGGCGGCGCCCTCGAAGACGGGCTGCCCGGTCTCCAGGTTGTCGTACTCCCAGAAGACGAGCCCGCAGGCGCGGAGCAACGCCCGCGCACCGGGCCGGAGTCCGGGCCGGAAGACACCGCCCTGACTGTCGGACACGCCGAAGCCGATGGCCCTCCCGCGCCCCAGCGGCCCCTTCTCGTACGGGAAGAAGCCGACGGGCTCGCCGTTCTCCCACCACACGGCGACCCGCGAGCGGGGCCGCACGGAACCGACGGCGAGGGTGAACTCCGGTTCCATGAACGGGTTCGCGGGAGCGCCGGACTTGGCCCGCAGCTCCCGCCACGCCTCGATCTCCCGCGCGCCCAGCTCCCCCGGCCGCACGACCCGCACACGCCAAGCACTCACCTAGCCGACCCCCCGGTCATCCCCCTGAGCACTACCAGGACAGGACGGTACCGGCCCGAACCCCTCCCCGGCAGGCATACTCGGCGTTTCGATCACGGAGGGGGAGCAGAGTGACCGGGACGCTGCTGGGACGGGGCCGCACGGCCGACGTGTACGCGACCGACGACGGGGCCTGGGTGCTGCGCCGCTACCGCGACGGCGGGGACACCGCCCGCGAGGCGGCGCTGATGGTCCGGCTCGCCGAGGCCGGCTATCCGGTCCCGGCGGTCCGCGGGGCGGCCGGACCGGACCTGGTCATGGAGCGGCTGCGCGGCCCGTCGCTGATGGAGGCGGTGCTGTCGGGGACGCACACGCCGGAGGAGGCCGGGCGGCTGCTCGCGGAGCTGCTGAACCGCCTGCACGCGGTGCCGGGCCGGATGGTCCACCTGGACCTGCATCCGGAGAACGTGGTCCTCGCCGAGCGGGGCCCGGTGGTCATCGACTGGCGCACGGCGCGGGAGGACACCGACCCGGGCCTGGACCGCGCCATGACGGCGCTGCTCCTCGCGGAGGTCGCCGTCTCCCCCGCCCCGTACGCCGGGGGCGCCCGGGCCGCTCTCGCCGCCCTCCTGGCGGCTTCCCCCGGCCCCCTCCTCCTGACGGAGGCCCGCCGCCGCCGGGCCGCCGACCCGAACCTGACACCGGCGGAGGTGGACGCGCTGGGCGGGGCGGAGGAGCTGGTGCGGGCGCCGGCGGGGTGATGGAGGGGTCAGGACTGGGGGCGGTCGATGACGGGCTTTCTGCGGACGTCGGTCACCTTCACCTCGGGTGACCCGGGGACCCCGAACGGTTCGGCGGTCACCATGGTCCGGTAGCCCGTCACGTCGACGGCCACGTCGCCGCCGAAACGGCCGAGGCGCAGGTCGATCCGGGCCACGGGCGAGCCGTGGTGCCCCTGGATGCGGTGGATGCGCTCGGCCGGGTAGCCGAGGGCGAGCAGCTGGGCGCGCAGCCGCGGGTAGTCGGCCGGGCCGGTCGGGAACGCCTGGGTGATGCGCTGATGGTGGTGGCCCCCGACGCACTGTTCGATCAGGCCGAGGGGCACCTCGTCCACGGTGGTGCCGGTCACCGCCGACGGGCTCGTGCCCTGCGGCCGGGACGGCAGGCAGGTGTCGACGATGTTCCCCGCCCACGTCCGGAACCGGGCCTCCGTCGGCGCGCCCCACGGCGCCTTGGCGGGGGGCTTGGGCACGGGCGGCTTGACCAGGGCCCGGGCGGCCTTCGCCTTGGCGGCGGCCCTGGCCGCGACCTGGTCCGCCGGCGTGGCGGCGGCCGCGGTGCCGGTGCCGCCGGCGGTCAGGAGGAGGGCGCCGAGGACGGCGGCGGTGACGGTCTTCGGGAGGCGCTGGACGGTTCGCATGCGGGAATCATGCGGGCGGCCCCGGACCGCCCACATGAGTACGGCTACTCAACTGCCCTTCGTGCACGCCCCGGTCGTCCCCCGCGTCACACGACGCGGACGCCCCGCCGCCAGACCCCCGACACCAGCGGCACACCCGGGCGGTAGGCCAGGTGGACGTGGAAGGGGGCGTCCAGGAGCGTGAGGTCGGCGCGGGCGCCGGGCGTCAGGCGGCCGACGTCGGTGCGGCGGAGGGCCGCGGCGCCGCCGGCGGTGGCGGACCAGACGGCCTCGTCGGGGGTCATGCCCATGTCGCGGACGGCGAGGGCGATGCAGAAGGGCACCGACGAGGTGAAGGAGGAGCCCGGGTTGCAGTCCGTGGAGAGGGCGACCGTCACGCCGGCATCGAGCAGGCGGCGGGCGTCCGGCCAAGGGGCGCGGGTGGAGAACTCGGCGCCGGGGAGGAGCGTGGCGACCGTGTTCCCGGAGGCCAGCGCGTCGACGTCGGCGTCCGTGAGGTGGGTGCAGTGGTCGGCGCTCGCCGCGTCCAGCTCCACCGCGAGCCGCACGCCGGGGCCGTACGAGAGCTGGTTGGCGTGCACACGGGCTCGCAGGCCCTTGGCCTGGCCCGCGGTGAGGATCGCGCGGGCCTGGTCGCCGTCGAAGGCGCCCTTCTCGCAGAAGACGTCGACCCAGCGGGCGTACGGCGCGCAGGCGTCCAGCATCGGGCCGGTGACCAGGTCGACGTAGGCCGCCGGGTCGTCGGCGTAGTCCGGGGAGACGATGTGGGCGCCGAGGTAGGTCACCTCGTCGGTGTGCTCGGCGGCGATGCGGAGCGCGCGGGCCTCGTCCTCGACGGTCAGGCCATAGCCGGACTTGGTCTCGAAGGTGGTGGTGCCCTGGCGCAGCGCCTCCCGCAGGAGGCGGGCCACGTTCGCCGAGAGCTCGGCGTCGCTCGCCGCCCGCGTCGCCGCGACCGTGGTGCGGATGCCGCCCGCCTTGTACGGCTGCCCGGACATGCGGGCGTTGAACTCGGCGGTGCGGTCGCCCGCGAAGACGAGGTGGGAGTGGGAGTCGACGAAGCCGGGGAGGACGGCGCGGCCCTCGGCGTCGATCCGGGCGTCCGCGTCCGGGGCCTGGGCCGCCGGGCCCGCCCAGGCGACCGTCCCGCCCTCCAGGACGAGGGCGGCGTCCTGGACCAGGCCGAGGGGGCCCTCGCCGAGGGCGGGGTCGTTGGTGACCAGGCTGCCGATGTTCGTGAGGAGGGTCGTCGTCATGTGCGTGCTCTCCGGTGGGGGGTTCGGGTGCGGTCCTGCGGTCAGCTGCGGAGGGCGGCGATCGCGTCCGTCAGGGCGCCCGCCGCGTCCGGTACGGAGACGTGGACGCCGTCCCGGACGATCACCCGGCCGCCGACGACGACGTGCCGGACGTCGGCCGCCGTCGCCGCGAAGACGGCGGTCTCGGGGGCGAGGCGCGGTACCGGTCCGGCGGTGCGGACCGAGTCGAGGGCGATCGTCGTGAAGTCGGCGAGGGCGCCGGCCTCCAGCGCCCCCGCGTCGGGCCTGCCGAGGGCCGCGTGGCCGTCGGCGGAGGCGGCGCGGAGCAGCGCCGCGGCGGTCCAGTGGCCCCGGATGTGGCTGCGCAGCCGCTCGTTCAGCTCCATGGCCCGCGCCTCCTCCAGGAGGTCGATGACGGCGTGGCTGTCGCTGCCGAGGGAGAGCGGGGAGCCGGCCTTCTGGAGGGCGACGGCGGGCCCGATGCCGTCGGCGAGGTCGCGTTCGGTCGTCGGGCACATGCAGGTGCCGGTGGAGGTGGAGCCGACGAGCGCGATGTCGTCGTCGGTCATGTGGGTGTTGTGGACGCCGGTGGTGCGCGGGCCGAGGACGCCGTGGTCGGCGAGGAGCCGGGTCGGGGTGGTGCCGTGGGCGGCGTGGCACGCCTCGTTCTCGGCGGTCTGCTCGGAGAGGTGGACGTGGAGCGGGGCCCCCCGCTCCTCGGCCCAGCGGGCGACCGTGGCCAGCTGGTCGGCGGGGACGGCGCGGACGGAGTGGATCGCCGCTCCGATCCGTACGCCGTCCCGGTCCTTCAGGGCGCTCACCCGCTCGGCCCACTTGTCGGCGGTGCCGTCGGAGAAGCGGAGCTGGTGGTGCTCGGGGGCGGCGCCGAAGCCGGCGGAGAGGTAGGCGGTGTCGAGGAGGGTGATGCGGATGCCGGCCTCCTGGGCCGCCGCGATCAGGGCCTCGCCCATGGCGTTGGGGTCGGCGTAGGGGGTGCCGCCGGGGGCGTGGTGGAGGTAGTGGAACTCGCCGACGGCGGTGATGCCGGCCAGCGCCATCTCGGTGTACACGGCCCGGGCGAGCGCGAAGTAGCTGTCCGGGGTGAGCCGCTGGGCGACGCCGTACATGACCTCGCGCCAGGTCCAGAAGGTGCCGGAGCCGACCTGGACGGTGCCGCGCAGGGCCCGGTGGAAGGCGTGGCTGTGGGCGTTCGCGAGCCCCGGGACGGTGAAGCCGCGCAGCACGACCGCGCCGGGCGGCGGGGCGTCCACCCCGGTGCGGACGGCGGCGATCCGCCCGTCGGCGGAGACGTCCAGGGCGACGCCCGGCTCGGCGTAGGTGCCGAGCCAGGCGTGCTCCAGCCAGTACGTCGTCAGCGGCACGCCAGCTCCTCCAGTACGTCGGCGAGTGCGAGGACCCCGGCGACGCAGTCGTCCTCGGCGGCGTGTTCGGCCGGGGAGTGCGAGACGCCGGTGGGGTTCCGTACGAACAGCATGGCGGTCGGGACCGATTCCGACAGGATGCCCGCGTCGTGTCCCGCGCCGGTGCCGAGGACGGGGGTCCTCTCGCCGAGGACGCGGCCCAGCTCGTCGCGGAGGGCGTGCGAGAAGTCCACGACGGGGGTGTACGACTCCTGGACGACGGCGAGGTCGATGCCGTGCCGTTCGGCGTACTCCCGGGCGGCGGTCTCGACGCCGGTGACGACGGCGTCCAGGGACGCCTGGTCGGCGGCGCGGGCGTCGAGCCAGCCGCGGACCAGCGACGGGATCGCGTTGACGCCGTTGGGCTCGACGGCGATCTTGCCGAAGGTGGCGACGGCGCCCGCGAGTTCGGCCTCGCGGCGGGCGGCGAGGACCGTCTCGGCGTAGGTGAGCATCGGGTCGCGGCGGTCGACCAGGCGGGTGGTGCCCGCGTGGTTGGCCTCGCCGGCGAAGTCGTACCGCCAGCGGCCGTGCGGCCAGATCGCGGAGGCGATGCCGACGGCGTCCCCGGAGAGGTCGAGGGCCCGGCCCTGTTCGACGTGGAGCTCGACGAAGGCGCCGATCCGGGCGAGCCGCTCCGGGTCGGGGCCGATCCGCTCGGGGTCGTATCCGGCCTTCTCCATGGCCTGCGGGAGGGTGATGCCGTCCGCGTCGCGGAGCTCGTACGCCCGCTCCTTCGTCAGCCGGCCGGCGGTGAGGCGGGAGCCGACGCAGGCGAGGCCGAAGCGGGCGCCCTCCTCGTCGCCGAAGTTGACGATGGCGAGGGGCCGCTTGAACGAGGCGCCGCGGGCGCGGAGTTCGTCGAGGGCGGCGAAGGCGGAGACGACGCCGAGGGGGCCGTCGAAGGCGCCGCCGTCGGGCACGGAGTCCAGGTGGGAGCCGGTGACGACGGCGTCGCCGGCGGCCGGGTCGCCGAGCCAGGCCCACTGGTTGCCGTTGCGGTCGGTCTCGACGTCCAGGCGGCGGGCCTCGGCCTGCATCCGGAACCAGAGCCGGCAGTCGGCGTCGGCCTCGGTCCAGGCGTAGCGGCGGTAGCCACCGGAGGCGGCGCTGCGGCCGAGGGGCCGCAGCGACCGCCACATGGCGTGGAAGGTGGCGCTCACGCGCCGGCCTCGTCCTCGGCGCCCTCGCGCATCGGGACGCGGACGCCCTTCTCGTCGGCGACGCGCTCGGCGATGTCGTAGCCGGCGTCGACGTGGCGGATGACGCCCATGCCGGGGTCGTTGGTGAGCACGCGGCGGATCTTCTCGCCGGCGAGCGCGGTGCCGTCGGCCACCGAGACCTGCCCGGCGTGGATCGAGCGGCCCATGCCGACGCCGCCGCCGTGGTGGATCGAGACCCAGGAGGCGCCGGAGGCGACGTTGACCATGGCGTTGAGGAGCGGCCAGTCGGCGATGGCGTCGGAGCCGTCGAGCATGGCCTCGGTCTCGCGGTACGGGGAGGCGACGGAGCCGCAGTCGAGGTGGTCGCGGCCGATGGCGAGGGGGGCGGCGAGGGTGCCGTCGGCGACCATGTCGTTGAACATGGCGCCGGCCTTGTCGCGCTCGCCCTGGCCGAGCCAGCAGATGCGGGCCGGCAGGCCCTGGAAGTGGACGCGCTCGCCGGCCATCTTGATCCAGCGGTGGAGCGATTCGTTCTCCGGGAAGAGGTCGAGGATCGCCTTGTCCGTCTTGTGGATGTCGGACGCCTCGCCGGAGAGGGCGGCCCAGCGGAAGGGGCCCTTGCCCTCGCAGAACAGCGGGCGGATGTACGCCGGGACGAAACCGGGGAAGGCGAAGGCGCGGTCGTAGCCGGCCAACTGGGCCTCGCCGCGGATGGAGTTGCCGTAGTCGAAGACCTCGGCGCCGGCGTCCATGAAGCCGACCATGGCCTCGACGTGCCTCGCCATCGACTCGCGGGCCTTGGCGGTGAACCCGGCCGGGTCCTTCGCCGCCGCGTCCGCCATGTCCTCGAAGGCGACGCCGACGGGGAGGTACGACAGCGGGTCGTGGGCCGAGGTCTGGTCGGTGACGATGTCGATCGGGGCGCCCTCGGCGAGCAGCTGCGGGACCAGCTCGGCGGCGTTGCCGAGGAGGCCGATGGAGAGCGGGCGGCGGGCGTCCCGGGCCTCGACGGCGAGGCGGAGGGCGTGGGCGACGTCGTCGGCCCTGACGTCCAGGTAGCGGTGCTCGATGCGGCGCTCGATGGCGCGCGGGTCGACGTCGACACAGATCGCGACGCCGTCGTTCATCGTCACGGCGAGCGGCTGGGCGCCGCCCATGCCGCCGAGGCCGGCGGTGAGGGTGATGGTGCCGGCCAGGGTGCCGCCGAACTTCTTGGCGGCGACGGCGGCGAAGGTCTCGTAGGTGCCCTGGAGGATGCCCTGGGTGCCGATGTAGATCCAGGAGCCAGCGGTCATCTGGCCGTACATGGTGAGGCCGAGCTGCTCCAGGCGCCGGAACTCCTCCCAGTTGGCCCAGTCGCCGACCAGGTTGGAGTTGGCGATGAGGACGCGGGGGGCCCACTCGTGGGTCTGCATGACGCCGACCGGGCGGCCGGACTGGACCAGCATGGTCTCGTCCTGCTTGAGGGTGCGCAGCGTGCGGACCATGGCGTCGAAGGAGCGCCAGTCGCGGGCGGCCTTGCCGGTGCCGCCGTAGACGACGAGCTTGTCGGGGTGCTCGGCGACCTCGGGGTCGAGGTTGTTCTGGAGCATCCGGAGGGCGGCCTCCTGCTGCCATCCCAGGGCGCTCAGTTCCGTACCGCGCGGGGCCCGTACGGGGCGGGGTCCTGACATGGCGTGCCTCCTCGAATGTCGTTCAGATATTCACATCCTGGCGTGCTGAATAGTTGTAGTCAACAGGGCGCGGGGCCTGCACCCGTGCACGGGTACGCGTCCGGGGGCTCCCGCCCGGCGCCACACGCCCCGGTGCGCCCCCTTCGCGCCCTCCGCGCACACGCCCCGGTGACGGCCCGCCCCGGGCCCGCCAGGATGGAGCCCATGGCCTCCTACCGCCGTGACCTCGCCGTCCGAGCCGCCGTCGCCCGAGGGCTCCTCGCCCCCGCCGCCCCTCCCGCCCCGGGGATCCGCACCCCCGCCGCCGCCCCCGTCGTCGCCCTGCTCGACACCGTCGGCATCCGGGCCTCCGCCGCCGCCCTGACCAGCGCCTTCGCCGCCGTCACCGACGCCGAGGTGCTGCACGCCTTCGCCGTGAAGGCCGCCCCGCTCGTCCCCGTCCTGCGCCTGCTCGCCGACGCGGGCATCGGCGCCGAGGTGGCGAGCCCGGGCGAACTGGCCCTCGCCCGCGCCGCCGGGCTGCCCCCGTCCCGTACGGTCCTCGACTCGCCCGCCAAGACCCCCGCCGAACTCCGCGAGGCGCTCGCCCTCGGGATCGCCGTCAACGCCGACAACCTCCAGGAACTGGCCCGCATCGACGCCCTGGTCGCCTCCGCCCCCACCGCCTCGCCGCTCGGGCTCCGGGTCAACCCGCAGGTCGGCGCGGGGACGATCGGCGCCCTGTCCACCGCCACCGCCACCTCCAAGTTCGGCGTCGCCCTGCGCGACGAGGGCGCCCGCGAGGCCGTCGTCCAGGCGTACCTCGACCGCCCCTGGCTCACCCGGCTGCACACCCACACCGGCTCCCAGGGCGTCCCGCTCACCCTGATGGCCGAAGGCGTCCGGACCGCGTACGAACTGGCCGAGGAGATCAACACCAAGGCGGGCCGCCGGCAGATCGACACCGTCGACCTCGGCGGCGGCCTCCCGGTCAACTTCGCCTCCGACGAGGAGACCCCCACCTACGCCGAGTACGCCCGGCTGCTCGCCGCCACCGCCCCCGGCCTCCTCGACGGCCGCTACCGCCTCGTCACCGAGTTCGGCCGCTCCCTGCTCGCCAAGCACGGCACGGTCCTCACCCGCGTCGAGTACACCAAGACCTCCGGCGGACGCCCGATCGCCGTCACCCACGCGGGCGTGCAGCTCGCCACCCGGACCGTGTACGCCCCCGAGGCGTGGCCGCTGCGGATCCTCGCGTACGACTCCGAGGGCCGCCCCCGGGCCGGCGAGCCCACCGTCCAGGACGTGGCGGGCCCCGCCTGCTTCGCCGGGGACCTGCTCGCCGCCGGGCGCGCCCTGCCGCTGCTCCACCCCGGCGACGTGGTCGCCGTCCCGGACACCGGCGCCTACGCCTTCGCCCACCACTACGCCTACAACTCGCTGCCCCGCCCCGCCGTGCACGGCTTCACCGTCACCGGCGACGGCACCGTCTCCTTCGCCCTCGTCCGGCCCGCCCAGACCACGGAGGAGATCGTCGCCGAGGCCGGCGGCGCGCACGCGGACGCGCTCGTCCGGTAGCGCGGGAGCGGCGGAACCACTTCGATGGGAACCATGACCACCACCACAACCGTCGTCGTCGAGCGCCGGGTCGCCGCCTCGCCCGGCCGCGTCTGGGAGGCGATCACCGACCTGCGGGAGATGCCCCGGACGCTCTCCGGCGTCCAGAAGGTCGAGGTGCTCACGGAGGGCGGCTTCGGCGTGGGCACCCGCTGGCGGGAGACCCGGAAGATGCTGGGCAAGGAGGCCACGGAGGAGATGACCGTGACCGAGTGCGAGCCGCCCGACCGGTACGTCGCGGTCGCCGACTCGCACGGCATGCACTACGTCTCCGAGCTCTCCCTGCGCGCCGAGGGACCCGACGCCAGCGTGCTCCGGATGACCTTCTCCGGCGGCCCGGCGGACGGCCGCGCGCCCGGCTTCGTCACCCGCCTCCTCGCCCGGATCGGCGCGAGGGCCGTCTCCAAGGCGCTCGCCAAGGACCTGGACGACATCGCCCGGACGGTCACGAGCCGGTACTGACGCGGATCCGGCCGGCGGCCCCGGCCGCCGGTCCACCCTCCATCGTCGTTCACTTCAGGCCGCCGTCGGGCATGTTCCGATGGAAAATGCCAGAACCCCTCCCCCGGGCCGCGCCGTTCAGTAACGTCACCGTCACTGCCGTTGCCCGCACGCCGTATCGGGAGGGGAACCCGCGTGCCCGGAATCGACGAGTGCCTCATGGAGGCCATGACCCTGCCGGGTGCTCGCGGTGCCTCCCTGGTCGACTGGAACAGCGGCCTCGCACTCGGGACCGCGGGTGACTCGCCGGTCGGGGACCACGAGACGACCGCCGCCGAGACCGCCGAACTCGCCCGCGCAGCCGCCGAGTTCGACTCCTTCACCGCCGCCGATCCGCCGGACGGCGCCGCGGGGGCCGAGGGCGAGCCGCCCGTCGAGGACCTGATCGTCACGACGCGGGCCGGCTACCACGTCCTCCGCTTCGTCCGGACCTCCTTCGACAGCAGCGTCTTCCTCCACCTCTGGCTCGACCGCGACACCGGGAACCTCGCCCTCGCCCGCATCCGGCTCGGCGACCTCGCCGAGAGACTGGTCCTGGGATGAGCGTCTCCCCGATGCTCGTACGGCTCGCGGCCGAGAAGGCCACCGGCGCCCTGCTGCGCGACCACGGCACCCTCTACCTCGTCGACGGGCACGTCGTCCACGCCGAGAGCCCCGCCGCCCCCGGCATGGACGTCCTGCTCACCACCGCGGGACGGCTCCCCCGCGAGAACTGGGACGAGGCCGTCGACCGGGCCGGGGCCCACCGCGCCGTCGGCCGCTTCCTCGTCGACAGCGGCCGGCTGCGCGACGGCGAGCTGGAGATCTGCCACCTCGGCGCCGTCTTCGACGCCGCCTTCTTCGCCCTCGCCCCCACCAGCGGCCCCACCCGCTTCCGGTACGGCGTCGGCCACTGGTTCGGCACCGTGCGCCCCGTCTCCGCCGAGGCCGTCGAGCGCGAGACCCTCCGCCGCCGCGAACTCCTCGACGCCGTCTGGCCGTACGCCTCCGTCGACACCGCCCCCGTCGTGCCCCGCCCGGCCGCCCCCGGCCAGGGCGTCGGCGCCCGCCGGCGCGCCCTGCTCGCCGCGGCCGACGGGGTCAGCACCCCCGCCGACCTGGCCCGGACCCTCGGCCGCCCCGCCTTCCACACCCTCCTCGACGTCCGCAGGCTCGCCGCCGCCGGCCTCGTCGAGACCCCGCTCGACGCGGCCCCCGGAGCCACCCCCGTACCGCCGTCCCCGGAGTGGTCACCGGTCCCCCCGGTCTCCGACCCCGACATCGCCCTGCTGCGCCGGCTCCGTGACGCCCTGGAGGCACACCTGTGATGAGGCGTGCTCTGCGCCTGCGCGCCGAGAGGAGACAGTTGATGACAGCCGAAGCCGAGGTGCTCGGCGAGCTCAGACGCCTGCGCGCCCGGCTGCCCCAGCTCACCGGGGCGCTCGCGGCCAGCGCCGACGGCCTCGTGCTCGCCCACGACACCGTGGACGGCGCCGCCGAGAGCGTGGCCGCGCTGACCGCCGCCGCGCTCGGCGTCGGCCGGCGGCTGACCGAGTCCACCGGCCAGGGCGGCTTCCGCGAACTGCTCGTCCGCGGCGATTCCGGTTACGTCGCCACCTACGCGGCCGGCGGCTCCGCCGTCCTCACCCTGCTCGCCGAGCCCCGCATCAACGTGGGCCGGCTCCACCTGGAGGCCCGCCGCTCCAGCGCCCGCATCGGCGACCTCGTCGACGGCGCGCTGGAGCGCAGGGACCTCGCCTGACCCGGCCCCCGCGAGGAAGCCGCACCCCGTCCCCGTCCCCGGAACCCGTCCCCGTCCCCGGAACCCGTACCCGTACCCGTACAGAAGGAAGTGGCACACCATGGCGAACACCGAAGCCGCCCTCAAGGAAGCGGCCTCGATCGAGGGCGCGATCGGCGCGGCCCTCGTCGACTACACCAGCGGCATGGCGCTCGGCACCATCGGCAGCAGCAAGGACCTCGACCTCACCGTCGCCGCGGCGGGCAACACCGACGTGGTGCGGGCCAAGGTCCGCACGATGGAGATGCTGGGCCTCCAGGAGGAGATCGAGGACATCCTCATCACCCTCGGCACCCAGTACCACCTCATCCGGCTGCTCAAGTCGCGCGGCAGCAACGGCCTCTTCCTCTACCTGGCGCTGTCCAAGGACCGGGCCAACCTGGCGATGGCCCGCCACCAGCTGAAGAAGATCGAAGCGGAGCTGGAGGTCTGACGGGCACCGGCACGTCCGCCCCGCCGGCCGCGCTCCCCGCGGAGCGCCGCACCCCGCCAGGAGCTCCTCACTCCACGAAGAGCGCCCGCTCCGCCGCCCGCGCGTCGAACTGCTCGAGCCGCGCCTGCGCGTCCGGCAGCTCGTCCGCCATGGCCTCCAGGAGGACCCGGCCGAGGAGCATCGGCGCGCAGGCGGTGTCGAAGGCCAGCCCGGTGCCGACGGCGGCCGGGATGAGCAGGTCGGAGTGGGCGGCGACGGGAGCGAAGGCGGACTCGGCCACCGTCACCACCGTCAGCCCGGCCGCCCGCGCGTACTCCAGGGCCTCGACGACCTCCCGCGGGTGCCGGGGCAGCGCGAAGCAGAGCAGCGCGGTGGCCCCGGCCCGTACGGCCGCGTCGATCCGGTCCATCAGCATCGAGCCGCCCTCGTCGAGCAGCCGGACGTCCGGGTGCACCTTGGCGGCGAAGTAGGCGAAGCCGCGGGCCTGCGAGGAGGCGGCGCGCAGGCCGAGGACGAGCAGCGGCCGCGAGCCGGCGAGCAGCCGCCCGGCGCGCTCCACGGGCGCGGGGTCGGCGAGCAGCCCGGCGAGGTGCCGCAGGTTCTCGATCTCGGCGAGGACGGCCTGCTGGTACGCGTTGTGCCCGGCGTCCTCCCCGGTGGCGGGCCGCTCGGGCGGTGCGACCTCGCGCAGGTGGCGGCGGAGCGCGGGATAGCCGTCGAAGCCGAGGGCGACCGCGAAGCGGGTCACGGAGGGCTGGCTGACGCCGGCGAGCTCGGCGAGCTCGACGCTGGAGAGGAAGGGCGCGTCGGCGGCCCGCCGGACCATGCAGTGGGCGATCCGCCGCTGCGTGGGCGTGAGCCGGTGCCCCTCGAAGAGCGCCTGGAGCCGCCCGGCCGGGCTGTCGCTCATGCCGTCCCCCTTCATCCATTCATCCCTGACCCTGTCTGCATAAGGATATGCAGAGGTGGTGCGGACGGGACGGGAGCGGCCTCCTCCGGTCGCCATGGTCACGCCATGACGTCCGGTTCGTCCGGGGGCTGTAACAAACGCGGGAGGCCCGTGGAGGGTTGCGCCCGGCTGGCAAGAATAGCCATGTCGCTTGCACACGGGCCGACTTGGGGTCGGCCATGGGGGAAGAGGGAACGGCATGAACTCGAAGACGGTCGGAGCCGGTGCACCACGCCGCCTGCGCGGCGCCGTCCTGGGCGCGGCCGTGGTCGCGGCGCTGCTGACGACCACCGCCTGCCAGGACTCCGGGGGTGACGACGGCGCCGCCGCGTCGCCGACCGCCTCCGCCCCGCCGGCCGCGTCCCCCTCCGGCTCCGCGTCCGCCGGCCGGGCGCCCGCGTCCACCGCGCCCGCGACCGCCGCGCCCACCGGCGACTCCGGGACGAGCGGCAGCGCCGAGCCCTCGGCCACCGGGACCGGGGACAGCGGCGAGACGGGCGGCGGCAACGGCACGGCGTACGCGGACTGCGAGGCCGACGGGCTCACCACCGCCGTCGAGCTCCAGGACGCCGCCGGGGAGACCCCCCGCCACTTCCTGCTGACGGTCACCAACACCGCGAAGACGCCGTGCGTCCTCAACGAGGCCCCGATCCTGCGGCTCAAGGCCGGGAACGACGCCCCGATCGTCGAGACGCTCGGCGAGCCGGACTCCGAGCCCGTGGTCGTCGAGGGCGGCGGCAAGGCGTACGCCGGGCTCTACGTCTTCGGCAACGACGAGGGCGGCGAGGCGGTGTACGACCAGTCCGACCGCTTCACGGCCACCCTGGTCGCCGGCGAGGGCACCGAACTGCGCGGCACGCTCGTCTTCGACCTGCCCGACGGCCTCGACACGGTCTCGGTCGACGACGCGGCGCGGGTGAACGGCTGGGCCGGGACCGAGGGGCTCGCGATGCGCCCGATCACCCAGCTCTGAGCCCCGGAGGACCGGCGGAAGACCGGCGGAAGACTCACGGAAGACTCACGGAAGACCGGGGAAGACCGGGGAAGACCGGGGAGGACTGGCGCGGGGACCGCCGCACCCCCATCGCTGGGGGGCGGGACGACGGCGGTCCCCGCGGGGGACACGGGCCCGGGTCAGGGCCGGTCTCCGCGTCCGCGGCGTCTTCAGAGGTCCGGGAGCCGCTCCGGAAGTTCTGTGACGCCGACGAGGAACACTCTGCCGGAGCCGTGTTAAGCCGGTGCTGCGCGAACATGACACCCGCGTACCGTTTGTGCGAACGCCCGTCCGGGCCCCGGCCGGCCCCGGCAGCCTGCTACTTCGTGCCGCCGTTGGCCAGGAAGGCCAGCAGGTCCTGGCGGCTGACGACGCCGGTGGGCTTGCCCTCGACGAGGACGATGGCGGCGTCGGCGTCGCCGAGGACGGACATCAGGTCGGCGACCGGCTCACCGGAACCGACCTGTGGCAGCGGGGCCGACATGTGGTCCTCCAGCGGGTCCTCCAGGTTCGCCTTCTGGGTGAAGAGGTGGTCCAGGAGCTCCCGCTCGACGACCGAGCCGATGACCTCGGCGGCCATCACGTCGGGGTGGCCGGCGCCGGGCTTCACGATGGGCATCTGGGAGACGCCGTACTCGCGCAGCACCTCGATGGCCTGGCCGACGGTCTCGTCCGGGTGCATGTGGACGAGGGAGGGCATGCCGCCCGACTTGTGGCGCAGGACGTCGGCGACGGTGGCCGTGGAGGTGTCCTCCAGGAAGCCGTAGTCCGCCATCCACTCGTCGTTGAAGATCTTCGACATGTACCCGCGGCCCGAGTCCGGGAGCAGGACGACGACGACGTCGTCGGGGCCCAGGTCCCTGGCGACCTCCAGGGCGGCGACCACGGCCATGCCGCAGGAGCCGCCGACGAGCAGGCCCTCCTCCTTGGCGAGGCGGCGGGTCATCTGGAAGGAGTCCTTGTCGGAGACCGCGACGATCCGGTCGGTGACGTTCCGGTCGTAGGCGGTGGGCCAGAAGTCCTCGCCGACGCCCTCGACCAGGTACGGGCGGCCGGAGCCGCCGGAGTAGACGGAACCCTCGGGGTCGGCGCCGATGACCCGGACCTTCCCGCCGCTGACCTCCTTCAGGTAGTTGCCGGTGCCGGAGATCGTGCCTCCGGTGCCGACGCCCGCGACGAAGTGGGTGATCTTCCCCTCGGTCTGGTCCCACAGCTCGGGACCGGTGGTCTCGTAGTGCGAGCGGGGGTTGTTCGGGTTGGAGTACTGGTCGGGCTTCCAGGCGCCGGGGGTCTCGCGGACGAGCCGGTCCGAGACGTTGTAGTACGAGTCCGGGTGCTCCGGATCGACGGCGGTGGGGCAGACGACGACCTCGGCCCCGTAGGCGCGCAGCACGTTGATCTTGTCGAGGGACACCTTGTCGGGGCAGACGAAGATGCACTTGTAGCCCTTCTGCTGGGCCACGATCGCCAGGCCGACGCCGGTGTTGCCGGACGTGGGCTCGACGATGGTGCCCCCGGGCTTCAGCTCGCCGCTCTGCTCGGCGGCCTCGATCATGCGCAGGGCGATGCGGTCCTTGACCGACCCTCCGGGATTGAAGTACTCCACCTTGGCGAGGACGGTGGCCTGGATACCTGCCGTCACGTTGTTGAGCCTCAGCAGCGGGGTGTTGCCGACGAGGCTGATCATCGAGTCGTGGAATTGCACCGTGTTCTCCGGGGTCTCCGTAATGGTGTGGTCAGCGTATGCGTAGTCGGGACGCCTTTCGGGGCAGTTAGAACCCTGAACGGCCGGATCGGCGGGAACGGCCGGAACGGCGTGACGGATCTGTATGGCTCTGAGGAGGTGACGCCCCCGATGTCCAGGGCGAGGGTGGCGCGCCGGATCGCGGCGGGCGCGGCGTACGGCGGCGGGAGCATCGGACTGATCGGCGTGGCCGCGGTCGGGATCGTGCTGGCGGAGGCGCAGCTCGCGAAGCGGACGGTGGGCACGGGGACGGCTCCCCTGCCGCCGGCGGCGGACGGCCTCTACGGGAGGGCGTTCGGCGCGGAGGATCCGCTGCGGCTGGCCCTTCTGGGTGATTCCACCGCCGCGGGCCAGGGGGTGCGCCGGGCGGGTCAGACGCCGGGCGCGCTGCTCGCCTCGGGGCTCGCGGCGGTCGCGGAGCGTCCGGTGACGCTGCGGAACGTGGCGCTGTCGGGGGCCCGCTCGGACGATCTGGAGCGACAGGTGTCGCTGCTGCTCGCGCAGCCGCTGGGCCCCCCGGACGTCTGCGTGATCATGATCGGGGCGAACGACGTGACGCACCGGATGCCGGCGACGGAGTCGGTACGGCTCCTGGCCGCGGCGGTGCGGCGGCTGCGGACGGCCGGCGCGGAGGTGGTGGTCGGCACCTGCCCGGACCTGGGCACGATCGAGCCGGTCTACCAGCCGCTGCGCTGGCTGGCCCGGCGGGCCTCGCGGCAGCTGGCGGCGGCGCAGACGATCGTGGTGGTGGAGCAGGGCGGGCGGACGGTGTCGCTGGGCGACCTGCTGGGGCCGGAGTTCGCGGCGAACCCCCGGGAGATGTTCGGGGTGGACCTCTTCCACCCGTCGGCGGAGGGGTACGCGACGGCGGCGATGGCGGTGCTGCCGACGCTGTGCGCCTCGCTGGGCGTGTGGCCGGAACCGGACCGTCTGGAGCCGGAGCGCCGCGAGGACATGCTGCCGGTGGCGAAGGCGGCGGCCGAGGCGGCGAAGCAGGCCGGTACGGAGGTGACCGGGGCCCGGGCGCCGTGGGCGCTCCTGAAGCACCGGCGCCGGCGGCGGCTGACGGAGGCGGGCGAGGCCGTGGAGGCGGCGGAGACGGCGGCGACGGCGGGGGCGGAGTCGTCCGGCGCGGAAGCCGCCCAGGGGGCTCCCGGGGCCTCCGGGGAGGCTCCGGAGGGCCGGGGGGAGCCGCTGCCGCAGGACTCCCCATGGGCCTGAGGACCCCCTCCCCGAGACCTGAGCAAGCGCTTAGAAAAGAGGTCCGCATCACATGCCGATCCCGGTGACCCCGTGCGGTACGTCCGGGTAACTTCCCAGTGAGTCCGACCGCCACCAGCCCCCTGGAGCCGTGATGCCCGAAGCCGTGATCGTCTCGACCGCCCGTTCCCCCATCGGCCGGGCCTTCAAGGGCTCCCTGAAGGATCTGCGCCCCGACGACCTCACGGCCACGATCATCCAGGCCGCGCTCGCCAAGGTCCCCGAGCTCGACCCGCGCGACATCGACGACCTGATGCTGGGCTGCGGCCTGCCGGGCGGCGAGCAGGGCAACAACCTGGGCCGGATCGTCGCGGTGCAGATGGGCATGGACCACCTGCCCGGCTGCACGGTCACCCGCTACTGCTCCTCCTCGCTGCAGACCTCCCGGATGGCGCTGCACGCGATCAAGGCGGGCGAGGGCGACGTCTTCATCTCGGCGGGCGTCGAGATGGTCTCCCGGTTCGTGAAGGGCAACTCGGACTCGCTGCCGGACACGCACAACCCGTTCTTCGCCGAGGCCGAGGCCCGTACCGCCCAGGTCGCCGAGTCCGAGGGCTCCACCTGGCACGACCCGCGCGAGGACGGCATCGTCCCCGACGCGTACATCGCCATGGGCCAGACCGCGGAGAACCTCGCCCGCTGGAAGGGCGTCACCCGGCAGGACATGGACGAGTTCGGCGTCCGCTCGCAGAACCTCGCCGAGCAGGCCATCAAGAACGGCTTCTGGGCGCGCGAGATCACCCCGGTGACGCTGCCGGACGGCACGGTCGTCTCCACCGACGACGGCCCGCGCGCCGGCGTCACCCTGGAGGGCGTCTCCGGCCTGAAGCCGGTCTTCCGCCCCGACGGCCTGGTCACCGCCGGCAACTGCTGCCCGCTGAACGACGGCGCCGCCGCGCTCGTGATCATGTCCGACACCAAGGCGCGCGAGCTGGGCCTGACCCCGCTGGCCCGGATCGTCTCCACCGGCGTCTCCGGCCTCTCCCCCGAGATCATGGGCCTCGGCCCGGTCGAGGCGTCGAAGCAGGCCCTCCAGCGGGCCGGGCTGACCTCCTCCGACATCGACCTGGTCGAGATCAACGAGGCGTTCGCCGCGCAGGTCATCCCGTCCTACCGGGACCTCGGCTTCGACCTCGACAAGGTCAACGTCAACGGCGGCGCCATCGCCGTCGGTCACCCCTTCGGCATGACCGGCGCGCGGATCACCGGCACCCTGATCAACAGCCTCCAGTTCCACGACAAGCAGTTCGGCCTGGAGACGATGTGCGTGGGCGGCGGCCAGGGCATGGCGATGGTCATCGAGCGGCTGAGCTGAGCCGCAGCGGAGGGTAGGGGTCGCCCGAGGAACGAGGGCGGCACCTGCCCGCAGCGGAGGCGAAGCTCAGCGCGACCAGAAGAATGGAGCGGCTGAGCTAGTACGAGAGGGCGGCGCTCTCCGCGCACCGAGCGCGCCGACCTCTCCACGTACCGAGCGCGTCAACCTCGGCGCGTCCGAGCCGTGACCGAATCTCCCCCAGGATGTGACCTACATCCCGGGGGAGTTCGTTTTCCCAGGTCAGAGTGGTTTCGGGACTAAACGCCTGACCGAAATACCTGTCCAATTCGTGACGTAATGCACTGACAGGCAGCCCCACCCCACGACAAGCTGATGTAGGAAGTCGGGGGATCGACTCGAACCGGGAGTACGTCAGTGAGCGCCATGTCTCTTGCCCTGCTGCTGACCACGGCCGCTGCCACGGCCGTGGGCGCCGCTGCCCTGCACCACGTGCGGGGTCTCCGCAAGGAGGTCACCGCCCTGCGCGCCGAGCTGGCCGCGGGTCACGGTGTGACGGTCCCCGCGGCCCGCGCCACGCCCGCCGCCGAGATACGGGCCGCGGTCGCGGAGGCGCTGGCCGAGGAGCGCGAGCGCGAGCTCGCCGAGGCGCGGGCCTTCTGGGCCGCGCAGGAGGCCAGGGACGCGGCCGACGCGCCCTCCGCCCTCCTCGGCGGCCCGGCCGGCGAGGAGGCGGCCGGTCTCTTCGTCCCGCGCCAGACCGACTTCGTGGGCCTGGAGGCGATGGCGCTGGAGGCCATGGAGGCCGAGGCGGCCGCCCTCGACGGCGTCGTCGACCCGGTGGACGACTTCCCGGAGTACCCGGAGGACTCCGCCGAGCTGGCCGCCGCCCGCCGCCGGCACCCCTCGCACCCGGACTTCGTGCCGGTGCAGACGCCGGTCGTCACGGACCACGAGCGCACGGTGGCGCGCCTGGAGGAGCTGGCCGACACGGCCACGGCCCTCACCGACGTCCGCCCGGGCCCGCTGGGCACCCTCGACGTGTACGTCTTCGCCGACGGCACCACGCTCTGCATGACCCCGGGGCACCGCGAGACCGCGGAGCGCCTCGCGGAGGCCCTCCAGGCCGGTCGCACCCCGGTCCTCCTCGGCGGCTCGGGCGTCTCGGGCGCCTTCGCGCTGACCTTCTCCTACGGCGAGTCCGACGAGGAGAACGTCTACATCCTCGCCGACCGCGTCATCGCCTCGCTCTAGCCCTTCCCGCGCCCCTCGCGCGGTGAGGCCCCAGGGGGCCTCACCGGCTTCGGGGCGCCGCGGCGGCCTCCGGCCGCCGGTGCGTGGCCGGTGCCGGCTCCCCGCCCGCCGCGCCCCACCCCGACGTCCTCACACCCCCGCGCGCTCGCGGGACTCCCGTACCAGCCTCACGGCCTCTGCCAGCTCCTGTTCGCGGGAGTCGGCGGGGGCCGTTCTCAGGATCTCGGCGAGGTCGTTGCCGGCGACGGCCAGCTGGTCGGCGACGGTGAAGACGCCCGCGTCGGGGATGATCCTGGGCTCCCGGTCCGGCTCCTCGGCGCGCTGCGCGCGTACTGCCAGCTCCCTCGCCAGCTCCAGGCCCTCGGCGGCGGCGCCCCGCTGGAGGCGGCTCTGCGGGGCGGCCCGCAGCCGGTCCGCGTAGCGCTCCACGGCGGTGGTCAGTTCACTCGTATCCAGCACCCGCCCGACCCTACCGGGGCCCCGCCCCACGAGGAGAGGCGGAAGAGCCCGCCCGGCGAGAGACGCGGAAGGGCCCGCCCGGCGGTTGCCGGACGGGCCCTTCCCCCGAGTCACGGGGTGCGTCAGTCGTCGCCCTGGAGGATCGACAGCAGACGCAGCATCTCCAGGTAGATCCACACCAGGGTCATGGTGAGACCGAAGGCGGCCAGCCACGCCTCCTCGCGCGGCGCGCCGTAGGTCACGCCGTCCTCGACCTGCTTGAAGTCGAGGGCCAGGAAGCAGGCGCCCAGGATGATGCCGATGACACCGAAGAGGATGCCGAGGCCACCGCTGCGGAAGCCGAGGCCGTCACCGCCGGCGAAGACCGAGAACAGCAGGTTCACCACCATGAGCAGCATGAAGCCCATGGCCGCGGCGATCACGAAGCCGGTGAAGCGGCGGTTGACCCGGATCCAGCCCATCTTGTAGGCGGTGAGCACACCGGCGAAGACCGCCATCGTGCCGAGGACCGCCTGGATGACCACGCCGTCGGCGATGTACGTCGAGACGGCCGCGGAGATCACACCGAGGAAGACGCCCTCGAAGGCCGCGTAGCCCAGGATCAGCGCCGGCGACGCCTTGCGCTTGAAGGACTGCACGAGCGCCAGGACCAGGGCGACCAGGGCGGCGCCGATGGCGATGCCGTAGGACTTGCCCAGGTTCGCCGGGTCGACCGGCAGGAGGAACCAGGACAGGACGGCGGTGAGCACGACCGTGCCGAGCGTCATGGCCGTACGGCTCACGACGTCGTCGATCGTCATCACGTTGCCGCGCGCCTGCTGCGGGGCGCCCGTCTGGACGTCCTGCGGGGCGTAGGGGTTGGTGGCGTACGGGTTGGTCGCACCCTCGGCGTACGGGTTGCCGGTCGCGTACGGGTTCGCTCCGACGGCGGGGCCCCCGGCCTGCGGCTGCTGCGCGTTGAAGCCCGCGTAGCCGTTGTCGCGGCTGAACCCCCGTCGCGAGAAGACCGGGTTGCTGCTCCTCATCTCACTCCTCCATGGACGGCCGCACTGCGCGGCCTTGCGTCAAGGGTAATGCGTAGGCAAAAGAAACTCTCTAGTGCTCGGGGAGGATCTTTTGCGACAACTTTCGATCTTCACCGGCCACCGGGCGACCCGGGAGTGAGGAGGGGCGGCCACCGGAGGGCGGCGGGGGCGGAGTGCCGGGCCGCAGGCGTCTCCTGGGGCCCGGGTGGTGCCCGGAACCGGACTTGAACCGGTACGGCCCGAAGGCCAGCGAGGTTTAAGCTCGCCGTGTCTGCTATTCCACCATCCGGGCGTTATCCGCGTAGCTCCGCGTTGGCACAGGAGCCTATCGGGGCCCTTCCCTCGTTCAGCGGAACGAGCGCCCGATGTTGTCTTATTTTATTGACGTCTGAGGGTGCGTCAGTGCAGGTGAGCGGGGTTTCCGCAAACTGTGACAGGGGTCGCAGGCGCAAAGCGGCCACCCCCGGATTGACCAGATCTCGCCGCAGGTGTGTCACATCCGCCGTCGGGGTCGCCGTCATACCAGAGGAGGAGACACGGGGAGGGCGGTCCGACCCAAGGGGGCCCCTCGAACGGGCACGTGGACGGACGACCCGGGCAGGAACGTTCGAAACGATGGAGTGGTTCCCGGGACACCGGGTTCTCGAACAGACGTCCTGACAGGAGTCCCCTCGTGACCACCACCCCCACCGTGCCCCGCGCCACCGCGGTGGCCGCCCGCGCCACGGAGCTCTCCAAGGTCTACGGCCAGGGCGAGACCCAGGTGGTCGCGCTCGACCGGGTCAGCGTGGACTTCCGCCAGGGCGAGTTCACCGCGATCATGGGCCCCTCGGGCTCCGGCAAGTCCACGCTCATGCACTGCGTCGCCGGCCTCGACACCTTCTCCTCCGGCTCCGTCCGGATCGGCGAGACCGAGCTGTCCACCCTCAAGGACAAGCACCTCACCCAGCTCCGCCGGGACAAGATCGGCTTCATCTTCCAGGCGTTCAACCTGCTGCCGACGCTGACCGCCCTGGAGAACATCACGCTCCCCATGGACATCGCCGGCCGCAAGCCCGACCAGGCGTGGGTCCAGCGGGTCATCGACATGCTCGGCCTGTCCGGCCGCCTCAAGCACCGCCCGACCGAGCTCTCCGGCGGCCAGCAGCAGCGCGTCGCCGTCGCCCGCGCCCTCGCCTCCCAGCCGGAGATCATCTTCGGCGACGAGCCCACCGGAAACCTGGACTCCCGCTCCGGCGCCGAGGTCCTCGGCTTCCTCCGCAACTCGGTCCGCGAGCTCGGGCAGACCGTCGTCATGGTCACCCACGACCCCGTCGCCGCCTCCTACGCCGACCGCGTGATCTTCCTGGCCGACGGCCGGATCGTCGACGAGATGCTGCGCCCCTCCGCCGACGGCGTCCTCGACCGCATGAAGGCGTTCGACGCCAAGGGCCGTACGAGCTGACGCGAGGCCCCGCGCCCCGCGCGAGCCCGCACCCGACTTCCGTCCCGCCTTCCTCCAGGACCTCACCCATGTTCCGTACCGCCCTGCGCAACGTCCTCGCGCACAAGGCGCGGCTGCTGATGACCGTGCTCGCCGTGATGCTCGGCGTGGCCTTCGTCTCCGGCACCCTCGTCTTCACCGACACCCTCTCCCAGGCTTTCCGCAACCAGTCCGCGAAGAGCTACGACGACGTGGCCGTCGCCGTCAGCCTGCGCCCGAGCCCGGAGGAGGCCGCGAAGAACCCCGGCCTCTCCCAGGCCACCGTCGACAAGGTCGCCGAGCTCGGCGGCGTCACCGGCGTCCAGCCGCGCGTCGACGGCTTCGCCGGCGTGCCGGACGCGAAGGGCAAGCTGATCGGCAGCGGCTGGTCCAACAGGGGCACCAACTTCGCCCCCGGCCCGGACGGCAAGGACCCGGCGCTCGCGTTCACCTCCGGTGACGGTCCCACCGCGGCCGGCCAGATCGCGCTCGACAAGGAGTCCGCCGACAAGGGCGGCTACAAGGTCGGCGACAAGGTCCGCGTCGCCACCAACGGCCCGGTGAAGGAGTACACCCTCTCCGGTGTCTTCACCACCGAGGACGGCGCCGTCAACGCCGGCGGCAGCCTCGTCGTCTTCGACGCCCCGGTCGCCCAGAACCTGTACCTGAAGCCGGGCTACTACTCCGACCTGAACGTCTCGGCCGCCGCCGGCACCGACGCCGACAAGCTCCGCGACGAGGTCCTCAAGGTCGTCCCGAAGGCGGCCACCGCCCAGACCGGCCAGGACCTGGCCGACCAGCAGGCCCGCGACATCGAGTCCGGCCTCGGCACCCTCAACCAGGTCCTGCTCGGCTTCGCCGGCATCGCGCTCTTCGTCGGCGTCTTCCTGATCGCCAACACCTTCACCATGCTGGTCGCCCAGCGCACCAAGGAACTGGCCCTGATGCGCGCGGTCGGCGCCTCGCGCAAGCAGATCACCCGTTCCGTCCTCACCGAGGCCGGCATCGTCGGCCTGGTCGCCTCCGCCGTCGGCTACGCCCTCGGCGTCGCCCTCGCCATGGGCCTGCGCGCCGGCATGGCGGCCTTCGAGATGAAGCTCCCGGACAGCGATCTGGTCCTGGGCGCCACCCCGGTCCTCGCCGCCTTCGGCGTCGGTGTCGTCATCACCGTGCTGGCCGCCTGGCTGCCGGGCCGCCGCGCCGCGAGGATCCCGCCGGTCGCCGCCATGAACAGCGTCCACGCCACCCCGAACGCCAAGTCGCTCGTGGTGCGGAACTCGATCGGTGCCGCGATCACCGCGATCGGCGCGGTGCTGATCGTCCTCGGCGCCAACAGCGGCGGCGAGACGGGCCGTATGGTCATCGCGGGCGGTGCCTTCACCACCCTCATCGGCGTCATCATCCTCATCCCCTTCCTGTCCCGGCCCGTGATCGCCCTGATCCGCCCCTTCTTCGTGAAGGTCTTCGGGGTCGCCGGGAAGCTCGCCGGCCTCAACGCGGTCCGCAACCCGCGCCGCACCGGCGCCACCGCCTCCGCGCTCGCCATCGGCCTCACCCTGGTCACCGGCCTCACCGTGATCGGCGTCAGCGCCGGCCAGGCCCTGGACCGGATGACGGTCGACCAGATCAAGGCCGACTACATGGTCACCATGGCCAGCGGCGACGGCCTCTCCCAGGAGACCCTGACGGCCCTGGAGAAGACCCCGGGCGTCTCCGCGGTCTCCCCGCAGCAGGCCGGCGCCCTCGACATCAAGGGCTCGTACGTCTCCGCCTCCGGCGTCACCCCCGGCGCCGTCGAGAAGGTCCTCAAGGTCGACGTCGTGGACGGCTCCCTCGGCACCCTCGCCGACGGGCAGATCGCGGTCGCCGAGAAGACCGCCGCCAAGCGCGGCCTGAAGGTCGGTGCCTCCGTCCCGGTCGAGTACCTGGACAAGAAGAAGGGCACGCTGACGATCGGCGCCGTCTACAAGGACAGCGAGTTCGTCTCCCCCGTCCTCGTCGACACGAAGATCCTCGACGCGCACGACCCGGAGAAGTACATCCCGCAGATCTTCGTCGCCACCGACGGCGGCCCCAGCGCGGCGAACGAGCAGGCGCTGATCAAGGCCCTGGGCGACAACCCGGCCATCTCCGTCATGGACGAGAAGGACATCCGCGACACCTTCGGCGGCCAGATCAACCTGATGCTGAACATCATGTACGGCCTGCTCGCGATGGCCCTGCTCATCGCCGTCCTCGGCGTCGTCAACACCCTCGCGATGTCCGTCTTCGAGCGCCAGCAGGAGATCGGCATGATCCGGGCGATCGGCCTCGACCGGCGCCGGGTGAAGCGGATGGTCCGCCTGGAGGCCGTCGTGATCTCGGTCTTCGGCGCGATCGTCGGCATCGGCCTCGGCACCTTCCTCGCCTGGGCGATCGGCAAGACCTTCGCGACGAGCATGCCGGAGTACGCCCTCGTCCTGCCCTGGGGCCGGATCGGGATCTTCCTGCTCCTCGCCGCCCTGGTCGGCGTGCTGGCCTCGCTCTGGCCGGCCCGCAGCGCCGCCCGGCTGAACATGCTCACCGCCATCAAGGCCGAGTAGGCCGGCGGCACGAGGGAGAGGGCCGGGGTTCCCGCGGGAACCCCGGCCCTTCGGCTATTCCGTCCACTCCCGCGACCGCAGCGGCAGCCCGCTCGTCCCCGACGGCGGCGTCCGCACCGCCAGGAACTGGTTCACGCCGATCCTGTTGCGCTCGAAGGAGACCGCGGAGGCCGCCATGTAGAGCCGCCAGATCCGGGCCCGGCCCGGGGAGGTGAGCCGGACCGCCCGACCCCACTCCCTCTCCAGGTTCGCCACCCAGCGGCGCAGCGTCAGCGCGTAGTGCTCCCGGATCGCCTCCACGTCCCGGACCTCGAAGCCGGCCTCCTCCAGGGTGGTCAGGGTGCGGCCCATCGGGGCGAGTTCGCCGTCGGGGAAGACGTACGCGTCGATGAAGGCGTCCACGTGGTACGCCTCCTCGTCGGGCTCGGGGCGGCGCGAGATCTGGTGGTTCAGGAGCCGTCCGCCGGGCTTCAGGAGGCCGTACAGGAGGTCGGCGTACTCCCGGTACTTCTCCGCCCCCACGTGCTCGGCCATGCCGATGGAGGAGATCGCGTCGAACGGCCCGTCGGGCACGTCCCGGTAGTCCTGGACCCGGATCTCGATCCGGTCGGTGAGCCCCTCCTCGGCGATCCGCTTGCGGGCGAAGGCGGCCTGCTCGCGGGAGAGGGTGATGCCGACGACCCGGGCGCCGTACTCGCGGGCCGCGTGGATCGCCATCGAGCCCCAGCCGCAGCCCACGTCGAGCAGCCGGTCGCCCTCCCGCAGGGCGAGCTTGCGGGCGATCAGGTCGAGCTTGTCCCGCTGGGCGTCCTCCAGCGTGCCGCCGTCCGTCCAGTAGGCGCACGAGTAGACCATCGACGGGCCGAGCACCAGCGCGTAGAAGTCGTTGCCCACGTCGTAGTGGTGACTGATCGCCTGCTTGTCGCGGCGCCTGCTGTGCCGCCCGCCGCTGCGGCCCCTGGCCTCCTCGACGGGCGGCTTCGGCGGCGGCAGCGGGCCGGCCAGCCGCACCAGGCCCGCGACGGCGGCCCGGATCCGCGGATCCCGTACCGCCGAGAGCAGCCCGCCGGGCTCCCCCTCGCGCTCCCAGATCAGCCCGGACAGCCGGTCCAGGGCCGCGTACAGGTCCCCTTCGACGTCGATCTCGCCGGCCACCCAGGCGCGGGCCAGGCCCAGTTCGCCGGGCTTCCAGAGGACGCGGCGCAGCGCCCTGCGGTCCCGGATCACCAGCACGGGTCCGTCGCCCGGCGGGCCCGCCTCGCTGCCGTCCCAGGCGCGCAGGCGCAGCGGAAGGGGGATACCCAGCAGATCCTCGGCGAGAGTCGCGAGCCGCGTCGCGGCGTCGGCCATGGTGACACACCTCCGTGGTCCTTGCTCCGGACTCGTCCGTCACCAAGGGAACACCGTCGGTAGGGATTTCCCATCCCGCCGCGACGCAAGAAGTGCGCAAAACACGCCGAAGGGCCGTCCGCACCACGGATGACGGACGGCCCTTCGGGCACTGGCAGAGGCACTGCCGGGGTACTGCCGGGTCGCTGCGGATCCGCAGCGGGGTGTTACGACGCCTTGGCCTTCTCCGGGGCCTTCGCCGCGGCCGGGGCCGGGGCGGGCTTGGCGGCCTCGTAGAACTCCTCGCGCGGCGTCTCCATGGCACCGAGCGAGACGACCTCGCGCTTGAGGAACATGCCGAGGGTCCAGTCGGCGAAGACGCGGATCTTGCGGTTGAAGGTCGGCATCGCCATGCCGTGGTAGCCACGGTGCATGTACCAGGCGAGACGGCCCTTGAGCTTGATCTTCATCTTGCCCATGACGATCATGGCCACGCCCTTGTGCAGGCCGAGACCGGCGACCGCGCCCTTGTTGGCGTGGCTGTACTCGCGCTGCTCGAAGCCGCGCATGCCCGACACCACGTTGTCGCCGAGGACCTTGGCCTGGCGCAGGGCGTGCTGGGCGTTCGGCGGGCACCAGGCGCGCTCGGCCGGGACGCCGGCCTTGATCGCGGCGAGGTCCGGGACCTGGGCGTTGTCGCCGGCGGCCCAGGCGTAGGGCATGCCCTTGATCTGAAGCTTCTCGTTGCAGTCCACGTGGCCGCGGGGGCCGAGCGGGAGGCCGAAGCGGGCGAGGGCCGGGTTCGGCTTGACGCCGGCGGTCCACACGATGGTGTTGGAGTCGACCTCGAGGCCGTTCTTGAGCACGACGTGGCCGTCCACGCAGGAGTCCATGGAGGTCTCCAGGTAGATCTCGATGCCGCGGGACTCCAGGTGCTCCTTGCCGTACTGGCCGAGCTTGGGGCCCACCTCGGGGAGGATCTTGTCGGCCGCGTCGACCAGGACGAAGCGCATGTCCTCGCGGGACACGTTCGTGTAGTACTTGGCCGCGTCGCGGGCCATGTCCTCGACCTCGCCGATGGTCTCGGCGCCGGCGAAGCCACCGCCGACGAAGACGAAGGTCAGGGCCTTGCGGCGGACCTCCTCGTCGGTGGTCGAGTCGGCCTTGTCCAGCTGCTCCAGAACGTGGTTGCGCAGCCCGATGGCCTCCTCGATGCCCTTCATGCCGATGCCCTGCTCGGCGAGGCCGGGGATCGGGAAGGTGCGGGAGACGGCACCCATCGAGATGACCAGGTAGTCGAAGGGCAGCTCGTACGCCTCGCCGACGAGCGGCGCGATCGTGGCGACCTTGCGGTCCTGGTCGATGGTGGTGACCCGGCCGGTGAGCACCTCGGCTCCGCGCACGACGCGTCGCAGCGGGACGACGACGTGGCGCGGCGAGATGCTGCCGGCGGCGGCTTCGGGGAGGAAGGGCTGGTAGGTCATGTACGACCGGGGGTCGACGACCGTGACGGTCGCCTCGGCATAGCGCATCTTCTTGAGGATGCGCCGCGCGGCGTACAGGCCAACGTACCCGCCGCCTACGATGAGGATCCTGGGACGCTCCGTGGTGCTCATGCCATCGAGTATCCACCCACCCCGGGGGGTCACCTCGTGCGCCCCTTCACAAGCTTCCCGGGGTGCTCTGCTACACTCCGCCGCCCACGTGATCCACGTCATGGTCGTGCAAAGGAACCGGAATGCAGTGGTGAACGTTGTTCACCGCCGCTGAACTGGCCCGGAGAGCCCCCGTTAACGCTGAACCAAGGGGCCCGTTCACACGATGGAAACTTCGAGCGAAGTGGCCTCCGCGCCTGCGAAAGGGCCCTGAGGACCCCCTCGGAGGGCCCTAAGACCCCCCTCCGGCGCCATCAGGGCCCTTTTCCTTGTGAAGAACTTCACGAAGCTTTTCCGACAGGGTGTCGCGGGACCCCTCGATAGGGGGCCTCTATGCGACGGATAGGGCGATCCCATCGAGGATGTCGTGCTCGCTGACCACGACCTCGGCGGCTCCGACGCGCTCGACGATCTCCTGGAGGACGAGCGCGCCGGCCACGATGACGTCGACCCGGCCGGGGTGGACGACGGGGATCGCGGCCCGCTCGTCGTGGGTGGAGGCGAGCAGCCGCCGGGTGACCGCGGCGACCTGGCCGGCGGAGATCCGGGCGTGGTGGATCTTCGTGGAGTCGTACTCGGGGAGCCCGAGGGCGATGGCGGCGACGGTGGTGACGGAGCCGGCCAGGCCGACGAGGGTCCGGGCGGTGCCGAGCGGGACGGTCTCGGCGGCGAGGTCGAGGGCGGCGCGCACGTCGGCGCGGATGGCCTCGGCCTCCTCGGCGGTCGGCGGGTCGTGGCGGACGTGCCGCTCGGTGAGCCGGACGCAGCCGATGTCGACGGAGCGGGCGGCCTCGACGTGCCGGTTGCCGGTGACGAACTCGGTGGAGCCGCCGCCGATGTCGACGACGAGGTACGACTCCGAGTCCGGCAGCTCGCCGGTGGCGCCGGTGAAGGAGAACTCGGCCTCCTGGTCGCCGGTGATCACCTCGGGTTCGACGCCGAGGATCGCCACGACCCCGTCGACGAACTCCTGCCGGTTCTCGGCGTCGCGGGAGGCGGAGGTGGCGACGAAGCGGATCCGCTCCGCGCCGAGCTCCCTGATGACCTCCGCGTAGGCGCGGCAGGCGGCGAAGGTCCGCTCCAGCGCCTCGGGGGCGAGCCGGCCGGTGCGGTCGACGCCCTGGCCGAGCCGGACGATCGTCATCCGCCGGTCGAGCTCGACGAGCTCCCCGGTCTCCGGGTGGACGTCGGCGACGAGGAGGCGGATGGAGTTGGTACCGCAGTCGATTCCGGCGACCCTGGTCACTTCGCCTCCTCCGCGCACGGGTTGACGCACGGGCCCTTGGCCCACCACTCGGGGAGCATGGCGAGGGCCTCGTCGCCGAACGGGTTGACGCCCGGCCCCGCCACCAGCGAGTGGCCGACGAGGACGTGCAGGCACTTCACGCGGTCGGGCATGCCGCCGGCGCTGGGGAAGCCCTCCAGGACCTCGATGGCGTCGCGGCGGGCGAGGTAGTCCTCGTGCGCGGCGCGGTAGGCGGCGGCGAGCTCGGGATCGGTGGCGAGCCGGGCCTGCATCTCCTTCATGACCCCGTTGGCCTCCAGGGTGCCGATGGCCGAGGCCGCCCGGGGGCAGGTGAGGTAGTACGTGGTCGGGAAGGGGGTGCCGTCGGGCAGCCGGGGCGCGGTCTCGACGACGTCCGGGTTGCCGCAGGGGCAGCGGTGCGCGATGGCGCGCAGGCCGCGCGGCGGCCGGCCGAGCTGGGCCTCGAAGGCGGCGACGTCCGCGTCGGTGGGCTCGGTGCGTTCGGTCTGCGGAGGGGGCGTTTCCATCGTGGATCCTGAGTCGGGTCGGTCAGTGGCGGTCGGCGTTGTCGACGCCGTCCCAGAGGTTGTCGTACCAGGGGCGGTCGGCCGCTTCCTGGTCGGCGCGGGGGCGGTCGGCCGCCCCGGGGTCGTTCACGGTGAAGCCGGTCTCGCCGGGAAGCACGTAGTGGAGGTGTTCGCGGGCGAGGCGGCGGACGTAGGCGGGGTCCTGGAGGCGGGCCTTCTCGTCCCGCAGCTCCTCGACCCGCCGGGCCGCCTCGGCGGCCTTGCGCTCCTGTTCGGCGATCTCGCCCTGCTGGGAGACGTAGCTCCTTATCGGGTAGGCGAGGGCGACGACGAGGGAGCAGACGACGAGGGCCAGGAAGGCGGCGCGGCCGGTGAGCCGGGAGCGCCGGGCCTGGCGGCGGGTCTGGGAGCGGTAGACACGGGCGGCGGTCTGCTCGCCGAGCAGCCTGATCCGGGTCGCGGTGGAGAACCGGTCCCGGTCCTTGACGGCCATGTCGTGTCGCCTCCCCTGTCGTCCGGTGTCCTTCTGTCTCCGGTGTCCCTCAAACGTGCGTCCCCGCACACGGTACGGGACCGGGTGCGGGGACGGACGGAACTGCGGTGCCGGGGCCGGTCGGCCCCCGCGGTCAGCCCTTGAAGCGCGGGAAGGCGCTGCGGCCGGCGTAGACGGCGGCGTCGTCGAGGATCTCCTCGATGCGCAGCAGCTGGTTGTACTTGGCGACGCGCTCGGAGCGGGCCGGGGCGCCGGTCTTGATCTGGCCGCAGTTGGTGGCGACGGCGAGGTCGGCGATGGTGACGTCCTCGGTCTCGCCGGAGCGGTGGGACATCATGCACTTGAAGCCGTTGCGCTGGGCGAGCTCGACGGCGTCGAGGGTCTCGGTCAGCGAGCCGATCTGGTTGACCTTCACCAGGAGGGCGTTGGCGGACTTCTCCTCGATGCCGCGGGCGAGGCGCTCGGGGTTGGTGACGAAGAGGTCGTCGCCGACGAGCTGGACCTTGTCGCCCAGCTTCTCGGTGATGACGTTCCAGCCGGCCCAGTCGTCCTCGAACAGCGGGTCCTCGATGGAGACGAGCGGGTACGCGGAGACGAGCTCCTCGTAGTACTCGGTCATCTCGGCGGCCGAGCGGGACTTGCCCTCGAACTCGTAGGAGCCGTCCTTGTAGAACTCGGAGGCGGCGCAGTCGAGCGCGAGCGCGATGTCCTTGCCGGGGACGTAGCCGGCCTGCTTGATGGCCTCGATGATGAGGTCGAGCGCGGCGCGGTTGGAGTCCAGGTTCGGGGCGAAGCCGCCCTCGTCGCCGAGGCCGGTGGAGAGGCCCTTGGTCTTCAGGACGGACTTGAGGGTGTGGTAGACCTCGGTGCCCCAGCGCAGCGCCTCGGAGAAGGACTCCGCGCCGATCGGGGCGATCATGAACTCCTGGATGTCGACGTTGGAGTCGGCGTGCGACCCACCGTTGAGGATGTTCATCATCGGAACGGGCAGCAGGTGCGCGTTCGGGCCGCCGAGGTAGCGGAAGAGGGGGAGGTCGCTGGCCTCGGAGGCGGCGTGCGCGACGGCGAGGGAGACGCCGAGGATGGCGTTGGCGCCGAGCGAGGACTTGTCCGGGGTGGCGTCCAGGTCGAACATGGCCTGGTCGATCAGGCGCTGCTCGGTGGCGTCGTAGCCGACGAGCTCCGGGCCGATCTGCTCGATGACGGCGAGGACCGCCTTCTCGACACCCTTGCCGAGGTAGCGGTTCTGGTCGCCGTCGCGGAGCTCCAGGGCCTCGAAGGCTCCGGTGGAGGCGCCGGACGGCACGGCAGCACGACCGGTGCTGCCGTCGTCGAGGCCGACCTCGACCTCGACCGTGGGGTTGCCTCGGGAGTCCAGGATTTCCCGGGCTACGACGACGTCGATGGACGGCACGAGCATCTCCTTCTGGGATGTGACGCTAGGTGTGACGCAGGGGTCGCAAGGTCTCGTTCGCCTTGCGACAAGAGCCTAACCGGCTCCGGCGGTCCGGCCAGCCGACCGCCCGTCCCCTGGGACGAAAAAGGGCCCAAGAGCACGCATCGAAGGACGAAAGACCCGGGATCTACTGGACAGTAACGGCAGAACCCCGGTCCGGAGCCCACGGGGGAAGGGGCTCGGGACCGGGGTGGTCACCGCGGGAGGGTCGTCGGGCACCGGGAAGCCGCCGGACTCACCGGTGCCGAGGGCCTTACTTCAGGTGGAGCTGCTGGCCCGGGTAGATCAGGTCGGCGTTCTCGACGACGTCCTCGTTGAGCTCGAAGAGCTCGGCCCAGCCGCCGTCGACGCCCTGCGCCGCGGCGATCTTGCTGAGGGTGTCGCCGGCCACGACCTTGTACTCGCCGTCGCCCTTCTTGACCTTCTTGCCGGTCGGGGTGGTGACGGTCTTCTTGGCGGCGGCCTGCGGCGCGGCCTGGGCCTTGGGGGCCTGGCGCTGCTCGCTGCGGTTGGCCGGCTGCTCGGCGGAGCGCTTCGGGGCGCTCTGCTGGGTGCTCTGCTTCGGGGCGCTCTGCTGCTGGGTGCTCTGCTGCTGCGGAGCCGCCTCGGCGGAGCCGCCGTCGTAGGAGGCGGAGGAGAGGCCGACGCCGCAGCTCGGCCAGGCGCCCTTGCCCTGGCCCGCGAGGACCTTCTCGGCGATGGCGATCTGCTGCGACTTGCTGGCCTGGTCGGCGGTGGGGGCGTAGGCGGTGCCGCCGAACGCGGCCCAGGTGGAGGCCGAGAACTGGAGGCCGCCGTAGTAGCCGTTGCCGGTGTTGATCGACCAGTTGCCGCCGGACTCGCACTGGGCGACGCGGTCCCACTCGGAGGCGGTGGCGGCCGAGGCGGTGCCGGCGGCCATCAGCGGGGCGGCGACGGCCGCACCGGTGACGCCGACGAGGGCGACGACGCGAGTGGCCTTGGAGGGACGACGGCGCTTGCCCGTGCCGGAGAACAGCATGGAGTTTCCTCTTCACCGACGCCTGTGAGGTGAGCTGTCGGGTTCGGGCTTGAAGAGTTCGCCCGGCCACGCGTCCTTGCGCGCGGCTTCACCCCTAGCCGGTCGGCCGTCCGTCGTTCCCGACGGCCGGGACCGGCACGAACCTTGGGTCCCCCACTCCTGCCTGCGGCGCTTTCGCGACGACAGTTCCCGGCGGCCGACGGCAGGACTCGGCGTTTCGGTCGACGGGGCCCGCGGTGGCGAGCGGTGATGACCGTAGACACACACCTGCTCGAAGTTCAAAGGGCCTTACGACGGACAAATCGCCCTTACTTGCACTCCGTCAGACCTCGTTTGCGCAGGTGAGAGCTGACGGAAGCAAAGTTTGCGGACGTGACACGCCAGTTGGGGCGAAGAGACCCATGTCTCACTTTCCCAAAATCGGACATAAGGCCCTGAAACGGCCTCACTTCTCCGACGGAGGGTTCGTCAGCTCAAGGCTCTGACCAGGGAGGATGAGATCCGGATCGGTGCCGACCGTATGGCGGTTGGCGTCATACAGGGCGTCCCAGCCGCCGGGGAGATCGTTCTCCCGCGCAATCTCCGACAGGCTGTCACCCGGCCGCACGGTGTAGGCGTCACTTGCGTCCGAGTTGACGGGGATTGAGGTGACCTTGTCCGCAGCTGCGGCATGTCGACCGGATTCCTGCTCGGTGTCCGTCTTGTCGGTTTCCTCCGGGGCGGCCTCGCCCCGGTGCTTGCCCGTCCCGGGTGTGGCCGACGACACGTCAGCCCCGTCCGTACCGGGGGTCACCGGGGTGGCGGGCGCCTCGGGGTCCGCCGGGGTCTTCGAGGCGTCCGGCGACGTGACCGGGGCGTCGGGCGCGGTCGTGCCGGGGGCGATGGTGCCGGGGGTGCCCGTGGAGGCGTCCGGGGCGGGCGTGGAGGCGTCGGGGGCGGGCGTCGCCGGAGGCGTGGCGGTGCCCTCGGGGGCCTGCGTGGCGGGCGCGGTGGGCTCGGCGGGCGTGGTGGGCTTCGCCGGCGCGGCCGGAGCGGTGGCGGTGCCGGCCGCCGTCTCGGCGGCCTTCTCGGCCTTCTCGGCCCGCTCGGTGGCCGTCGTGGCCTTCTCGGCGGGCGCGGCGGGCTTCGGCGCCGTCTTCTCCGCGCCGGAGCTCGCGCCGGTGTCCGCGCCACCGGTCCAGTTCGACTCGGGGGCCACGCCGCCCTCGTCCTCCTCCTGGACGGCCGGGCCGGGCTGTACGCCGGTCGCCTTGCCGTCGTTCGTCAGCCCGGCGATGGGGGCGCAGGTGGCCCAGTCGGTGCTGCCGGAGGAGAGCGCCTTGTCGGCCACGGCGATCTGCTGGGCGCGGCTGGCGAGGTCCGGGCTGGGGGCGTACGCGAGTCCGCCGTGCCGCTCCCACGCCTCCTGTGTCATCTGGAGGCCGCCGTACGCTCCGTTGCCGAAGTTGGCGCTCCACTGGCCGGCGGACTCGCAGGCGGCGACCCGGTCCCAGGTGGCCGCGTCGGCGGCGGAGGCGGAGCCGGCGGCGAGCAGCGGCAGCGCCATGGCGGATCCGGTCACTCCCGCGGTGACGACGATCGCGGGAGCCTGACGGGGTCGACGGTGTCGTCCGTTTCCGGAAAGCATGTCGGGGCCTTTCGCGTGACGGCAGGGACGGCTGGGACGGCCGGGTTCCGGCCGAACGCTGGCGCGAAGGTAGCCGCATTCGAACGCCCGTCACAAGTCGATGGCTTCCCGATCACGTGAAGATCACATTTCTGACACACCGTCACGCGCGGGGCGGGGGTGCGGATGGGGTGAACTCCACCGGAAGCGTGCGCAAC
Organism: Streptomyces sp. NPDC085460; assembly: GCF_044541975.1. Lineage (NCBI taxonomy): Bacteria > Bacillati > Actinomycetota > Actinomycetes > Kitasatosporales > Streptomycetaceae > Streptomyces > Streptomyces sp. NPDC085460. The sequence continues at coordinate 66,800 of NZ_JBITTO010000011.1, forward strand.
CCCCTCATGATGAGCCCTCCGCGCCACCGCAGTTCCTCCGGATCGACGGCAAGTCGCAGGTCCGGCAGGCGGGTCAGGAGGGTGGCGAGCGCGGTCTGTCCTTCGAGGCGGGCGAGCGGCGCGCCCAGGCAGTAGTGGATGCCGTGCCCGTACCCGAGGTGCTGGTTGTCCGCGCGGGCGAGGTCGAGGGTGTCCGGGGCGCCGAACCGGTCCGGGTCGCGGTCGGCCGCCGCGAGGACGACGAGGACCGGGTCGCCGGCCGGGATCGCCTGCCCGCCGATGCTCAGCCCCGTGGTCGCGTACCGCCAGGTCGCCAGCTCCACCGGCCCGTCGTACCGCAGCAGTTCCTCGACCCCGGTCTCCAGGAGCCCGGTCTCCCCGGCGGCGAGCGACGCCTGGAGGCGGGCGCGCTGCTCCGGGTGGCGCAGCAGGGCGTAGGCGCCGTTGCCGATGAGGTTGATGGTCGTCTCGAAGCCGGCGAAGAGGAGCACGAAGCACATGGCGACGGCCTCGGCCTCGGTGAGGTGGTCGCCGTGGTCCGAGGCGCGGATGAGGCCGGAGATGAGGTCGTCCGCGCCTTCCTCCCGCAGGGACTCCCGCTTGCGGTGGATCAGCTCCGCGAGATAGCCGCGGATCTTCTTCACCGAGCGCGCCACCCCGCCCCTCGGTCCCCCGCCGTGCCGGATCATCATCCCGGCCCAGTCCCGGAAGTCGTCCTGGTCCTCGGCGGGGACGCCGAGCATGTCGCAGATGGCGTAGATGGGCAGCGGGAAGGCGAACTCGTGGATGAGGTCGGCGCTCCCCCGCGCCGCGAGGTCGTCGATGAGCCGGTCCGCCAGCTCCTGCACGCGCGGCGCGAAGGCGGCGACGCGGCGCGGGGTGAACGCCTTCGACACGAGCCGCCGCAGCCGGGTGTGGTCCGGCGGGTCGATGTTGAGGAGGTGGGTCATCAGCCCGGCGCTGCGCTCGCCGGGAATGCCGGTCTTGCCCGGCTCGGCGTGGTGCACCGGGTTCTTCGAGAGCCGCTGGTCGGCGAGGGCCTGCCGGGCGTCCGCGTACCGGGTGACGAGCCACGCCTCGACCCCGCTGGGCAGGGTGGTCCTGTGCACCGGCGCGTGCTCCCGCAGCCAGGCGTACGCCGGGTACGGATCGCTCGCGAACTCCCAGCTGAACAGCGCGGGAACCGGCCCGCCGCCGGCTCCGGACGAGGCGCCGGCGACGGGACAGGAGGCCGGCGCGGGGCTCGTACCGGATGTTCCAGGCGTACCGGGCATATGGGGCATCGGGGCGGGTCCTTCACTCACGCCCCGACCGTACCGTCCGGTCCTCGGGATCCCGCCGCCCGACCTGACGTGATCACCGGCCGGTGATCACGTCGTGACGGCCCGTGCCCTACATTTCCCCGCGTGGACCTCGCCTTGCTCAGAAGCACCTTCGCGGTCGTCGAGAGACGGGCCGAACACGCCGTCACGTACTTCTACTCGCACCTGTTCTGGCGCAACCCCGGCGTGCGCGCGCTCTTCCCGGAGGACCCCGAGCACCTGGTCCCGCAGCGCGACCGGCTGTTCGCCGCGCTCACGCACGTCGTGACCTCGCTGGACGACCCCGGCCTCGCCGCCTACCTGGGCCGCCTCGGCCGCGACCACCGCAAGTTCCTCGCCTCCCCCGCCCTGTACGCGGCGGTCGGCGAGAGCCTGCTCGCCGCCTTCGCGCACACCGCGGGGGCGGTGTGGACGGTCGAGGCGGAGAAGGCGTGGTCGGAGGCGTACGGGCGGGTCGCCGACCTGATGCTGGCGGGCGCGGAGGAGTCGGCCGCCGCGGGGGAGCCCGCCTGGTGGGACGCGGACGTCGTCGGCCACGAGCGGCACGGCGACGACCTGGCCGTGCTCACGCTGCGCCCCCGCAGGCCCTTCCCCTATCTCCCCGGCCAGTACGCCGGCGTCAGCTCGCTCCGGGTCCCGCGGGTGTGGCGCACGTACTCGCTCGGCAACGCGCCCCGCGCGGACGGCACGCTCGACCTCCACGTGAGCCGCATCCCCGGCGGGGCGATGAGCACGGCCCTGGTGGACGAGGTCCGGCCGGGCGAGACGCTGCGGCTGAGCGCCGCCGGCGGCGCGGCGGTCTCCCGTACCGCGCCGGGCGCGCTCCGCACGTATATATGCGCCGGTACGGGCTGGGCGCCGGTCAAGGCCCTCCTGGAGGAGGCGGCCGGCTCCGACCCGGACGCCGAGGGCCGGATCTTCTCGGTGGCCCGGTCCCGGGAGTACCTGTACGGGCGCGAGGAGCTGGACCGGCTCGCCGCCCGGCTGCCGGGCCTCAGCGTCACCTACATCACCGCGGCGCCCCGCCACCCCCGCGACCAGGCCACCGAACGGCTGCTCACCGCGCTGCGGTCCTGCGGCCGCTGGCCGGACCACGACGTCTACCTGGCGGGACCGCCCGGCTTCCTCGGCGAGGTCTCCGAGGTCCTGGAGGAGCTGGGCGCCGACCCGGCCCGCACCCGCCACGACGTCCTCCCGCCCGCCGGCCGCTTCACCACCCGCCCGGCCACCCGCGCCGAGTGGCTCCTGGGGCCCCCGGCGGTCCGCTGGCACGACCCGGCGGCCCGCGCCCCGCGCGCGGACTAGGAGAGGGCCGCGCGGCGCGCCCTGCGGCGCCAGACGGCCCTGCGGAGCAGTTCCTCGGCGTACCAGAGCGCCGCCAGCCAGGCGAGCGGCCGCAGCCAGTCCCACAGATCGCTCTCGAGCGACAGCATCATCGCCATGCCGAAGCAGAGGAACACCTCGATGTCCCGCTCCTTCGACGGCGGTCTGCGCAGCCTCTTCAGGAAACGGTCCCTCACAGCCCCTCCGCCCCTCTGATCGCGTCCCGGTACGCCCGCGCCGCCGCCCGCAGCGCCGCCTCCGGGTCGACGCCCTCGGCCTCCGCGCGGGCCGCGAGGGCCAGCAGCTCGTAGCCGACGCCCTCGCCGCGCGGGAGCGGCACGCCGAGGCCGGCCGTGCGGACCCGGCTCGCGAGCTTGGCGGCGAGCGCGAGGCCGGGCTGTCCGACGGGCACCCCGTCGGTCACCGACTCCCGGCCCTTCTCGACGGCCTTGGCGCGCAGCCAGTGGGCGCGGACGTCCTCGGGCGTCTCGGCGGTCTCGTCGCCGAAGATGTGCGGGTGGCGCTGGATCAGCTTCTCCACGAGGGTGCCGGCCACGTCGTCGACGGAGAACGGCTCCTCGGCGTCCTCCTCGGCGATCCGCGCGTGGAAGACGACCTGGAGGAGGACGTCCCCCAGCTCCTCCCGCAGCTCGTGCCGGTCACCGGCCTCGATCGCCTCGACCAGTTCGTACGCCTCCTCGATGGCGTACTTGGCGAGGCCCTGGTGCGTCTGGAGCGAGGACCAGGGGCACTGGCGCCGGATGACGTCCATGACCTGGACGAGGTCGAGCAGGCGGGCGCCCGGCAGGTCGTACGAGCCGGGCAGCAGCTCCAGGTCGGGCATGGCGGCGCGGCCGGATCCGGCGAGCCGGGCGAGCCCGTCGGTGAGGGCGCGGTCGCCCTCGCCGGAGGGCAGCACGAGGACGGTGCGGCCGCCGGCGCAGGCCGCGACCAGCTCCTCCGCGGTGGGGCGGACGTGCTCGACGGCGACGCCCGCCTCCCGCAGGTACGGCAGCTGGGGGTGGTGCTCGTCGGGGCAGAGGACCCGGTCGGCCCCGCGCAGCGCCTGCCAGGCGGGCCAGGACAGCAGTCCGGGCGCCACCCGGTGGCTGGCGGTGAGCAGGACGACCCGGCCGGGGTTCACGGAGTTCACCCCTCGAACCTACCCCGGGGGCGGGGTCAGCCCGGAAGCTGCTCCGCGCCCGCGGCGGCCTGCTGCCGGGAGACCTTGATCAGCCAGGGAGCGGTGTCGGCGCCGGTGTCGAGCTGGACCTTGGTGTCGTCCCAGGCGCCGTACCGCGGGTTCACGTCGATGTCGAGGGACTTCGACGCGGCGGCGAAGAGCTCCTGGAGCTTCTGCTGGCCCTCGGGGGTCTCGGTGATCCCCAGCTTCTCGATGATCTTGGTCATGAGGACGTTGCGCCGGACGACGTCGTCGATCTGGCCGGGGGCGACGCCCTGCTGCTGGAGCAGGACGGCCTCCAGGCCCTCCTCGCCGCCGTTGTCGCGGACGAAGGCCGCGCGGGTCTGCTGGAGTTCGGCGCGGCTGGCGGTGACGCCCTGGTCGGCGGCGACCTCGTCGAGGATCCGGTCGAAGATCATGCCGTTGAGCTTCTGCCGGCCGAGGTCTCCGGTGGCGGCGATCAGCTGGTCGGACTGCGGCGACGCGGACTGCGCGTCGCGGGCCGCCCTCACCTGGGCCTGGAGACTCGAGACGTCGATGCGCTCGCCCCCGACGACGGCCGCCGCCCCTGGGTGGGCGTCGCTGCCGCACGCGGTGAGCAGCGGGGCCGCGGCGAGGAGCGCGGCGGAGAGGGCAAGCGCGGTGCGGCGGCGTGCGGGGCTGTCGTGGCGGCGGTCGCGGCGGTGCAAAGGAGCCTCCCGGGCTGGTCGTGCGTCAGTTGGACGACCTTGCGGTGATCGATGGTAGGGAGTCGCCGGGACCGTAGCCACTACTTCGCGGGGACAACTTGCCCGTCACCGCGTCTCAGGGGTCACTTCCGGACGACCGTCTCCCACAACGAGGCACCCGCCGCCCGGGTGTCGGCGGGCCCGTCGGCCTTCTCGCGGCCCGTGTGCGTCTCGGCGACCAGGTAGTGGGGCCGGCGCTTCACCTCGTAGTAGATGCGGCCGACGTACTCGCCGATCAGGCCGACCATGACCATCTGGACGCCGGCGAGGGCGGTGACGGCGACGAGGAGGGTGACGTAGCCGGGCGTGTCGACGCCGTGGGCGAGGGCGTCGGCGACGATCCAGCCGGCGTAGGCGAGGGCGAGGGAGACGAGCAGCAGGCCCAGGTAGACGGCGGCCCGCAGCGGCTTGTTGTTGAAGGAGAGGAGCCCGTCGAGGCCGTAGTTGAGGAGCTTGCCGAAGGTCCACTTGGACCGGCCCTCCTCGCGCACCGCGTTCTCGTAGGCGAAGGTCGTGGTCCGGAAGCCGACCCAGGAGAAGAGCCCCTTGGAGAAGCGGTTGTACTCGCCGAGCCCGAGGATCGCGTCGACCGTGCGCCGGGAGAGCAGCCGGAAGTCGCCGACGCCGTCGACGAGTTCGACGTCGACGAGCCGGTTGATCGCCCGGTAGTAGAGGCGGGCGGTGAGGGTACGGGTGACCCGGTCGCCCTCGCGGGTGCGGCGGGCGACGACCTGGTCGTACCCCTCGGCGTGCAGCGCGACCATGCGGTGCACCAGCTCCGGCGGGTGCTGGAGGTCCGCGTCCATGATCACGACGGCGTCGCCGGCGGCGTGCCGGAGCCCGGCGAGCATGGCGGCCTCCTTGCCGAAGTTGCGGCTGAAGGAGACGAAGCGGACCCGCGCGGGGTCGGCGGCGGCGAGGTCCCGCAGGATCGGGAGGGTCCGGTCGCGGCTTCCGTCGTCCACGTAGACGATCTCGAACTCGCCCTCCAGGGCGTCGAGTTCCTTCGTCACATGGGTGTGGAAGCGGGCGAGGACGTCCTCCTCGTTGAAGCAGGGGACGACGAGAGAGAGCAGCACATCCGACACCCAAGGGCAGGCCGGTGACCCTCCCGCCCCGCCGGGGTGACGACGGGGCGACCATTGCGTGAACTGCCCCGCGGAGACCGCGCTCCGCCCCTCCGCCGCTGCGATATTCGAACCGCCATGCGACCTGCTCCTCGAACCGCCCCGCGAACCGCCCCGCCTCCCGCGCCTCCGCCGGAACCGGACCCGGCCCAGGCCCCGGCCCCGGCCCCCGTGTCCCCGCGCCGCGCCACGGCCGCCGCCTGCGCCCTGGCCGGGCTGCTCGCCCTCGCCGCCGTCTGCGCCGGCGACGCGGTGGCCCGGACCTTCCCCTTCGGCCCGCGCCACCGCTCGGTGAACGACCTGGCGAACCAGTTCGTCCCCTTCCACGCCCACCTGTGGGACCTGCTGCACGGCCGCGCCGACGGCGGACTCCTCCTGAACTGGCGGGCCGGCCTGGGCACGAGCTTCCTCCCCGACTACGGCACCTACCTGTCGAGCCCCCTCGCCCCGCTGGTGGCGCTCGCCCCGCGCGCGGACATCGAGTACGCCGTCTACGCCCTGACCCTCCTGAAGACGGCCCTGGCGGCGGCCGCGACCACGCTCCTCCTGCGCCGGATCTCCGCCACGCCCGCCCCCTGGTGGCCGGCCGTGCTCGGCGCCGGGTACGCCCTGTGCGGCTGGTCGCTCGTGGAGGGCACCTACAACCCGATGTGGCTGGACGGCCTGATCGCCTTCCCGCTGCTCTGCCTGGTCGCGGAGTGGGCCCGCGAGGGCGCCCGCCCCCTGCTGTCCGTCCTGACGGTCGCGGTCTGCTGGACGGCGAACTTCTACACGGCGTACATGGCGACCCTCGGCGCCGGCCTCTTCCTCCTCGCGCGCCTGGCGACGGCCGGCCCCCGCGAGGTCCCGGTGCCGCGCGTGCTGCTCCGGGCGGCCGGATCCGTGCTGCTCGGGGTGGGGCTGGCCGGGCCCGTGCTCGCCCCCGTCCTCCTGTCGACCCGGCAGGCGCACCCGGGCGTCGTCCGGGAGTTCGAGGCGGCGGGCGTGGCCGACGCGCTGGCGCGGCTGCTGCCGGGCACGTACGGCTTCTCCACCCCGGCCGCGTTCGTCGCCGCGCCGGTGCTGCTGCTCGCGGCGACGCTCGCCTTCCGGCGCGAGGTCCCGGGCCGGGACCGCCTGGTGTGGACCGGCCTCGTCCTCGCCGTGGCAGCCTCCTTCCAGTGGGGCCCGACGCACCTGGTGTGGCACCTCTTCGCCACGCCCAACGGCAGCCCCTACCGCCAGACCTTCGTCCTCGCCGGCCTGCTGGTGATCGCCGCCCACGCCGGTCTCGCCCACGGCCCGCCCGGCCGCCGCCCGCTCGCGGCGGGCGGCGCCGTGGTCCTCGCGCTCACGGCCGCCGCCCTCCCCAGCGAGCTCGCCACCCGCCCCGCGCTGCTCCTCGCGGTCGCCGGAACGGCCGCCGTGGCGGGCGCCCTCGCACTCCCCCGGCGCCGCCGGTACGCCGTCCTCACCGCCCTGCTCGTCACCGGAACGCTCCTCGGCCAGGCCGCCGCGACGACGGCGTACGCGGACCGCGCGCGCCCCGCCCACCTCGACGACTACCCGCCGTACGGCCCCCGCCAGGAACAGCGCGCGGCGGCCCTCGCGGCGGCCGGCGGCTGGCCCGCGTACCGCACCGACTCCGGCCTCCCGCGCGTCGCGGGCAACGACCCGCTCCTCCTCGGCGGCCAGGGCGCCGCCTACTACAGCAGCCACACCCCCGCCGTCCTCACCGGCCTCCTGACCGCCCTCGGCGGCGGCTGGACGTCCCGCGGCCGCAACCTCCAGAGCCTCGACAACCCGGTCACGGACGCCCTGTTCGCGGTCGGGGCCCGGTGGCGGGACGGCGAGGTCGCGCGGACCGGGCCGGGGCTGCCGCTCGTGACGGTACGGCCGCCGGGCGCCGCGCCCGCCCTCGGCCCGGACCCCTTCCGCAACCAGGAACTCCTCCTCGGCGCCGGGGTGTACAGCCGCCCCGCCGCGTCCGGGTCCTGCCCGGTGGGCACGGAGGTCTTCCTCTGGGCCCCGGAGCGCACGGGCGAGGCCCGGCCGGTCTCCGGCCCGCCCGTCCGCCTCCTGGGCGGCGGCCCCCGGCGCCGGGCGGCGATGACCTCCCTGGGCACCCAGTCCGTCCCGGACGCCCGCCCCGGCGTGCCCCCGGGCAAGGGCCCGGCCGAGCTCCGCTGCCTGCACCACGACCGCCTCCGGGCCGCGGTGACCGCCCTGCGGGACCGGTCCGCCGTCTCCGTCCGGACCACGGCGACGGGCCTCACCGCCCGCCTGCCCGGCGGCGCGGCCGGCACGGCGGTCGTCGCCGCCCCCGCGATCCCCGGCTGGAGCTGCCAGGGCCGCGAGCCCGAGCCCTACGCGGGCCTGCTCGCCGTACGGGTCACGGGGACGGCCACCGTGAGCTGCGCCTTCCGTCCACCGGGCCTCACCGCCGGACTGGCGGCGGCGGGGGTCTCGGTCCTGGTCCTGCTGGGCGCGGGGGCGGCGGGGCGGGCTCAGCGCCTCCGGAAGCGCCGGACCAGCAGCAGCCCGCCCGCCGCGCACAGCAGGCCGAGCACGGCCGAGGCGTAGACGACGGGGCTCGTACCGCTGTCGGCCAGCTCGTCGTCGCCGTAGCCGCCCGGCTCGGTGGCGGACGGCTCCGGGGACGGTTCGGTCGTGGACGGCTCCGGGGCGGGCTCCGTCGTGGACGGCTCGGGGGACGGCTCCGTCGTGGAGGGGGACGGCGTGGGTTCGCTGGTGGACGGCGACGGGGTCGGCTCGCTCGTGGACGGCGACGGGGTCGGCTCCGACGTCGAGGGGGACGGCGTGGGCTCCGACGTCGACGGGGACGGCGTCGGGGTCGGGCCGTCCTCGCAGCCGAGGTCCGCCGCGAAGGGGCGGTAGTGGATCTCGCCGGCGTTGACGTCGGCCGCGCGCGTCGCGTCCAGGGGGCCCGCCGTGAGCGCCTTCGCGACGACGTCGCCCTCGATGTTGGCCGGGTCGAGGTCGGTGACGTGCGCGCGGGGCGCGTAGATCGTGCCCTCGACGGAGTCGCCGGTGGCGATCGTGATCGCGGTCGCGTCGGAGAAGTTCCAGAGGATGAAGGGCGCGTCGTCGGCGCTCACCCCCGCCAGGTTGGGCACGTCCCAGGTGAACACCCCGCCGGTGGCCGTCGTGTCCACGTCGATGACGAGGGGGCCGGAGGCGGTCGGGCGGTCGAGGAAGGTGAGTTCGGAGAGGGCGTTCAGCTCGTCGCCGGTCAGCTTGAGGACGTTGGTGCGGGTGCCGTCGAGGGTGATCCTGCCCGGGTCCTGGACCTCGACGTTCGCCGTGCACGTCGCCAGCGCGTCGGCGCGGTCGCGGTAGGTGGCGAAGAGGCCGGTGAAGTCCATGAGGCCGGGGTGGGGTCCGACGGAGAGGGCCGGCTGTTCGACGGTCAGTTCGATGCGGGGGGTGGAGTTGTGGCCCTGGGCGGCGGCGACGACCTGGGTCTTCACCGTGGCGCTGTTGGCGTCCTGGGTGACGACCCCGCTGCCCGTCAGGTCGCCGATCTTGAGGTAGCCGTCCTGGAGGACCTTGAGGACGCCGACGGGGCTGCTGCCCTCGTAGTCGATCCGGCCGCCGACGAGCAGCGCCGTCGGCTCCTGGTCGTCGCCGACCGAGAAGGTACCGGGGTCGTGGAGCGCCACGTTGTACCCGGCGCCGTAGGAGAGGTCGCCGCCGATCGCGACGGGCCCCTCGGACTCGGTGGAGCCGAGGAGCGCGTCGGTCTCGACGACCACGCCGAAGCCGTTGTTGCCGGAGACGGGGTTACCGACGTCGACGGTGGCGGCGACGGCGGGGTGGACGCCGGCGGCGAGCGTGGCGGCGACGGTGGAGGCGGCGATCCCGAGGAGCGAGTACGGCTTCTTCATACGAGCAGACTGCGCCGCTCGCGCCACCGGACTCCTCTGACACGCCCGGCCCCACCGTCGAATGCAGTAGCGGAAACCCGGCCGCCCGCGCTACGGACGCGCGTACGGGACCGTCATGATCTCCATGTTGTGCCCGTCCGGGTCGGCGAAGTACGCGCCCCGGCCGCCGAACAGGGTGTTCACCTCGTGCGGCTGCCGGTGGGCCGGGTCCGCGTAGTAGGTGACCCCGGCCGCCTCCAGGCGGCCGATCATCGCGTCGAAGTCCTCGTCACGGACGAGGAAGGCGTAGTGCTGGTCCTGGATGGGCCCTTCGGACGCCTGGTAGAAGTCGAGCGTCACGCCGTTGGCGAGGTCGACGGGGAGGAAGGGCCCGAAGGGGGCGCCCACCTGGAGGCCGAGGACGCCGGCGAGGAAGTGGGCGGAGGCGGAGCGGTCGGAGGAGTAGACGACGGTGTGGTTGAGCTGGACGGAAGGAAGTGTCACGGTTCCGACCGTACGCGACGCCGTCCGTCCGCGCCCACCCCATATCGGCCGGAACGGTCAGGAGCGGCGGCCGAGTTGGCGCTGGTGCTCCAGGGCGCGCCGCAGCTCGGCCGCGAGCGGGTGGTAGGGGCCGTACAGCCGCTCCGCGTCGGTCAGGAGCCGGTGCAGCTCGGCCTGGCCCTCCGCGTGCCGCCCGGTCGCGACCAGCAGCAGGCCGGTGCGGCGGCGGATGTCGAAGGCCCGGCCGGGGTCCTGCGCGGGGCCCTGCTCGAAGGCGGGGAGGACCGCGCGGAAGGCGGCGAGGGCGTCGGCGGTCTCGCCGAGCTGCTCCAGGCAGAGCGCGATGTCGTAGCGGAACTGGGCGTTGCCGGGGTCGTCGGCGGAGAGCCGGCGCAACTCGGGCAGGGCGCGCCGGTACTGCCCGTCGTCGAGGAGCGTGGAGGCGTACTGCTTGCGCAGGATCCGGACGACCGGTGAGTCCTCGCCGTGTTCGGCGGCGGCGGCCGGGAGGATCCCGCCGAGCATGTCGACGGCCTGGGTGAGGGCGCCCTCGCCGAGGAGCCGCTTCACCTCCTCCACGGCACCGGCCACGTCCGCGCCCCGGGGCGCGTGGGCGGGCACCGGGGGCGCGTACCGGGGCGGGTGCGGGGCGGGAGGCGGGGGCGGGGCCGGGGCCTGCGCGGGGACGGCGACCCGGGGGTCGGTGACCACGGCGGGGCGGGGGGCGGCCTGGCGGGGCGCGGCGGGCCAGGGGGCGTGCGGGCGGAGGAAGGGGCGGGTGGGGTCCATGGGGCCCGAGGGGGTGCCGCGCCCGGGGAGCAGCGGCAGCAGCGCCTCGTACACCTCGTGGGCGCCGGAGGGGCGGTCGGCCGGGTCCTTGGCGAGGAGGCGCAGGACGAGGGTCTCCAGGGCGGCGGGGACCTCGGGGCGCACCTGGCGGAGCGGGAGGGGTGCCTCGTGGAGGTGGCGGTGGAGGACGCCGAGGGCGGTGGAGCCGGCGAAGGGCACGTTCCCGGAGAGGAGTTCGTGGAGCAGGACGCCGAGCGCGTACAGGTCGGTCCGGGGGCCGACGGCGCCGCCCATGGCCTGCTCGGGCGCCATGTAGGCGGGGCTGCCGATGGGTTCGCCGGTGTGGGTGAGGCGGGTGGTGTCGGTGTCGAGGACGGAGGCGACGCCGAGGTCGAGGACGGTGACGGTGCCGTCGGGGCGGACCATCACGTTCCGGGGCTTGAGGTCGCGGTGGACGATGGGCACCGCGTGGACGGCGGCGAGCACCGCGCACAGCTGGGCGGCGACGCAGACGGCCCACTCCCACGGGTAGGGGTCGTGCTCGGCGAGGTGGTCGGAGAGGTCGGCGCCGTCGAGGTACTGCATGACGAGGTACAGGTCGTCGGCGTCGCTTCCGGCGTCGTGGACGGTGACGAGGCCGGGGTGGTCGACGTGGGCGGTGACCCGGCATTCGCGGACGAAGCGGCGGCGCAGTTCGTCGGCGGCGGTGGCGGGGCCGGTGAGGGCGGCGGGGCTGAGGAGCTTCACGGCGACCCGGCGGTCGAGGCGGGTGTCGTACGCGGTCCACACCTGGCCCATGCCGCCCTGGCCGATGACGGTGGCGAGCTCGTACCGGCCGCCGACGACCCGGCCGTTCACTTGTCGCCGTCCTTGCGGAGGAGGTCGCTGAGCTCGTCCAGTTCGGCGCGGACCTGGTCGATGCGGGGGGAGGGCGGGGGCGTGGGGGTGTTCAGGGGGGCCGGGCCCTGCGGCGCGTACGGGTTCGGGCCGGGGACGGTGACGGCCGTCGCCGGGTTCACGGGCGGGTAGCCGTACGCGGGCGGGTGCCCCGGCGCGGTCGCGTGGGGCGGGGCGTACGGGCCCGGCGCCGGCGCCGCGCGGTGGTGCCTGATGTCGGCGGCCAGGTAGTGCCAGGTCACGGCGGCGGCCATGACGAGGATCAGGGCCGCACCGACGTTGACCTGCCAGGAGTTCTGGTCGTCCTCCTGGAGGAGGACGAAGCAGCCGATGGTGGCGGCCACCTGGGTCCAGAAGAGCACCCAGTCGAGGACGGTCCTGCGCATGATCGCGAGGCGGAGCATCGCCACCCAGGCGAGGAAGCCGAGGGAGAGCACGACCGCCGCCGCCACGAGCACGCGGACGGCGACGGTGCCGGCGGACGGGCCGCCGCCCGGTCTCGGCGCGGGAGCGGCGGGCATCTGTCCGTACATGCGAATTCCCCCCAGGGACGGCTGTTCAGGCTACGAGATTAGCCCTGCCCGGCGCGGGTCTCACCCCGGCTGGACGCTTCCGTCCGCGAGCCCGTCGTAGAGGCCCTGGACCAGTTGTTCGCCGAGCCGGGCGGTGAGCCGCAGGGCCTCCTCGAAGGCGGCGAGGGAGCGGTAGCGCTCGCCGTGCCTGCGCTGGTCGGCGAGGGGGAGCCGGGGCAGCTGGAGGCGGCGGACGTCGAGCCGGGTGGCGGTCGAGGCGAAGCTGCTGGCCTGCCGGTTGTTGGCGGTGCCGCGCAGGAAGCCGGCGAGGAACCAGGGGTCGAGGGCGTCCGGGTCGGGGCGGAGCAGCTGGAGGCTGCGGCCGAGGGCGGCGCCGGCGGTGGCGGCGTCGACGACGCGGGCGGAGGGGCCGCCGCCGAGGACGGGGACGACGACGTCGCCCTCGCGGACGAGGACGGGGTCCTCGGCCGGGCCGTCGGCGGCTTCCGGGAGGGTGCCGGAGGGGGCTCCGCCGGTGAGGACGTCGTGCTCGGTGAGGACGGGGACCTCGCGGCCGGCGGGGGCGGTGCCCTGGCCGCCGGTGCGGAGCTGGAGGGCGCCGGTGCGGGCGAGTTCGCCGACGGTGGTGAGCGGGCGGGGCGCGGGGCGGGCGGGCTCGGGGGCGGGGGCGAGGGTGAGGGTGCGGCGCAGGGTGGCGTCCAGGCGCTCGCGGACGGCGGCGAGTTCGGCGGCGGAGCCGCCGGCGTCGGGGGCGGTGAGGTAGCGGGCGGGGGCGAGGTCGACCTCGTCGTCGAGGAGGTCGATGACGGGGACCGCGCGGGCGAGGGTGTCGTCGCCGGCGCGGCCGGCCCAGGCGTCGAGGACCGCGTTCTGCAGGGCGGTCCAGGGGAGCTTGTCGCGGCCCGCGTCGGGCACGAGTCCGGCGGTGTCGACGAAGAGGGCCTCGGCCCGGGGGCGGCGGTCGGCGGCGGGGCGGACCAGGACCCAGAGGTGGAGCGGGATGCCGTACGGGGGCGCGGCGCCGGCCGGGAGGGCGACGACGGCCCGCAGGGCGCCGCGGCGCAGCAGGTCGGCGCGGATGCGGCGGCCGGAGCGGCGGGAGGCGACGGCGGGGGGCATGAGGAGGACGGCGGTGCCGCCGTCGCGGAGCCGGGCCAGGGCGTGCTGGACCCAGGCGAGCTCGGACTCGGTGCGGGCGGGGAAGCCGTACTCCCAGCGGGGGTCGTAGGCGAGTTCGTCGTGGCCCCAGGCGCGCTCGTTGAACGGCGGGTGGGCGAGGACCGTGTCGGCGCGCAGCTCGGGGAAGGCGTCGGCGCGGAGGGTGTCGCCGGCGGCGGAGCGGATGTCGGCGTCGCCGTGGAGGGCGAGGCGGAGCGCGGAGAGCGCGGCCAGGCCGGGGTCGGCGTCCTGGACGGCGAGGACGGCGGGGTGGGCGGCGGCGCGGAGGAGGCCGCCGGTGCCGGAGGCCGGGTCGAGGAGGACGCCCGCGGGCGGGTCGCCCGCGGTCGCGGTGGCGGCGGCGGCGAGGGCGGCCATGAGCTCGGCGAGCGGCGGCGGGGTGAGCGTGTACTGGCGGGGGTTGGCGTCCAGGTGGCGGCCGAGGAGGAACTCGAACGCCTGCCGGGGGCCGCCGAGTTCGGCGGCGAGCTCGACGGCGGCGCGGAGCAGGGGCGCGGCGGGGGCGAGCTCGCCGGGGGTGGGGGTGGGGACGGCCCTGGGGATGCCGAAGCGGACGGTCAGGACCTCTTCGAGGGCGCCGGGCAGGGCCTCGGTGAAGCGCGGGTCGGGGAGGGCGGCGAGCGCGGCGAGGCCAGGGGGCCGCTCGCGCAGGAGCAGCAGGACGCAGCCGGTGTGGACGAGGCCGGTGAGGGTGCCCGCGGGGTGGCCGGCGAGCTGCTGCCAGACGCGCTCGCGGAGCGGGACCTCGGCGAGCTTGCCCTGTGCGCGGAGCCACCGCTCGACCTCGGCGAGGGAGAAGGAGGGGCTGGTCTCGGTGCCGCCGACGGGCTTGGGGAAGTCGGTGTGGCGGCGGCGCCAGTTGCTGACGGCGGCCCTGCCGACGCCGGCGAGCCGGGCGATGCCGGCGGCGGTGACCTCTGTTGCGCTGTCCTCGGGCACCTGCACCCTCCGTCCTCCCGCTCGTGTGACCGCGTGTGACGCGTACGCCTCGTGAACGACGAGCATACCGACCGAACGGGTTCACGGCGTGAGCCGAGTCGAACTCCGTGAACATGGTTGACTCGGTTCACAGACTCTGCTGTGATTACGACATCGAAACACGGAGTCCACAGGAATCCTCGACACCTGAAAGGTGTTCACAGCCATGTCGAAGTCTCAGACGCAGCGCAGCTGGTTCGCCCGCCACAAGGTCCTCACCGCCGCCGGCGCGGTCGTGGTCGTCGTCGCCGTCGGCGCCGCGATGGGCGGGGGCGGTGACGAGGGCGGCGCCGAGGCGAAGCCGTCGGCGACGGCGTCCTCGGGCGGGAAGGCGACGGAGTCCGGCGGCAAGGCGCCGGAGTCGAAGGCGCCGGAGAAGAAGGCCGTCACGATCGACGGGGACGGCGACTTCGAGGTCGGCTCCGACGTCAAGCCGGGCCTCTACCGCTCGACGGGCAACGAGGACGCGATGTGCTACTGGGAGCGGGCGAAGGACGCCACGGGCGAGGTCGACTCGATCCTCGCGAACGACAACGTGACCGGCACGGCCTACGTCGAGATCGGGAAGAGCGACAAGTTCTTCAAGTCCACGGGCTGCTCGACCTGGGAGGCCGTGGACCCGAAGGCCACCGGCACCCCCGGGAGCACCCTCAAGGGCGACGGCGGCATGTTCAAGGTCGGCGTCGACGTGGCCCCCGGCACCTACAAGTCCACGGGCAACAAGGACGCCGGGTGCTACTGGGAGCGTTCGAAGGACGCCGGCCACGGGGTGAACGGCATCCTGGCGAACGACAACGTGACCGGGACGGCCATCGTCAAGGTCTCCGCCAAGGACGGCTACTTCAAGTCCGTCGGCTGCGGCGACTGGACCAAGACGTCCTGACGGTCAGCCGCCGCACTGGCGGAGCATCGCCGTCCGGTCCGCGGCGGTCACCGCCAGCGCGTACTTCTCCGCCACCTGCGCGAAGCGGACCGCGTAGGCGCAGCGGACGGACCTGGCCGGCGGCAGCCAGGACGCCGGTCCCGAGTCGCCCTTGGCGGAGTTGGCGCGGCCCTGCACCGGCAGGAGGTTCAGCGGGTCGTTGGCGAGCCGCACGCGCTGCGCGGCCGGCCAGCGGGAGGCGCCCATCTGCCACGCGTAGGAGAGCGGGACGACGTGGTCGATCTGGACCTCGGCGGCCTTCTGCTTGCGCCAGTCGATGGTGGCGCCGGTGTACGGGTCGTCCAGCGTCATCGCCACGACGACGCAGTCCGAGCCGTCCCGGAAGCGCAGCTCGCGCCCGTCGCGGCGGAGCAGGTCGTTGCGGGTGTCGCAGCCGTTCCGGGCGAACGGCACGCCGTCGGCCTTGTCCAGCCAGGCGTGCCCGAACGCGTCGCGCGCGTATCCGGTGCGGGGCCCGCGCCCCTTGGTGGCGAGTGCGCCGATGAGCGTCCTGGCCCGGGCCCGTTCGTCCTCCGCCGTCACCGGCGCGAGGCCGGGCCGCGTGCCGTCCGGGTTCCGGAACGGGCTCGTGACGCGGGCGTCCGGAGCGGAGCCGCCGGACGACGACTCCTGGCCGCCGTCGCCGGGCAGGGTGCACCCGGAGAGCAGGACGAGCCCGGAGAGCAGGGCGGCGGGGACGGCGGCGGGGTGGAGCCTTCGGCGTATCAGCACCCGGGAATCTTAGGCATAAAGGAGCCGATAGTGATCATTTCGTCAGATCTTGCCGATCCCGAGCGTGTTCTCCGAAGGCAGCAGCCCCGAGCCGATGGCGGCGAGCCAGGGACCGCCGAGGAGTTCCGCGAGCCGCCCGGCGGAGTCGGGGCCGAGGGCGGCCCAGGGCGCGGCGGCGAGTTCGTCGGTACGCCGCTCGACCTCGGCCCGCAGCTCCCGCCCGGCCGGTGTGGCGGCGCCGTCGGCGTCGACCAGCCCGCGCGCGGCGAGGCGTTCCCGGGCGGCGGCCCACTCCTCCCCGCTCCAGCCCCGGCTCGCGAAGACGCCCTCGGGCGCGGCGCCGACGGCGGCGAACGACACCAGCGCCTCGACGGGGTCGAGCCCGGCGGTGAGCAGCGCGGCCACGTGCCCGTCGCCCCGGTGCTCGCGGAGCAGGGTCGCGGCCTGCCAGAGGACGAGGTGCGGCGCGTCGACCCAGGGCAGTTCGGCGTGGGCGGCGGCGAGCGGCCGGCCGGCGGTGTCCGCGGCCTCGGCGGCGCGGCGCGCGAGCGCGGCGGCCTCCCGGACCCCGGTGACGTCGAGCAGCGCCCGGTACGTCCGGTCCACCGCCCGCAGCCGCGCGGCGAGCACGTCGGCGGGCGCGGCGACCTCCCAGGCGGCGGGGACGTACCGGGCGACCATGGCCGGGCTGAAGCTGTAGAAGGCGGCGGCGACCCGGGCGGGCCCGGCGGGCCCCAGCGGGGCGGCCCGCCAGGCGAAGTAGGAGGGCCAGCGCTCGCCGGTGCCGTACCCGAGGGCGGCGGCCTCCTCGAAGGACTCGGGGGCGTAGTAGTGCAGGGCGTGCAGCGGTTCGAGCAGGTGCCACATCTGTCGTACGCGGGCGGTGTCCATGGGGACCTCCGGGACTTCCGGGACGGGCGAACACTCTCATCTATCCACTGACAAGATTGCGCCCGCCCCGGACAACTTGTCAATGACTAGATGAGGGCTAGGCTGCTGCCATGACACCTGGGAACACGGAGCGGAGCAGCTACCACCACGGCGGCCTGCGCCAGGCGGTCCTCGCGGCGGCCCTGGAGGTGATCGCGGCGGACGGCCCCGGCGCCCTCAGCCTGCGCGACCTGGCCCGCCGGGCCGGCGTCTCGCACGCCGCCCCCGCCCACCACTTCGGCGACCGGACCGGCCTGCTCACCGCCATCGCCGCCGAGGGCTTCGGCCTCCTCGCCGACGCGCTCGCGGGCGGCGCCGACCTCGCGGACCGGGGCCGCCGCTACGTCCGCTTCGCGGCCGGCCACCCGGCCCACTTCCAGGTCATGTTCGCCCCGGCGCTGCTGCGCGCGGACGACCCGGAGCTCACGGCGGCCCGCGAGCGGGCGGGCACCGAACTCCGCGCCGGTGTCGCCGCCCTGCCCGGCCGGGACGCCCGCGCCACCGGCATCGCCGCCTGGTCCCTGGCCCACGGCTTCGCCACGCTGTACCTCACGCACAACGTCGACGAGGCGGTGGGCGCCCTGCCCCCGGAGGAGTACTTCGCCTCGCTGACCGGCTTCCTCACCGACCCGGGGAAGTGAATCCGCGAGGGGGAGGAAGCGAACGGGCCCGGGAGAAGCGTCAGTCCAGGATCGTCGTCAGGAACTCCCCGGTCCACGCGAGGAGTTCCCGCCCGACGAGCGGCTTGCCGCCGATCGGGCGGGTGGCCGGGCGGGGCACCAGGATCTGGTGGACGGCCGGCTTGATCACCGACTTCGGGTGGAGCCGCTTCAGGCGCAGCTCCTGGGACTCGCGGAGCTCCACCGGCGCGAAGCGGATGTTCGGGCCCTGGAGGACGATCTCGGCCACCCCGCAGGCCCGGGCCAGCATCCGCAGCCCGGCCACCAGCAGCAGGTTCTCCACCGGCTCGGGCAGCTTGCCGTAGCGGTCGGTCAGCTCCTCCCGTACCGCCTTGACGTCCTCCTCCGAGTTCGCCGAGGCGATCGCCCGGTACGCCTGGAGGCGCAGCCGCTCGCCGGGCGCGTAGTCGTGCGGCACGTGCGCGTCGACCGGCAGCTCGATCTTGACCTCCAGCGGCGGCTCCTCCTCCACCCCTCCCTCCAGGGAGGCGCGGTAGTCCGCCACCGCCTCGCCGACCATCCGCACGTACAGGTCGAAGCCGACGCCCGCGATGTGGCCCGACTGCTCGCCGCCGAGCAGGTTGCCCGCGCCGCGGATCTCCAGGTCCTTCATGGCCACGTACATGCCCGCGCCCATCTCCGTGTGCTGGGCGATGGTCGCGAGGCGCTCGTGCGCGGTCTCGGTGAGCGGCTTCTCCGGCGGGTAGAGGAAGTAGGCGTAGCCGCGCTCCCGGCCGCGGCCGACCCGGCCGCGCAGCTGGTGCAGCTGCGACAGGCCGAAGTTGTCGCCGCGCTCCACGATCAGGGTGTTGGCGTTGGAGATGTCGATGCCGGACTCGACGATCGTCGTCGAGACGAGCACGTCGAACTTCTTCTCCCAGAAGTCGACGACGACCTGCTCCAGGGCGCTCTCGCTCATCTGGCCGTGGGCCGTCGCGATCCGCGCCTCGGGGACGATCTCACGCAGCCGGGCGGCCGCCCGGTCGATGGAGTCGACCCGGTTGTGGATGTAGAAGACCTGGCCCTCGCGCAGGAGTTCGCGGCGGATGGCCGCGCCGATCTGCTTCTCCTCGTACGGGCCGACGAAGGTGAGGACCGGGTGCCGCTCCTCCGGCGGGGTGGTGATGGTGGACATCTCGCGGATGCCGGTGACCGCCATCTCCAGCGTCCGGGGGATGGGGGTGGCGGACATGGTGAGGACGTCGACGTTGGCGCGGAGCTTCTTCAGCTGCTCCTTGTGCTCGACGCCGAAGCGCTGCTCCTCGTCGACGATGACCAGGCCGAGGTCCTTGAACTTGGTCTCGGAGGCGAAGAGGCGGTGGGTGCCGATGACGACGTCGACCGAGCCCTCGCGCAGCCCCTCCAGGGTGGCCTTGGCCTCGGTGTCGGTCTGGAAGCGGGAGAGGGCGCGGACGTTGACGGGGAACTGGCCGTACCGCTCGGAGAAGGTGCCGTAGTGCTGCTGCACGAGCAGCGTGGTCGGCACGAGCACGGCGACCTGCTTGCCGTCCTGGACCGCCTTGAACGCGGCGCGGACCGCGATCTCCGTCTTGCCGTAGCCGACGTCGCCGCAGATCAGCCGGTCCATCGGGACCGTCTTCTCCATGTCCTCCTTGACCTCGGCGATCGTGGAGAGCTGGTCGGGGGTCTCGGCGTAGGGGAAGGCGTCCTCCAGCTCGCGCTGCCAGGGGGTGTCGGGGCCGAAGGCGTGGCCGGGGGCGGCCATCCGGGCGCTGTACAGCTTGATGAGGTCGGCGGCGATCTCCTTGACCGCCTTCTTCGCCCGCTGCTTCGTCTTCGTCCAGTCGGCGCCGCCCAGCCGGTGCAGGGTGGGCGCCTCGCCGCCGACGTACTTGGTGACCTGCTCCAGCTGGTCGGTCGGGATGTACAGCCGGTCGCCGGGCTGGCCCCGCTTGGCGGGGGCGTACTCGACGAGCAGGTACTCGCGGGTGGCGCCCTGCACCGTGCGCTGCACCATCTCCAGGTAGCGGCCCACGCCGTGCTGCTCGTGCACGATGTAGTCGCCGACCTCCAGGGTCAGCGGGTCGATCGTCTTGCGCCGCTTGGCCGGCATCCGCTGGCCGTCCTTGCCCGCCGCCTTCTGGCCGGACAGGTCGGTCTCGGTCAGCACGGCGAGCTTCAGCGCCGGGTCCACGAACCCGAAGTCGATCGCGCCGCGGGCCACGTGCACGACGGCCGGGTCCACGTCCGTCAGATCGGGCGCCAGGCGGGCCGCGATGCCCTCGCCGCCCAGCACCTCGACGGTGCGGACGGCGGGCCCGTGGGCCTCCGTCACGTACACCGTCCGCCAGCCGTCGGCCAGCCAGCCCTTGGTGTCGGCGAGCGCGCGGGCGGTGTCGCCGCGGTACGTCTCCGGGGCGTGCATGCCCAGGGTGAGCGTGTCGGCCTCGTCGTCGGCGCCGGCCGCGAACGGCGACACCGACCACCACATCATCCCGAGCTCGCGCGCCCGGTCCCGTACGTCCGCGATCCCCCACAGGGAGGCCGCGCCGACGTCGATCGGCGCCTCGCCGCCGCCGGCGGTCGCCGCCCACGACGCCTGGAGGAACTCCTGGCTGGTGGCGACGAGGTCGGCGGCCCGGGTCCTGACCCGCTCGGGGTCGCAGACGACGGCCATCGCGCCGGCCGGGAGGACGTCGAGCAGCAGCTCCATGTCGTCCACGAGGACCGGGGCCAGGGACTCCATGCCCTCGACCGCGATCCCCTCGGCGATCTTGTTCAGCATCTCGCCGAGCTCCGGGTGCTCCTCGGCGAGGGCCGCGGCCCTCGCCCGCACCTCGGCGGTCAGCAGCAGCTCGCGGCAGGGCGGCGCCCACAGGCCGTGCTCGGCGACTTCGAGCGAGCGCTGGTCGGCGACCTTGAAGTAACGGATCTCCTCGACGTCGTCGCCCCAGAACTCGATCCGGAGCGGGTGCTCCTCGGTCGGCGGGAAGACGTCCAGGATGCCGCCGCGGACCGCGAACTCGCCGCGCTTCTCGACCAGCTCCACCCGGGAGTACGCGGCGGCCGCGAGCCCTTCGACGACGTCGTTCAGGTCCGCCGTCCGCCCGGTCCTGAGCGCCACGGGCTCCAGGTCCCCCAACCCCTTCACCTGCGGCTGGAGCACCGACCTGATCGGCGCGACGACCACGCTGACCGGGCCCGCGGCCGGGTCGTCCGGGCTGGGGTGGGCGAGCCGCCGCAGCACGGCGAGGCGGCGGCCGACGGTGTCCGAGCGGGGCGAGAGGCGCTCGTGCGGCAGGGTCTCCCAGGAGGGGTACTCGGCCACGGTGTCCGGGTCGAGGAGCGAGCGCAGCGCCGCCGCCAGGTCCTCGGCCTCCCGGCCGGTCGCCGTCACCGCGAGCACCGGCCGCCCCGCGTCGCGCGCCAGCGCGGCCACCGCGAAGGGCCGGGCCGCCGCGGGCCCGACCAGGTCCACGTGCGGCCGCTTCCCGTCGGACGCGGCCGCCACCGCCTCCGCGAGGGCCGTGTCCTTGACGACGAGGTCGAGCAGACCGTGCAGGCTCATGGAGCTTCCATCCCGGTACGTACGAGGGTGAACGAACAAGCGAACAAGCGGACGAGAGGACAAGCGGACGAACAGGCAACGCGAACGGCCCGACACGTCGCACGGGCCGGGGTCTCCACCCTACGACGCCACCCGCACCCCGTCGCGGGGGATCACCCCCACCCGGCGGGGTGAATCCCTCACTCCGGGGGGTGAACGCGGTGGCGGCCGATCGGGGGACGCCGATATCCTTAGTCCGGCACTTAGTCCACCTAGCTGTGAGAGGCCGCGATGGAAGCAGCCCGGCAGTACAACGTCCACGACGCGAAGACCCACTTCTCCAAGATCCTGGAGGCGGTCGCCACCGGGCAGGAAGTGATCATCAGCAAGGCCGGCGAGCCGGTCGCGAAGGTGGTCCCGCTCGCCGGGAAGGTCCACCGGACCGATTTCGGCTCCCTGCGGGGCCGGATCACGATCGCCGACGACTTCGACGAGCTCCCCGAGGGCTGGGACGAGACGTTCGGGACGGCCGAGTGAAACTCCTGCTCGACACGCACGTCGTCCTGTGGTGGCTCGAAGGAAGCCTCCCCGACGAGACCCGTGCACGGCTCGCCCACGAACGCTGGGTGTACATGAGCGCGGTCACGCCCTGGGAGATCTCCGTCAAACAGGCCACCGGCACGCTCGACGCCCCCGCCGACGTGGCCGAACGGGCGCGGGACACCCAGTTCCTCGCCCTCCCGATCACCGCCGAGCACGGCGTCCAGGCGGGTCTCCTCCCCCACCACCACCGCGACCCCTTCGACCGCATACTGATCGCCCAGGCCCGGACCGAAGGACTCACGCTCGTCACGCGGGACAAGAACATCCCCCTCTACGACGTGCCGGTGCTGTCCGTCTGAGCAGCCGTACGGCCCCGGAGCGGGAAGCGCTCCGGGGCCGTACGCGTCGGGCGGCGGGGTCAGTCGCTCGCGATCGCGTTCAGGACGTTCATGCGGCCCGCGCGGAAGGCGGGGACCAGGGCCGCGAAGAGGCCCACGAAGGCCGAGCCCACGAAGACCGTGAGGATCGTCGGCCACGGGATCTCCAGGACGCCGAAGCCCTCCAGGGCGAGCAGCTGCTGCGCCGCCGTGCCCCAGCCCATGCCCAGGCCGAGGCCGAGCAGGGCGCCGAAGAGGGCGATGACGACCGACTCCAGCCGGATCATCCTCCGCAGCTGGCGGCGGGAGAGCCCGATGGCCCGCATCAGACCGATCTCGCGGGTGCGCTCCACCACCGACAGGGCCAGCGTGTTCACCACGCCCAGGACGGCGACGACGATCGCCAGGGCCAGCAGGCCGTAGACGATGTTCAGGAGCTGGCCCACCTGCTTCTGGAGGGCCTCCTTGTAGTCGGCCTGGTTGGACACCTTGTACTGCGGGTACGGCGCCAGCGCCTCCTTCAGCGCCTCGTACGCCGCCTCCTCCTGCCCGTCCTTCGCGCTCGCGAGGAGCAGCGCGCTGGCCGGCATCCGCTCGGCCGGCAGATGGGCGCGGGCGGTGGTGACGTTCGTGTACATGGCGCCGTTGTCGACGTTCCCGCCGTCCACCGTGATCGCCGCGACCTTCAGCTTCGCCGTCGAGCCGTGCGCGAACGCGACCGTCAGGGTGTCGCCGACCTTCACGCCGTGCGCCGTCGCGTAGTCGCTGCCGACGGACATCGCGCCCGGGCCGTACGCGGCGGCCAGGTCACCGGAGGCGACCTCGCGCTTCAGGTCCCCCGGGTACGACGGCTCGGTCGCGGCCAGCCACTCCTTGGAGACCTTGCCGCGCCCGTCGGTGATCCGCACGTCGACGGGCCGGTACTCGGTGACGTGGTCGAGGCCCGCGACCTTCTCCACCGCCGCCTGCGCCTGCGGCACGATCGGCGCGCCCATCTGGTTCTGCACGATGTAGTCCGCGCCGACGGACCGGTCCAGCTCGTCGGTGGCCGAGGCCACCATGGAGGAGCCGACGACCGAGAGGCAGGCGACGAGCGCCAGGCCGATCATCAGGGCGGCGCCGGTCGCGCCGGTGCGGCGCGGGTTGCGGAGCGCGTTCCGCTCGGCCATCCGGCCGACCGGGCCGAACACCCGCAGGACGACGACGCCGAGGGCCCGGACGACCCCGCCCGCGAGGACCGGGCCGATCACGACGAAGCCGAGCAGCGACAGGACGACGCCGAGCCCCAGCCACAGGGAACCCGTGCCGGCCTTCTCCGCCTGCGTCGCCGCCCACAGCGCGCCGCCGCCGCCGAGCGTCAGCAGCAGACCGAGGGCGCCGCGGACCCGCCCGGCGCGCCCGTCGGCCGGGGTGCCGGCGTCGCGGAGGGCGGCCATCGGGGAGACCTTGCCGGCCCGGCGGGCCGGGACGTAGGCGGCGAGGACGGTGACGAACACGCCGAGGGCGAGGCCCACGACGGGCGTGGTCCAGGCGACCGTGAGGTCCCGGGTGGACAGGTCCATGCCCATGGTGGACATGAGCTTCATCAGCCCGACGGCGAGGCCGACACCCGCGGCGACGCCGGCGACCGAGCCGATCACGCCGAGCAGGACCGCCTCGACGAGCACCGAGCGGTTGATCTGCTTGCGGCTGGAGCCGATGGCCCGCAGCAGGCCGATCTCCCGGGTGCGCTGGGCGACCAGCATCGAGAAGGTGTTGACGATGAGGAAGATGCCGACGAGGAAGGCGATGCCGGCGAAGCCGAGCATCGCGTACTTCATGACGTCGAGGAAGCCGGCGACGTCCTCGCGGCCCGCGTCGGCCGTCTCGGCGGCGGTCTGGAGCTTGTACCCGTCCCCGAGGGCCGCGGCGACGTCCGCCTTCAGCGTCTCGTCGGTGACACCCGGCTTCCCGTCCACCATCACCTGGGTGAACAGGCCCTCCTTGCCGAGCAGTTCGCGCTGCGCGGTGGCGGTGTCGAAGTAGACGACGGTGGCGCCCGGGTTGGTGACCTTGAACTCGACGATGCCGGAGATCTTCGCGGTGTGGTCGCCCGTGGCGGAGATCGCGCGGAGGGGGGCGCCGAGCTTCAGGCCGTGCTTGTCGGCGGTGCCGCGGTCCACGACGACGTCGGTGGGGCCGCGCGGCTCGTGGCCCTCGGCCAGCTGGACCGAACGGAGCTCGTACGGGCTCCAGTTGGCGGCGATCGTCGGGGCGCCGCTGGTCGGGCCCACGTTCTTGTTCTTCGCGTCGACGACGGTGACGCCCATCGAGACGACCGAGCCCTGTGCCTCGGCGACGCCCTTCGCCTTCCGCACGTCCGCGACGACGGAGGCGGGGAAGGACTCGGGCCGGCCGGTGTCCGGGGTCTCGTCCTCCGGGTCGGCCGCCTTCGGGGAGACCGTGACGTCGGAGGCGGTGACGGCGAAGAGCTTGTCGAAGGTCGTGTTCATCGTGTCGGTGAAGACCAGCGTGCCCGACACGAACGCGACCGAGAGGAGCACGGCGACGGCGGAGAGCGCCATCCGGCCCTTGTGCGCGAGGAGGTTTCTCAGCGAGGCGCGGAAAACGGTCACGACGTCCGCCCGCGCGCGTCGAAGTCCTTCATGCGGTCGAGGACGGCCTCGGCCGTCGGCCGCTCCATCTCGTCCACGATCCGCCCGTCCGCCAGGTACAGCACCCGGTCCGCGTACGAGGCGGCGACCGGGTCGTGGGTGACCATGACGATCGTCTGCCCCAGCTCGTCCACCGACTGCCGCAGGAAGCCCAGGACTTCGGCGCCGGCCCGCGAGTCGAGGTTGCCGGTCGGCTCGTCCCCGAAGATGATCTCCGGCCGGGCGGCGAGCGCCCGCGCGACGGCGACCCGCTGCTGCTGGCCGCCGGACAGCTCGGCCGGCCGGTGCTTCAGCCGCCCGGCGAGCCCGACGGTGTCCACCACCCGGTCCAGCCACGCCCGGTCGGGCTTGCGGCCGGCGATGTCCATCGGCAGCGTGATGTTCTCCAGGGCGCTCAGCGTCGGCAGCAGGTTGAACGCCTGGAAGATGAAGCCGATCCGGTCCCGGCGCAGCTGGGTGAGCTTCTTGTCCTTGAGTCCGGTGATCTCGGTCTCGTCGATGAAGATCTGCCCGCCGGTGACGGTGTCGAGACCGGCGAGGCAGTGCATCAGGGTCGACTTGCCGGACCCCGAGGGGCCCATGATCGCGGTGAACTGGCCGCGGGCGATGTCCACGTCGACATGGTCCAGCGCGACGACCCGGGTCTCCCCCGAGCCGTACGCCTTGACGACCTGACGCGCCCGCGCGGCGACGGCCGTACGCCCTCCAGTACCCCCGTGCCTGGGGATGGTCACAGCCGTGGTCACGGTTCTCTCCTAGCAGTGGTGGTGGCAGTGGGTGGTGGCTTGTAAGAACAAGCTAAGAACCACCGCGGCCGGTTCTCGTCCTCCGCCGGGACGAGCGTCCCCTGGCTCGCATGAGGGAGGGTCCCCTAGGGGTTTCTCCACCCCCGGTCGGAGTGAGAGTCTGGCCCCGCACATTTAGGTGTACGAAGAAAGAAGAAGGGCGGGCCAGCAGGGTGACGGACGGCAGAACGGCCCCCACTCGGGCCACCACCGAGCCCAC
Organism: Streptomyces sp. NPDC085460; assembly: GCF_044541975.1. Lineage (NCBI taxonomy): Bacteria > Bacillati > Actinomycetota > Actinomycetes > Kitasatosporales > Streptomycetaceae > Streptomyces > Streptomyces sp. NPDC085460. The sequence continues at coordinate 92,580 of NZ_JBITTO010000011.1, forward strand.
CCCCGCCGACCGCCGCGGCGCCGTCGTCGCCGCCCTCATGCTCTGCATGGCGCTGGCCGCCCTCGACGGCACCATCGTCGCCACCGCCGTCCCCCAGATCGTCGGCGACCTCGGCGGGCTCTCCGTCTTCTCCTGGCTCTTCTCCGGCTACCTCCTCGCCGTCACCGTCACCCTCCCCGTCTACGGCAAGCTCAGCGACACCTTCGGCCGCAAGCCCGTCCTCGTCGCCGGAACGATCCTCTTCCTCGCCGGCTCGCTGCTCTGCGCCGCCGCCTGGAACATGGCCGCCCTCATCGCCTTCCGCGTCGTCCAGGGCCTCGGCGGCGGCGCCCTCCAGGGCACCGTCCAGACGATCGCCGCCGACCTGTACCCGCTCAAGGAACGCCCCAGGATCCAGGCGAGGCTCTCCTCCGTCTGGGCCACCTCCGCCGTCGCCGGGCCCGCGGTCGGCGGCCTCCTCGCCGGGTACGCGGACTGGCGCTGGATCTTCCTGATCAACCTGCCGCTCGGCGGCCTCGCCCTCTGGCTGATCCTCCGCCACCTCAGGGAACCCGTAAGGGCCCCCCGTAAGGGGCCGGTCCGCATCGACTGGCCGGGCGCGCTCGGCGTCTTCGCGACCGGCGCCCTGCTGCTCACCGCCCTCGTGCAGGGCGGCGTCGCCTGGCCCTGGCTGTCGGCCCCGTCGCTGGGCCTGCTCGGCGGGGCGGCGCTGCTCGCCGCGGTCACCGTGGCCGTCGAACGCCGGGCGGCGGAGCCGATGATCCCCGGCTGGGTGTGGCGCCGTCGCACGATCGCGGCCGTGAACCTGGCCCTGGGCGCCCTCGGTCTCGTCATGGTCGCCCCGACCGTCTTCCTGCCGACGTACGCGCAGTCGGTGCTCGGCCTCGGCCCGATCGCGGCGGGCTTCGTCCTCTCCGCGTGGACGCTGAGCTGGCCGATCACGGCCGCGTTCTCGAACCGCGTCTACACCCGCATCGGCTTCCGCCTGACCGCCGTCCTCGGCATCTCGGGCGCCCTCGCCTGCCTCCTCGCCTTCCCGTTCCTCCCCTACCCGGGCGAACCCTGGCAGCCCGCTCTCGTGATGCTGCTGCTCGGCGGCTGCCTCGGCTTCTTCCAGCTGCCGCTGATGGTCGGCGTGCAGTCCACCGTCCCGTACGAGGAGCGCGGCACCACCACCGCGTCCGTCCTCTTCTGCCGCCAGGTCGGGCAGAGCGTCGGCGCGGCGGCCTTCGGCGCGGTCGCCAACGGCGTCCTCGCCGCGCGCCTCGGCTCGGACACGGACCTCGACTCGCTGGCCGGCTCGCTGACCGCCTCCGAGTCCACCCGCCGCGCGGTCGACGCGGCCGTCGACTGGGTCTACCTCGGCGCCGCGGCCGCCGCCGCCCTCGCCCTCCTGGCCCTCCTCACCCTGGCCCCGCGCCGCTTCCCGGTGCTGACGGAATCCGGCGAGGACGGGGCGTAGCGGAGCGCCGCCACCGGGCCGGGTGGCGGCGCTCCTCACGTCCCCGGCCCGGCGTGCCCGGGAGGACCGTGTGGGCGGAGTGCTCCCCGGCCCGAGGGGGCCGGTCGCGACCGGATCAGAACAGCTGGTCGTGACCGGTCGTCAGCTCGGTGCGCCGGCCCGCCGCGAACGGCGCCTTCCAGTCGCCCGTGCCCCGGTAGTACGACACCTGGTCGCCGTCCCCGGCCAGCAGGTCGGCCCGCCCGTCGCCGTCGGCGTCACCTATGCCGACGAGGTCCCGGAAGCCGCCCCAGCCCGCGCCGATCCTGGTGCGGGCGGCGAAGGTGCCGTCGCCCTTGGAGAGGTACAGCCACAGCACGCCGGCCTCGTCCCGGGCGACCAGGTCGCCCGCGCCCGCGCCGCCGAGGTTCCCGGCGGCGGTGATCTCGTTGTAGATCCCCCAGCCGCCGCCGATCCGCTTGCGGGCTGAGAACGGCGCCGTGGCGTTCCCCGTCGCCGGGTACAGCCACAGCACGCCCGTCTTGTCGGTGGCGACGAGGTCGGCGCGGCCGTCGCCGGTCAGGTCGGAGCCGCCGGCGAGCCTGTCGTACGCGTTCCATCCGCCGCCGATCCGGACGCGCGGGCGGAGCGGTTGGGCGAGGTCGCCGGCGCCCTGGTAGAGCCAGAGCACTCCGCTCGTGTCCCGGGCGACCACGTCGGCGAGCCGGGTACCGGCGACGTCGCCGACCGACTCCAGCCGGTCGAACGCCTGCCAGCCGGTGCCGAACACCGCCTCCCGCGGGGCGGTCGGGACGCCGGCGGCCGGGTCGGGGACGAGATCCAGGGCCCTGGCCCGCCCGCCGGCGTCCCGCACCAGCAGCTCGGGCGCGCCGTTGCCGTCGAAGTCGTGCGGGCCGGGGGTGCGGCGGACGGTGAAGGTGCCGGTGGCGCGGACCTCGTTGAGATGGTTGAACTGGTCCGCCTCGAACGTCCAGGTGTACGTGCCCGCCTCGGCGGGACGGCCCGGCGTGCCGAAGTCCTCCCCGTTCCAGCGGAAGCCGACCGCGTCGCTCCCCATCGGGCCGAGGTCGTGGATCACGACCGGCTCGTCGGAGCGGGGGCCGTCCGTGCGGGTGATCGTGACACGGGTGTGGTAGGTCCGCCCGGTCAGCTTCCACCGGAAGTCCGCCCCCTTCACCCGGTCCAGGTCGATCGAGGCGGGCACCTCCGCGCCGCCGTACACGAGGACCGTCGGCTCGCCGGTGGAGGCGACGAGCTCGGCGACGGGCAGCCCGTCCGAGCCGAGGGTGATCCGGTACAGCCCCTCGCCGTGCTCGACCGACCCGCCGCGGGCGAGGAGCGAGCCGTCGGGGCCGGGGACGAGCCAGCCCACCGTGTCCAGGACCCGGACGGGCTCCCCCGTCCCGTCGGCGCGCTCCGCCCGCAGCGGGGACCCCCCGACGGTGCCGGTGGAGGGCCGGGTGATCGAGCCGTGCACGAGCCAGCCGCCGAGGAGGGCGTACGGGTGGTAGGCCGCGACCGCGGTCCGCCGGACAGGCCCCGTCCCTCCGGCCCCCCGGGCGGCGACGGCCACGTGGCTCGGGTCCGCCGGGTCGGGCCAGGCGGCGTGCGTCGCGGAGACGGAGACGGGCGAGCTGTTGTGCGCGTTCTCGCGGGGGAAGTCGTCGGTGACCGCGCCGGACGGGACGTCGAGGACGCTGCGCGTGTACCGGACGGCACCCTCGGGCCCGGCCACCACGACGAGCACGGCCGAGTCGGCGGTGGTGTGCTCGACCCGGAAGCCGCGGTGGTCGGCGGGCAGGCCCGTGACCGGCCGCGACGTCGGACCGTCCGGTCCCGCGGTCACCAGCCGCCCCTCCACCGTCCCGTCCGCCTTCTTCACGGCGACGACGAGGGTCCGGCCCACGGCCCCCCGGTAGAGGTACTGCTCGCCGTCCTCGGCGAGCGCGTCGAGGTCGACCTCGTACGGCTCGTCGCCCGAGGCCAGGTCCTGGACCATGAGCACCCGGGCCTGCTCCATCACCGACGCGTTGTCGTCGGCCACCACCAGGACGTCCGACGCGCCGATGGCGTACCGCAGTCCCAGCCCGACCGGCAGCGTCCGCGAGACGCCCGTCGCGTAGGACGTCCAGCTCACCTCGTACGGGAGCCTGGTGAAGAAGCCCGCCGTCCCGCCCCCCAGCAGTTCGGCGTACCCCTTCGGGTACGGGACGGACGTCTCCCGCTCCTCCTGCGCGGCGAGCGGTGCCGCCGTCGCCGGGAGTGCGGTGAGTGCGCCGCCGGTGGCGGCGAGGACGACGGTGACGGCGGCGGCCGCGAGTCTGCGGGCGTGCGTGCGCGTACGGATCACGTGCTGGGTTCCCCTCCCCTTGAAGATCGGGAGAGTACCGCTCGCCGGAGCTCACGCCCGACGCGGGGTCCTGGGCGAGAGGCAGAAGGGGTGGCCGGCCGGGTCCAGGAGGACGCGCCACAGGTCGGGGCGGGGTTGGCCCGGCGGGACGGACGCGCCGAGGGCGGTCAGTTCGGCCACCGCCCCGTCGAGGTCGTCCACGTCGAAGTCCAGGTGGAGCTGGGGCGGGACCTCGCCGTCCGGCCAGGTCGGGGGGCGGTGGCCGGCGACCTTCTGGAAGCCGATGACGAGGCCGTGTTCGCCGACGAGGCCCGCGAAGTCGCCGCCGGAGCGCTCGTGCAGCGGCAGCCCCGTCGCCTTCCCGTAGAACGCGGCGAGGGCGAGCGGGTCGGGACAGTCGAGGTTCACGGCCGTCAGTCGCATCTGCATGCGCCGGAGCCTAGGCGCCGGATCCCGCCTCGGGCTCGGGCTTTTCCGCGTTCTCCGCTTTCTCCGCTTTCTCCGCGTTCTCCTCGGCCTCGGGCTCTTCCCCGGGCTCGGGGGTCTCGGCGTCGTCGGCGTCCTGCGTGGCCGCTGTCACCGGGCGGCCCGTCAGGGCGGCCAGGGAGTTGCGGATGTGGTCCATGTGGGAGTGGATCTCGTCGCGCGCCTCGTCGTGCTCGCGCAGCACCCGCTCCGTCTCGCGCTCGACGCGCTCGCTCTTCAGGCGGGCGCCCGCGAGCAGCTCCCCGGCCTTCGCGTCGGCGTCCTCCTGGCCGTGCCTCGCCTCCTCCTCCGTGCGGGCGAGGGCGCGGCGGGCCTCCTCCAGGCGCGCCTCGGCCGCCGCGAGCTGCTCGTCGTGGCGGTCGGCGAGCCCGGCGGCGTCCGCCGCGGCGGCGCGGTCCGCCTCGGCGCGGCGGGCGCCGTGCTCCTCGGCCTGCCGGGCCCGGAGTTCGGCCGCGCTGTGCTCGGTCTCCTCGTACGCCTCCGCCGCCGCCGTCCTGGCCCCGTCGGCGTCGCGGCGGGCGACCGTGCCGAGCTCGTCGGCCCGTTCGCGCGCGGTCTCCAGGGTCGCGCGGGCCTGCGCCTCGGCCGCGGCCCGTACCCCCTCCGCGTAGGCGGCGGCCGCCTCCCGCGACTCCCGGCCGGCCGCGTCGGCGGCCTCCGCGAGCGCCTGCGCCTCGGCCTCCGCCGCCCGCACCAGCCGCTCGTCCTCCTGCTCCGCCAGCTTCAGGATCTGCTGGGCCGCCTCGCCCAGCGCCTCGTACCGCTGCGGCTTCAGCGCCGCGACGGCCTCCCTCAGCGCGGCCAGCTCCGTTTCCAGCTCCCTGGCGAGGACGGTGAGCCGCGCGGCCCGCTCCCATCCCTCGTCGCGGTCCTCCGACAGCGCGGCGAGGTAGCGGTCGACCTGCTCCGGGCGGTACCCCCGACCCCGTCCGACGGCGAAACTCATCCCTGACGCCCCTTCCTCCGGTCCCCTCCAGGATGCGCCATAAGAACGGACAAAAGGCGCCCGACGTGATCACACATCGAGCGCCCTTCGTCACATTCCGCGCTGACGCGCCATCAGGAGCGTCACCGTACGGACGTCAGAGCAGACCGTCCCACATCTGCTCCAGCAGCACCGACCACCAGTTCTCCGGCGCCGACAGCGCCGCCGGGTCCAGCATCGCCAGCTGCGCCTGGAAGTCGACCGTCCACCGGCCCGCCTGCTCCGGCGTCAGCCCGAACCGCAGCCGCCACATCCGGCCCAGCAGGGCCATCGAACGGGTGAACTCCGGCAGCCCCGTGTTGACGAACTGCGGCGGCACCGACGCCCCGCCCGGACCCGCCTCCACCGGCACCGCCACGATGTGCGCGGTCCCGTACTGGACGCAGATGGCCCGGCCGAAGTCCGAACCCAGCACCAGGTACGAGCTCGCGTCCGGCGCCGCCTGCACCTGCCGCTGCTGCGCCAGCTCCGCCAGCGTCGGCACCACCGGCATGGCCGGCTGCGCCCAGAAGAACGGCCCGAAGTCCGCCGGCAGCCCCGCCCACATGAGCGTCACTGCCACCAGCTCCGGCACCCCCTGACGGGACACCGCCCGCTGGTCGAACCGGAGGATCCCCGGCCCGAACGCGCCCGCCAGCTCCTGCGCCACGCCCTCCGGCGGAACCGGCGGCGCCGGCTGCACCTGCGGCAGCGGAGCCCGCACCGGCGCCGGACGCGCCGGACCGTCCGCCACCTGGTGCAACTCGCCCTGGTGCGTGAGGAGCTGACGCATCCCCTGCTGACGGGCCGCGTGGTCCCCGCCGTACGGGGCGATGCTGGTGATCCGCGCCTGCGGCCACGTCTCGCGGATCATCCGCGCGCAGTACCCGCCGGGCAGCTCACAGGAGCCCAGCTCCGTGTGGAGCTCCAGCACGTGCTGCGGCGGCACACCGAGCCCGCGCAGCTCGTGCAGGATCTGCCACTCCGGATGCGGGGTGCCCGGCGCCGAACGCCGGATGATCTGCTGCTCCGAACCGTCCGGCGCCCGGTACCGCAGCACCGCCTGGTACCCGGGGCCGACCGTCGGCACCCCGGCCGGCGGCTGCTGCGGATACCCGTACGCGGGAGCCGGAGCCGGAGCCGGAGCGGGAACCGGTGCCGAGACGGGGGCGGGCGCCGGACCCGGCGGAGGCGGCGGCGCGCCAGGACCCGACGGACCGGGCTGGGCCAGCATCGTCGGCGCGTGCTCGATCCCGTGCGCCGGCGTCCCCGGACCACCGGGAGCGCCCGGAGCGCCCGGAGCGCCCGGCGGCGGAGGCGGCGGAGGCGGCGCGGCCGGACCGCCACCGGGACCGGCCGGCCCCGGGTGCGCCAGCATCGTCGCCGCGTGGTGCACCGGCTGCGGAGGCGTCACCGGCCCCGGCGGCGCCGGCGGCGGAGGCGTACCGGGCTGCCCCGGCGCCCCCGGCTGCGCGGGAACCTGACCCGGCGGCACGGGCGGCGGCGTCTGCGCCACCAGCTGCGTCGGTACGTACGCGGGCGCCGGCGCGCCCGGCGCCGCACCCGCCCCGCCCGACGTCGCACCCGGCACCCCCGGCGGAGGCGGCGGCGCCACCGGCCCGCGGGCCGGCTTCTTCGGCGGCAGCGTCGCCTTGCTCGTCGCCGCGTCCGCGATGTCCCCCGCCCCCGGCACCGACGGCGGAGCCGCCGGAGGAGGCGGCGTCGCACCCGGCGCCACCGGCGGCGGCGTCGCACCCGGCGGCGGCGCGGCCGGGTCCAGACGCGGCGCCACGGCCGTCTTCGGCAGCGCGCTCCCGCCCTGCATCAGCGCCGTCGGCGCGTCCGCGCCCACGACCGGCTCCGGCGCGTCCTCGTCGTCGGCGCCCGACAGCGGCGGCGCGAACACCGTCGCCGGCAGCGGCACACCCTCCACCCCGCCGGAACTGGCGTTGGCGTCCGCCCACGGACTGCCCGGAGACGACGAAGAAGCAGACGAAGAAGCGGACGACGAGGACGACGACGAGGACGACGGGACATCGGACAGCGGCGTCGCCGCCGCCGGGGTGTCCGACCCCGCCGACGACACCGAACGCCCCTCCGACGCACCCGACTCCGCCGAGGAGACCGAGGACATCGAGGACACCGACGCCCCCGGCCCCGGCACCCCGCCGACCTCGGAACCGGCCAGGGAGTCCCCGCCGGCGCCATCGGCCCCGGAGTCCCCCTCGCTCCGCTCCTCCTGCGACGCGTTCGGCCGCTGCGGCAGACCGATCTTGTCCGCCGCGTCCTGCAGCCACTCCGGCGGACTCAGCAGGAACGACGTCTGATTCAGATCGATCCGCGCCGGCGGAACGGCCGGCGCGGACGGCGCCGCCTCCTCCGCGACCCCGTACTCCTCCTCGTACCGCCGGATCACCTCACCCACCGGCAGCCCCGGCCACAACGTGGCCTCGCCCGAATCCCGCGCGATCACCAGCCGCTGCCGGCCCGTGTCCGCCGTCGGACCGCCCTCGCGGTCCTCGGCCCACACCACGAAACCCAGACCGAACTCCCGCACCCGCACCTCCTGGTGCTGATACGGAGGCACGTCACCGTTGATCCACTCCTCGGCGCGCTCCTGCGCCTGCGCGAACGTCACCACAGCCGGCTCACCCTCCCACCGGGGCCACGGGCACGGCGCGCGCGAAGCCGCCGTCCACCATCAGGTTCGCGACCGTCTCCAGCTCCGGCGGATTACCCGCGAGCCGCAGCAGAAACGCGTCGAAGTCCACACCACAGGGCATCAGCAACCGCTCCACCCGCTCGTCCACCGACCACCCCGCGGCCTCCTCGCCGGAGTCCCGCACGTCGTCGTACGCGCAGAACCACACCGAGCCGACCCCGGCGCCCCGCACCTTCACCGCCACCAGACCACCCTGCACGAACGCCACCCCGAGGTAGTCCTTCGTCAGATGGTCCCGCAGACACTTGTTCACATAGACGAGGTCGTTGATCCCCGCCTCCTCGCGCACCGTGAAGAACGGCTGGTCCACCAGCAGACCCAGCTCCGCGTCCAGCGCCGCGCCCACCGGAGCGCAGCCGCCCGCCGCCTTCAGGAACGAGCGGTACGCCCCCGGCAGCCGGTACCCGAGATCCTCCTCGACGCCCAGCAGCTGCTGCTCCGACACCGCCACCCGGCCCTTCGGCAACCCGAAGTGCGCCGGACGCGTCTCCTGCAACGGCCGCGTACCCCGCTTCGCGTGATCCACCGCCGCCGTCGCCACCCCACCGTGGTGCCGCAGCAGCGCCTTCACCTCCACCGGCACCAGTTCGAGCCGGCGCGACCCCGCCACGTGATGCCACGTCCACCCGTGCGGCGTCGCCACCGACGGAATCGTGTCCCACAGCTCATGACCGGTCGCCGCCATCGCCGCGTTCGCCGACACGTAGTCCGTCAGCCGCAGCTCATCGACACCAAAACCCTCCGGAGGCTCCGCGATCTCCGCCGCCGCACGCGCGTACGGCGAGAAGTCCGGAAACCCCCGCTCGTCCACCCGCACCCCGCGCGGATGCCGCGAAGCCCGCACCGGATCCGGGAAACGCACGACCTGCCCGGCATAGGCCGCGTTCGGAGGCGCGGTGGACTGCCCGAGCCGACCTGTCGTCATGGCGGTTGCCCCCTGCATGGCGTCACTCGCTGCTACTGCTAGCCCTCGCTAGCTCCTGCTGCCGGACGCCACCGCACGCGGCCACGCCCGACCGATCCCGCACAGCCTATGCGCTGCCACAAGACCACGAACCGGCCCACGCCCCCACCCACCCGCCCCACACACCCACCGTCACCAACCGTCACGAACCCATGACAGGCCGACCACGGCTCCGCCACACCACCACGCCGAAACCCGCACCCAGCTTCCCCATATGGCTCCCTATTTGGCAGGCTGTGCACCGCAACTCGGGGGATTGCAGGAGGGGAAGACCAGCACCATGTACACCAGCACCACGCCCACGCAGGGTGACCCACGCCTCAACTGGAGCAGTGACACCGACAACGGCCACGCCCCCTTACTGCTCCACCGCCGCGACGGCATCCTCCCCGCCGTCGGCGCCGCCCTCTCCGTCCGCGGCGAAACCCTCACCTGCACCGCGGGACGCGGAGACGTCCCGCCCGTCCTGCACGCCCTCGTCCAGGACTTCCTCGACACCCTCACCAGCGGCCAGCGGGAACGCTTCACCGGACGCTGCCCCGAAGCCATCCTGCTCTCCCGGCACCTCACCGCCACCGAGACCAACCGCTCCAAGCGCGCCCAGCGCAAACCCCTCACCCCCGGCGAAGCCCGGCGCAGCCTCAAACACGCCAAGATCACCGCACGCCGCATCCGCGAGGACGGCGACCCCCTCCACGGCAGCTACGCCGCGCCCTGCCGCTCCTGCGCCGCGCTCCTCGACCACTTCGGCGTCCGCACCGTCGACCCCACGCCCGACCGGAACGGCTGACCCCACCCCATGTCCGACACCACCCGCTTCCCCGTCAACGTCGACGCCGCCCTCCGCGACGCCGGCTGGCAACCCGGACGCTGGGACATCAAACTCGCCGAGGAATGGGCCGACACCCTCCGCGCCCACGTCTCCCCCGCCGGCCACCGGCACAGCGTCTTCCCCGCCGTCGTCGAAGCCTGGGCCGAATTCGGCGGCCTCCACCTCACCGCCCCCGGTCACGGACGCCAGATAGCGCCCGCCACCCTCCGCTTCGACCCGCTCGCCGGGCTCCACCTCGCCCGTACCCTCGCGGACCTCGGGCGCGCCCTCGGCACCGAACTCGCCCCCCTCGGCGAGGAGGGCGACCACCAGGCCGTCCTCGCCATGGACACCGAAGGCCGCGTCTACAGCCTCGACCACGCCGGCGACTGGTACCTCGGCCGCGACATCGACACGGCCCTCGCCACCCTCGTCACCGGCACCCAGCCCACCCGCCTCACCGCGGGCTGACCCTCACCGCGGGAGGCCCCCACCGCGGGAGGCCCCCACGGCGGGAAGCCCCCACCGCGTGAGGCCCTCCCCGCGGGCCGACCCTCACCGCTCCCCCACGGGGATCACCGCGGACACCTTGAAACCGCCCACGTCCGTCGGCCCCGACACGAACGCCCCGCCCAGGCGCACCACCCGCTCCCTCATCCCCACCAGCCCGTTCCCCCCGCTCGGCAGACCCGCGTCCGCCGCCCCCTCGACCGACGGACCGTTCTCCACCTGCATCGCCACCTCGGCCCCCCGATGCGCCACCCGCACCACCACCTCCGCACCCGGGGCGTGCTTGTGCACATTCGTCAACGCCTCCTGCACCACCCGGTACGCCGTCCGCCCCACCTCCACCGGATACGCCCCCGACTCCCCCAGCTCCACCAGCTCCACCACGGCCCCCGCCAGCCGCGACTGCTCGCACAGCTCCTCCAGCGCGCCCAGCCCGGGCCCCTCCTCCGAAGCCGCCGCCTCCGCGGCCGCCGCCGCGGCCCGCCCCACCGCCGCCAACGGCACCGCCTCGGCCGCCGCCGGAACCGCCTCCTCCCGCAGCACCCCCAGCATCTCCCGCAGCTCCGTCAACGCCTGCCGGCCCATGTCACCCACCAGCGCCGCGTTCCTCACCGCCTTCTGCGGATCCTTCAGCGCCACCGCCTGCAACGCCGCCGCGTGCACCACCATCAGCGACACCCGGTGCGCCACCACGTCGTGCATCTCCCGCGCGATCCGCCGCCGCTCCTCCTGCCGCGCCCACTGCGCCCGCTGCTCCGCCCGGTCCGCGAGCAGCGACAGCTCCTGCTCCAGCGAGTCCGCCCGCTCCCGCAGGCTCTCCATCAGCCGCCGCCGCGCCCCTATATAGAGCCCGGACAGCACCGGGGGCGCGTTCAGCCCCAAGGTCATCAGCAACGCCATCAGCGGCACGTACCAGGCACTCGGATCGAAGTCGTCCGCCTGCGCGGCGATGTCCCGCCGCAGCTCCACGGCGGTCACCACGAACACCGCGACGGTCGCCATGCCGGCCAGCACCGCCGTGAACCGCCGCGGCACCTCCGAGGCCGCGAGCGTGTACAGCCCGACGAACCCCATCAGGTAGCCCATCTCGGCCGGCGCCACCGCGATCGACACCAGCACCACCGCGATCGGCCACCGCCGCCGCACCAGCAGCACCGACCCCACCAACAGGCCGAACAAGCCCCCCAGCGCCTCCGGAGCCCCGGCCCTCCCCGCGAACAGCACCCCCTCGACGGCACACTCCACCGCCGACACCAGGGCCAGCCCGACATCCAGCACGGCGCTCCGCCGCCGCGTCCACCACCACATGGTCCGCGCGCCCGGCGCGTCCCGATCTGCCCCCGTTGCGGTCATGCCCCCACCCTACGGTCGCACCCCCACGAAATCCGAGGAGCGTCAACGCTCCGCACACCCGTCCCTCGAACTGTTGAATCGCCCGAGTTTTCGACCCGACCGTCCGCATAACGGACGACGCTCATTCCATGACCGCAGAACCGAACCGCTACGCGGACTTCGAGACCCTCCGCACCCAGGCGGTGACCCTCCGCCGCGAGGGTCTCAGCCTCCGCCAGATCCGCGACCGCCTGAAGATCTTCAACAACGACCTGCTTCACCGTCTGGTCAAGGGCGAACCCCCACCGGAGTGGACCAAGCGCCCCCGCGCCAAGGACGACCTCCGCGCCCGCGCCCGCGAGCTCCGCCTCCAGGGCATGACGTACGACCAGATCCAGGTCGAACTGGGCTGCTCGAAGAGTTCGATCTCGCTGTGGGTACGCGACCTGCCGAAGCCGGAGCCGCGCTACACGGACGAGGAACGCCGGGCCCGGATGAACGCCGGGCTGGCCCGCTTGCGCCTCGCACAGGACAAGGAGCGGGAGGAGACCAAGCGCCTCGCCCGAGAGTCCATCGGCGCCCTGTCGGACCGGGAACTGTTCATCGCCGGAGTCGCGCTCTACTGGGCCGAGGGCGCGAAGGACAAGCCGTACAGCCGGCGCGAGTCCCTCCACTTCATCAACAGCGATCCCCACGTCATCTGCCTCTATCTGCGATGGCTGGACCTCCTGGGCATGCCCCGTGACCGCCTGCGCTTCCGCGTCAGCATCCACGAGACCGCCGACGTGGCGGAGGCCGAGAGGTTCTGGGCGGACCTGGCCGGAGTCGACAGTTCGACATTCCAGACGGCCACGCTCAAGCGCCACAACCCGCGGACGACCCGGAAGAACACGTCCGACGCCTACCGAGGGTGCCTGATTGTCTACGCGACAGGCAGCGCGGAGCTGTACCGTCGCATGGAAGGGGCCTAGTACGGCATAGTGGAGGCCGCCAGGGCTCAGGACTGACGAAATGTCCGTTCTGGCCCGATAAATTATCCCCTGTGGTGTAATCGGCAGCACTGGGACCTTTGGAGTCCTATGTCCAGGTTCGAGTCCTGGCGGGGGAGCCTCGACGCGTAAACATTCATCCGGGCCCTGACCTCCCAGGTCAGGGCCCTTCCTCATGGCCGCCCCCCAACCCCCCGGTATCCTTCGTGCGTCCACCACCTAACGCCGAAGGGCCTATCCGTGAGCGCCAACCGCCCCCAAGTTCTCGGCTCCGCTCAAACAGGGGGGACCCCCCTGGCGGCCGTCGTCGTCCTCGCAGCGGGTGAGGGCACCCGCATGAAGTCCAAGACCCCCAAGGTGCTGCACGAGATCGCCGGGCGTTCGCTCGTCGGGCACGTCGTGTCCGCCGCGCGCGAGCTGGAGCCCGAGCACCTCGTCGTGGTCGTGGGGCACGCGCGGGAGCGGGTGCGGGGGCACCTGGAGGAGGCGTACCCGGGGACCCGTACCGCCGTGCAGGAGGAGCAGAACGGCACCGGGCACGCGGTGCGGATGGCGCTGGAGGAGTTGGGCGCGGCGCCCGAGGGGACCGTGGTCGTCGTCTGCGGCGACACCCCGCTGCTGTCCGGCGCGACGCTGCGGGCGCTGGCCGAGACGCACGCCGGCGACGGCAACGCGGTGACCGTGCTGACCGCCGAGGTACCGGACTCGACCGGGTACGGGCGGATCGTGCGGGACCTGGCGACCGGGGCCGTGACCGCGATCGTCGAGCACAAGGACGCCTCTCCGGGGCAGCTGGACATCAAGGAGATCAACTCCGGGGTGTTCGCGTTCGACGGCGCGCTGCTCGCGGAGGCGATCAAGCAGCTGCGGACGGACAACAGCCAGGGCGAGGAGTACCTCACCGACGTGCTGTCGATCCTGCGCGAGGCGGGGCACCGGGTCGGCGCGTCCGTCGCGGCGGACCACCGGGAGATCCTGGGGATCAACAACCGGGTGCAGCTGGCGGAGGCGCGCACGCTGCTGAACCAGCGGCTGCTCCACGCGGCGATGACGGCGGGCGTGACCGTGGTCGACCCGTCGTCCGTGCTGGTGGACGTGACGGTGACGTTCGAGCCGGACGCGGTGATCCACCCGGGTACGCAGCTGCTGGGCGCGACGCACATCGGCGAGGACGCCGAGGTCGGCCCGAACACGCGGCTGACGGACACGACGGTGGGCCGGGGCGCCCGGGTGGACAACGCGGTGGCGTTCTCCGCGGTGATCGGCGACGGCGCGTCCGTGGGGCCGTTCGCGTACCTGCGTCCGGGGACGCGGCTGGGCGCGAAGGCGAAGGCCGGCACGTACGTCGAGATGAAGAACGCGACGCTGGGCGAGGGCACCAAGGTCCCCCATCTGTCGTACGTGGGTGACGCGACGATCGGCGAGTACACGAACATCGGCGCGGCGAGCGTCTTCGTGAACTACGACGGCGAGGCGAAGCACCACACGACGATCGGGTCGCACTGCCGGACCGGTTCGGACAACATGTTTGTGGCTCCCATCACGATCGGGGACGGGGTCTACACGGCCGCCGGGTCCGTGATCACGAAGGACGTGCCGGCGGGCGCGCTGGCCGTGGCGCGGGGCCAGCAGCGGAATATCGAGGGCTGGGTCGCCCGGAAGCGGCCCGGCAGCGCTGCCGCGCAGGCCGCCGAGGCGGCTTCGGAGGGGTCCGCCGGCGAAAGCTGACCGGAAACAGGTACGTCGAACGAGGCGTACCGTGATACGTGCACACAAATTCGGCTGGTTCGCACACGCGCTCGGGAGCGCGGGTCTTGCGGCCAGAGAACACGTCTGAGGAGACAGTGCTGTGACCGGGATCAAGACGACCGGCGAGAAGAAGCTGATGCTCTTCTCCGGCCGCGCCCACCCCGAGCTGGCCGAGGAGGTCGCGCACCAGCTGGGTGTCGGTCTCGTTCCGACCAAGGCGTTCGACTTCGCCAACGGTGAGATCTACGTCCGCTTCCAGGAGTCGGCGCGCGGCGCGGACTGCTTCCTGATCCAGAGCCACACGGCTCCGATCAACAAGTGGATCATGGAGCAGCTGATCATGATCGATGCTCTGAAGCGGGCCTCGGCCCGGAGCATCACCGTGATCGTGCCGTCGTACGGCTACGCGCGCCAGGACAAGAAGCACCGTGGTCGTGAGCCGATCTCGGCCCGCCTCGTGGCGGACCTGATGAAGACGGCCGGCGCGGACCGGATCCTGACCGTGGACCTGCACACGGACCAGATCCAGGGCTTCTTCGACGGCCCGGTGGACCACCTGTCGGCGCTGCGGGTGCTGGCGGACTACGTGGGCGGCAAGGTCGACCGTTCGAAGCTGACGATCGTGTCCCCGGACGCGGGCCGGGTGCGGGTCGCCGACCGCTGGTGCGACCTGCTGGACGCGCCGCTGGCGATCGTGCACAAGCGCCGTGACAAGGACGTCGCCAACCAGGTGACCGTCCACGAGGTCGTCGGTGACGTGAAGGGCCGCGTCTGCGTCCTGGTGGACGACATGGTCGACACGGGCGGCACGATCTGCGCGGCGGCCGAGGCGCTGTTCGCGCACGGTGCCGAGGACGTGATCGTGACGGCGACGCACGGCATCCTGTCGGGTCCTGCGGCCGACCGCCTGAAGAACTCGAAGGTGAGCGAGTTCGTGTTCACGGACACGCTGCCGGTGCCGGGTTCGCTGGAGCTGGACAAGATCACGGTGCTGTCGATCGCGCCGACGATCGCGCGCGCGGTGCGCGAGGTGTTCGAGGACGGTTCGGTGACGAGCCTCTTCGAGGAGCACTGAGCCGTACCGGTACGTCGTGCCGAGGGCCGTCTTCCCCGTTCGGGGGAGGCGGCCCTCGGGCGTTTCCCCTCCGCTCCCGGCACGGTGATCCATTTGAGGGGCCGGGGGCGGCCGGGTAGACTGCTGAGGTTGCTCGGCGAGGGAGGCCGTACCCGTTCAGGGTCGGCGCTCCGTTATCGACGCGCTCTTCGCAGCAGGCCATCGCCAGTCGGCGGCCGGGTGACAGTCGCAACCGTCACCACCACTACGAGGAGTGCCACATGTCCGAGGTGAAGCTCACCGCCGCCGTCCGCACCGAGTTCGGCAAGGGCGCCGCCCGCAAGATCCGCCGCGCCGCCGCCGTTCCGGCCGTTCTCTACGGTCACGGCACGGACCCGGTCCACCTGACGCTGCCGGCCCACGACACCGCGATGGCGCTGCGTACCCCGAACGTCCTGCTGTCCCTGGACATCGAGGGCAAGGGCTCCGAGCTGGCCATCCCGAAGGCCGCCCAGCGCGACCCGCTGAAGGGCAGCCTGGAGCACGTCGACCTCCTCCTCGTGAAGCGCGGCGAGAAGGTCACCGTCGAGATCGTCGTCGAGACCGAGGGCGACCTGGCCCCGGGCGCCTTCCTGGTCGAGAACGTGCTGAACACGCTCGCCGTCGAGGCCGAGGCCACCCACATCCCGGAGTCCGTCACGGTCTCCATCGAGGGTCTGTCCGCCGGTGACTCGATCCACGCCAAGGACGTCGCGCTGCCGAAGGGCACCACCCTGGTGACGGACCCCGAGGCCGTCGTCATCCAGATCCTGGCCGCCCAGGCCGAGGAGCCGGCCGCGGAGTCCGCCGAGGGCGACGAGTCCGCCGAGGGCTGAGCCGTAGGCTCTTGTCCGACGTGACGGGGTGACGGGCCGCACGGCCCGTCACCCCGTTTTCTCATTCCTGTGATCAAGGAGAGTGGGCCATGACCGACGACGCGAACGCGCCCTGGCTGATCGTCGGCCTGGGCAACCCGGGGCCGGAGTACGCGGGCAACCGCCACAACATCGGCTTCATGGTGGTGGATCTGCTGGCGGAGCGGATCGGCGGGAAGTTCAAGCGCGCGCAGAAGGCGCAGGCGCAGGTCGTCGAGGGCCGGCTGGGGCCGATGGGGCCGGCGAACCGGCGGGTGGTGCTGGCGAAGCCGATGTCGTACATGAACCTGTCCGGCGGGCCGGTGACGGCGCTGCGGGACTTCTACAAGGTGCCGACCGCGCACGTGCTGGCGATCCACGACGAGCTCGACATCGACTACCCGACGCTGCGGCTGAAGCTGGGCGGCGGGGACAACGGGCACAACGGCCTGAAGTCGATGACGAAGTCGATGGGACCCGACTACCACCGGGTGCGGTGCGGGATCGGGCGTCCGCCGGGCCGGATGCAGGTGGCGGACTTCGTGCTGAAGGACTTCTCGTCGACGGAGCGCAAGGAGCTGGACTGGTTCGTGGACCGGTCGGCGGACGCGGTGGAGTGCCTGGTGACGGAGGGGCTGGAGCGCGCGCAGTCGGCGTACAACTCCTGAGCGGCCTGCGTCCCCCTCCTGAGCGCCGCCTTTCGGCCGTACGACTGTACGATCGCGGGTCATGACGCACGTCCGGAACGCCGCCATGGTCCTCGTCGCCGTCCTGCTCGTCGTGGCGGGGGTGTGGGCGTCGTGGGCCTCGGCGCAGCACGTGCTGCTGGCGAAGGGGCGCGAGCACGGGACGCTGACGGTGACGGGGTGCACCGACGAGCGGTGCAGTGGCGCGTACGCGCCGGAGGACACGCGCTCCCCGCGCCGGACGCTGACGATCGGGCGGTCGGTGGCGGCGGGTCCCGGTTCGGTGATCCCGGTGGTGGTGAAGCCGGGTACGGACGAGGGGGTCCGTACGGGCTGGGGCGGCGGACTGCACGCGTGGCTGCCGCTGGGCGGGGCGCTGGTGCTGGCGGCGCCGCTGCTGGCGGGGGGTCTGCGGCTGCGGCGGACGGCCTGGTCGCTGGCGGGCGCGGGCGGTGCGCTGCTGGTGGCGGTGTTCGTGACGCTGTGAGCGACGTGAGAGTGCCCCCACGGGTTTCCCGTGGGGGCACTCTCGTGTGTGCGGGGGGGGTCAGCCGGTGTTGCGGAGGCCGGCGGCGACGCCGTTGACGGTGAGGAGCAGGGCCCGTGCGAGCAGCGGGTCCGGGTCCTCGCCCGCCTCGGCGGCGGCGCGCTGGCGGGCGATGAGGGCGACCTGGAGGTAGGAGATCGGGTCCAGGTAGGCGTCGCGGATGGCGAAGGTCTGCTGGAGGGCCGGGTGGGAGTCGAGCAGCTTCTCGCCGCCGGTGACCTTGAGGACCTCCTCCACGGTGAGCGCGTGCTCGGCCTCGATCGTGTCGAAGACGTGCTTGAGCTCGTCCGGGACGAGGGTGTCGACGTAGTGGCGGGCGATCCGCAGGTCGGTCTTCGCGAGCGTCATCTCCACGTTGGAGAGGAAGTTGCGGAAGAAGTGCCAGCGCTCGTGCATCTCGCCGAGGACGGCGTCGAGGCCGGCCTCGCGCAGGGCCTTGAGGCCGGAGCCGACGCCGAACCAGCCGGGGACGATCTGGCGGGACTGGGTCCAGCCGAAGACCCAGGGGATGGCGCGCAGGCCGTCGAGCGAGACGCCCGAGCCGGGGCGGCGGGCGGGCCGCGAGCCCAGGTGCAGGTCGGCGAGCTGGTCGACCGGCGTGGAGGCGAGGAAGTACGTCGGCAGGTCGGGGTCCTCGACGAAGGCCCGGTAGGCCGCGTGGGCGGCTTCGGAGACGACGTCCATGGCCGCGTCCCAGCGGGCGAGTGCCTCGTCGGACTGGCGGGGCGCGGTGTGCAGGGCGGATGCCTGGAGGGTGGCCGCGACGGTCAGCTCCAGGTTCTCCCGGGCCAGCGACGGGATGAGGTACTTGTCGGAGATGACCTCGCCCTGCTCGGTGACCTTGATCTCGCCCTCCAGGGTGCCCCAGGGCTGGGCGAGGATGGCGTCGTGGGAGGGGCCGCCGCCGCGGCCGACGGTGCCGCCGCGGCCGTGGAAGAGGCGGAGGCGGACGCCGTAGCGGTGGGCGACGTCGCGCAGGCGCCGCTGGGCGCGGTGGATCTCCCACTGGGAGGTGGTGATGCCGCCGAACTTGGAGGAGTCGGAGTAGCCGAGCATGACCTCCTGGACGTCGCCGCGGAGTGCGACGAGGCGCCGGTAGGAGGGGTCGGCGAGCATGTCGTTGAGGATGACGTCGGCGGCGCGGAGCTC
Source organism: Streptomyces sp. NPDC085460 (assembly GCF_044541975.1). Classification (NCBI taxonomy): domain Bacteria; kingdom Bacillati; phylum Actinomycetota; class Actinomycetes; order Kitasatosporales; family Streptomycetaceae; genus Streptomyces; species Streptomyces sp. NPDC085460. The sequence continues at coordinate 111,248 of NZ_JBITTO010000011.1, forward strand.
GTCGGTGGTCTCCAGGAGCGGGACGATGCCGATCTTGGCCCAGCCGGCGTGCAGGTCGATCAGGCCGGCCTCGCGGGCGAGGACGGTGGCGGCGAAGACGTCGTCGGCGCCCTGGCACATCGAGATGATGTAGGACTCGATGACTTCGGGGCCGAAGCGCTCGAAGGCTTCCTTGATGGTGTGGAAGACGCCGAGGGTCTTCTGGCCCGCGGCGTCGAGGGGGGCCGGGGTGGGGGCGAGGGGGCGGCGGGAGCGGAGTTCCTTGGCGAGGAGCTTCTGCCGGTAGTCGCGGGGCATGTCGGCGTAGCGCCAGGACTCCTCGCCGAGGCGGTCGAAGAGCTGGCCGAGGGCGTGGTGGTGGGCGTCGGCGTGTTCGCGGACGTCCATGGTGGCGAGCTGGAGGCCGAAGGCGGCGAGGGTGCGGATGGTGCGGTCCATGCGCCCGTCGGCGAAGAGCCCGCCGCGGTGCTCGCGCAGGGAGGTCTGGATGAGGGTCAGGTCGTGGATCAGCTCGGCGGTGCCGAGGTAGTCGCGGCCGTCCTGGTGGGGGGTGCCGTGGGCGAGGCGTTCGCGGGTGTTGAGGAGCTTCTGGCGGACGCAGGTGGCCTTGAGGCGGTAGGGCTCCTCGGCGTTGAGGCGCTTGTAGCGGGGGCTGATCTCGGGGAGGAGGTCCAGGTCGCGCTGGAGGGAGTCCAGGAGTTCCTGGGTGGCTCCGGTGTAGCGGATGGAGTTGGAGAGCAGTCCGCGGAGGAAGTCGATGAGCTCCAGGGCGTCGGTGATGCCGTGCTCGTGCTGGAGGATCAGGACGTCCCAGGTGACCTGGGGGGTGACGTTGGGGTTGCCGTCGCGGTCGCCGCCGATCCAGGTGCCGAAGGTGAGCGGGCGGGTGCCGGAGGGCAGCTCGAAGCCGACGCGCTCCAGCTCGGCGGCGAGGTCCTCCAGGACGTCGCCGACGGCGCCCGCGTGCAGCTCGTCGAGGTAGTAGATGGCGTTGCGGGCTTCGTCGGCGGGCTCCGGGCGGACGACGCGGAGTTCGTCGGTCTGCCAGATGAGGTCGATGTTCTCGGCGAGCCGGAGGTCGTGGCGGCGCCGGTCGGCCTCGATGACCGGGGTCTCCAGGAGGGCGCCGATGCGGCGGAGCTTGTTGAGGACGGAGCGGCGGGCGGCCTCGGTGGGGTGCGCGGTGAAGACGGGGCGCACGTTGAGGTGCTTGACCGTCTCGCGTACGTGGGCGGGGTCGCCGTCCTTGAGCATGTCGGCGGTGCGGGCCAGGAGGCCGCCCTCGGCGGCGCGCTTCTCCCGGAGCTCCCGGCCGCGGTGGACCTGCTCGGTGACGTTGGCGAGGTGGAAGTAGGTGGAGAAGGCGCGGACGAGCTTGGCGGCGGTCTCCAGCTCGACGCCGCGGAGCAGCTCGGCCGCGGCGTCGCCGTCCTCTCGGGTGAGGCGGCGGACCTTCTCGACGAGGTCGAGGAGGTCGTGGCCTTCCTGGCGCACGAGGGTCTCGCCGAGGAGATCGCCCAGTCGGCGGATGTCGGCGCGCAGCTCGGCGTTGGTGGTGGGAGTCTGGTCGGCACTGCTCACAGGTGCGGCTCCTTGCAGTGTTCAAGCACGTCTGGAGGGTTCTGGAGGCTTGCGGACCGCGCTGTCCGACGCTCCCAGGATAGGTGTCCATTCCCTGGACGTCGGGCAGCCCCCCGCTTGTGCCCTCTTGCCGCGTGCCGCCGCGCTGACATACTTACGTCGCCGTAGGTTACGCAGCCGTAGCCTCGGCCTGTTCCGCACTGTACGTACCCTCTCCCTCACCCCCCAGGGGACACGCATGACCATCAGTCCCGAGGTGACCTCGGTGTCCGAGTCGTCCGATCCGGTCCAGACCCTGCCCTCCGCCACGCTGGGCGGCGACAGCAAGGGTTCCGTCGAGCAGTTGGCGCTGGCGCTGTTCATCGTCGTGCCGTTCGTGGCACTGGTGGCGGCGGTGCCGCTGGCCTGGGGCTGGGGGGTGAGCTGGCTGGACCTGGGGCTGATGACGGCGATGTACTACATCGGCTGCCACGGCATCACGATCGGTTTCCACCGCTACTTCACGCACGGGTCGTTCAAGGCGAAGCGGCCGCTGCGGATCGCGCTGGCGGTCATGGGGTCGCTGGCGGTGGAGGGGCCGCTGGTGCGCTGGGTGGCGGACCACCGCAAGCACCACAAGTTCTCGGACGCGGAGGGCGACCCGCATTCGCCGTGGCGGTTCGGGGAGACGGTGCCGGCGCTGATGAAGGGCCTGTGGTGGGCGCACATCGGCTGGATGTTCGACGAGGAGCGGACGCCGCAGCACAAGTACGCGCCGGATCTGATCAAGGACCCGGCGATCCGGCGGATCTCGCGCCACTTCATCGTGTGGACCATCGTGTCGCTGGCGATCCCGCCGGTGGTGGGCGGTCTGGTGACGTGGTCGTGGTGGGGCGCGTTCACGGCGTTCTTCTGGGGTTCGCTGGTGCGGGTCGCGCTGCTGCACCACGTGACGTGGTCGATCAACTCGATCTGTCACGCGGTGGGCAAGCGTCCGTTCAAGTCGCGGGACCGTTCGGGGAACGTGTGGTGGCTGGCGGTGCTGTCGTGCGGCGAGTCGTGGCACAACCTGCACCACGCGGATCCGACGTCGGCGCGGCACGGTGTGCTGAGGGGGCAGGTGGACTCCAGCGCGCGGCTGATCCGCTGGTTCGAGAAGGCGGGCTGGGCGTACGACGTGCGGTGGCCGGCGCAGTCCCGTATCGACGCCCGGCGCCAGGACAAGGCCGCGAACGCGGCATGATGGAGGACGTGGCGATCGACGGCAGTTCCAGCAGCAGCAGCGGTACCGGCGCGAAGCCCCGGCGGAGCCGGCGGGTGAGGATGACCGGCGCGGAGCGCCGGGAGCAGCTGCTGGACATCGGCCGCACGCTCTTCGCCGAGAAGGGCTTCGAGGGCACGTCGGTGGAGGAGATCGCGGCGAAGGCCGGGGTGTCGAAGCCGGTGGTGTACGAGCACTTCGGCGGCAAGGAGGGCCTGTACGCGGTCGTGGTCGACCGGGAGATGCGGCAGCTCCTGGACGGGGTGACGGGCGCGCTGACCGCCGGCCATCCGCGGGAGCTGCTGGAGCAGGCGGCGTTCGCGCTGCTCGACTACATCGAGAACTACACGGACGGTTTCCGGATCCTGGTCCGGGACTCGCCGGTGGCGCAGTCGACGGGCACGTTCGCCTCGCTGATCAGTGACATCGCGACGCAGGTCGAGGACATCCTGGGTCTGGAGTTCAAGGCGCGGGGTTTTGATCCGAAGCTGGCGCCGCTGTACGCGCAGGCGCTGGTCGGCAGCGTGGCGCTGACGGGGCAGTGGTGGCTGGACGTGCGCAAGCCGAAGAAGGCCGAGGTGGCGGCGCATCTGGTGAACCTGGCGTGGCACGGCCTGGACGGTCTGGAGCAGAAGCCGCGGCTGATAGGGCACCGGAAGAACTGAGGGCGCGGCCGGGTCCGCCGGTTCGGGCGGGTGTCCGAGCTGACGGATCCCGAAAAGCTTCGTTGCCGTCTCAACGATCAACGCTATGATCCCTCCACATCCGGGGGGGTGTTTCGCCCTCCGCACGTGGCCCTCGTGTGCCCTGCGGAGGTGGTGCGGACCCCTGTCCTGGTACCTGTTCTCACGTTCCCCAGGGGGGGATCACTTTGCGTACCGCTTTCTCCGGGCGTGGCCGCCGCGTCTCCGCGTGCACCGCGCTCGCCCTCTCCGCCGGCATGCTGCTGGCGACCCCCGCGTCGGCCGGCACGCCCGCGCCGCTTCCCTCGGCCGAGCGGCCGGTGGCCTCGCCCGAGCTGCCCCGCGAGTCCTACACCGTGCCCCAGGACACCGGCCGCGCGTCCGCCGCGGCGGCGACGGGTGACACCAAGCCGCTCGCCGACCTGAACAGCGACGGCTGGGAAGACGTCATCTTCCGCGCCATGAACGGCAAGCTGTACTCGTCGCTGTCCGACGGCGGCGGCGCGGAGTTCCTCGCGGGCCGTTCCGAGGTCGCGAAGGACATCATCCCGATCGGCAACCAGGGCGGCAACAACGTCCGTCCCGAGGTGCTGGTGCTCTCCGAGACCGGCACGCTGACGATGTACCAGGACGCCCACCGGGACAGCTACGACTGGGAACTGCGGGTCGGCTCCGGCTGGCAGATCTACAACAAGGTCTTCTCGCCCGGCGACGTCAACGGCGACGGCCGCGCCGACGTCCTCGCCCGCACCCACGCCGGTGAGCTGTACGTGTACCTGGGCACCGGCCACATGACCGGCCCGCTCTCGACGCGGAAGCGGATCGGCGGCGGCTGGGGCGCCTACGACCAGCTGATCGGCGCCGGTGACGCCACCGGCGACGGCAAGGGCGACCTGTACGCCCGCGACTCCTCCGGCCGTCTGTGGTTCTACGCGGCCACCGGCGACCTGAGCCGTCCGTTCGGCACCCGGCGGGCCATCGGGCAGGGCTGGAACACGTACAACCAGATCGCGTGGGCGGGCAGCGGCGCCCTCGTCGCCCGCGACAACACGGGCACGGTGTACCTGTACGACCCCCGGGGCAACGGCACCCTGACGCCGCGCCGCAAGGCGAGCGAGACGGGCGGCTGGGCGGGCGTCGCGCAGTTCGCGAACTCGGGCAGCATCCCGTACACGGGCAAGGCGGCCGTCCTGGCCCGGTCCCACGCCGGCAACCTGTTCTGGTACGGCGCCACCACGCGGGGTGTCCTGACCGCGCGGGAGCAGCTGACCGACGACGGCTCGTGGGCCGGCATCGGCTTCTTCCACCCCTCCTCGCTCGACGGGGACGGTCACCCGGAGCTCGGCTGGGTCTACGAGGGCCGGCTCGGCGTGAACTCGAACGTCATCGGTTCGGGCTGGGGCGTGTACAACGCGCTGGTCGGCCCCGGCGACCTGAGCGGCGACGGCAAGGGCGACCTGCTCGCCCGGGACCGCTCCGGCGTCCTGTACCTGTACAAGGGCAACGGCTACGGCACCGCGTTCGCGTCCCGGGTCCGGGTCGGCGACGGGTGGAGCGCGTACGACAAGCTGGTCGGCGCCGGTGACTACACCGGTGACGGCCGCACGGACCTGCTGGCCCGCACCGCGTCCGGCAACCTGTACGTGTACGCGGGTACGGGGAAGGCGAGCGCGCCGTTCAAGGGCCGGAAGCTGATCGGCGGCGGCTGGGGCGCGTACAAGCACCTCGTCGCGCCCGGCGACCTGAACGCCGACGGCAAGGCGGACCTGCTGGCCGTCACCTCCGGCGGCACGCTGTACCGCTACACGAACACGTCGCCGGGCAAGTTCGCGCCGCGCGCGAAGCTCGGGACGGGCTTCGACGTCTACAACAGCATGTCCTGACCCTCCGGGTCCCGAAGGGCGGTGCCCGCACCGGATCACCGGTGCGGGCACCGTTCGGCATCCGTCCGCGTCGTTGTCGGCGGGGCGGGTTACACTCACGCTCACATTCGGATGGATGTTCGCCCCTCGCACGTCAGAGCACGCGCGAAGGCGCCGCGAACCTGTCCGGGTCCCACTTTTCTTCGTTCCCCAGGGGGGGATCCTTTGCGCTCCGTGTTCTCCGGGCGTGGCCGCCGCGTCGCCGCGTGCACCGCTCTCGCCCTCTCCGCCGGCATGCTCCTGGCGACGCCGGCGTCCGCCGACACCCCGGCTCCGGTCGCCACGACCGAGAAGAAGACCTCGTCCTTCACGCCGCCGAAGCTGGTCCGTCCCGCGCAGGACGGCGCCCGCGCCGGCGCTCAGAACGCCGAGGCCGGCTCGCCGCTCCTGTCGGACCTCGACCTCGACGGCAGCGACGACCTGATCTTCCGTGCCGGAAACGGCTCGATCTACTCGTCCGCCGGGCCCGACGAGGTCCAGCTGGCCCGTGTCGACAACGTCGCCAAGGACATCATCCCGATCGGCGACCAGGGCGGCGAGGCCGAGCCCGAGCTGCTGGTCCTGTCCGAGAACGGCGCGCTGACGCTGTACAAGGACGTCGCCCCGTACGGCACGCCGTACGAGTACGCCGTGGGCGGCGGCTGGCAGGCATACAACAAGATCACCTCGCCCGGTGACGTGAACGCGGACGGCCGTGCCGACGTGATCGCCCGCACGCCCGAGGGCCAGCTGTACCTGTACCTGGGCACCGGCACCATGTCGAAGCCGCTGGGCACCCGCATCAGCGTCGGCGGCGGCTGGAACGTCTACGACCAGCTCGTGGGCCTCGGCGACGGCAACGGCGACGGACGGGCCGACCTGTACGCCCGCGACAACGCCGGCACCCTGTGGTTCTACGCCGGCACCGGTGTCACGTCCAAGCCGTTCGCCACCCGCACGTCCATCGGCGGCGGCTGGGGGATCTACAACCAGATCCTGCCCGCCGGCAACGGCGCCCTGTGGGCCAGGGACAACTCGGGCTCGCTCTACCTGTACACCGGCAAGGGCAACGGCACCCTGAACACGCGCGAGAAGGTCGGTGCGACCGGCGACTTCGCGGGCATCGAGCAGTTCGCCCTCGCGGGGAACATCCCGTCCACCGGCAAGGACGGCTTCTACGCCCGTGACACGGCCGGCACGATGTACTGGTACGGCCCCTCGGGGACGGGCAAGGTCAACCCGCGGCAGCAGGCCAGCACCGCGGGCGACTGGCAGGGCGCCGTCTGGACGTCCGTCTCCTCGCTGAACCCCGACAACTCGCAGGACACCGTCCAGAACGTCGACGGCGACCTGTGGATCGACGGCATGTACTTCGTCGGCTCCGGCTGGAACACCTACAACGCCTACGCCGGCTCCGGTGACCTCAGCGGCGACGGCAAGGGCGACCTGCTGGCCCGCGACCGCTCCGGCGTCCTCTACCTGTACAAGGGCAACGGCGAGGGCGACAAGTTCGCCACCCGCATCCGCGTCGGCACCGGCTGGGGCGCGTACAACAAGCTCTTCGGCGCCGGTGACTACACCGGTGACGGCCGCGCTGACCTGCTGGCCCGCACCACCTCCGGCGACCTGTACCTGTACGCGGGTACCGGCAACGCCACCGCCCCGTTCAAGGGCCGCGTCAAGATCGGCTCCGGCTGGGGCACCTACAAGCACCTGGCCGCCGCCGGCGACCTCAACGCGGACGGCAAGGGCGACGTCGTCGGCATCACGTCCACGGGTGACCTGTACACCTACCTGAACACCGCCCCGGGCAAGTTCTCCACCCGGGCCCGCTTCGGCGGCGGCTTCCAGATCTACAACCAGATCGGCTGACGCCACCCGGCACCGCACCACGCCCGCCCCGCACCGGAACCCTCCGGTGCGGGGCGGGCGTGTTTCCGGCGGGGCGTCAGCCCGGTTTGCGGGCGACCGCGAAGACGCGGCGGAAGGGGAAGACCGTGCCGTCCGGGCCGGCCGGGTACGCCTCGCGGAGCAGGTCGCGGTACTGGGCGAGGAAGGCGTCGGCGGCCTCCCCGTCGTCGGCGAGGGCCGTCAGGACGGGGCGCAGGGCGGTGCCCTTGACCCAGTCGAGGACGGCGTCCTCGCCCTGGAGGAGCTGGCAGTAGACGGTCTCCCAGGCGTCCGTCTCGCAGCCGAGGGCGGTGAGGCGGGCGAGGTAGTCGGCCGGGTCGAGGATGTGGACGAAGCGGCGGCCCTGGTCGGCGAGGCGGGCGCGCCACTCGGGGCGGGCGCAGAGTTCGCCGAGGAGGGCGTGGCTGGGGGAGGTGAAGTTGCCGGGGACCTGGAAGGCGAGGGTGCCGCCGGGGCGGAGTCCCTCGATCCAGCGGGCGAAGGACTCGGGGTGGTTGGGGACCCACTGGAGGGCCGCGTTGGAGACGATCAGGTCGTAGGGCTCGTCGGGGGTCCAGTGGGCCGCGTCGGCGGGGCGGAAGTCGAGCCAGCCGCCGCCGGAGGTGGTGCCGGCCCAGTCCTTCTCCGCTTTTTCGAGCATCTCGGGCGAGAGGTCGAGGCCGGTGATGTGGGCGTCGGGCCAGCGGTCGGCGAGGAGGGCCGTGACGTTGCCGGGGCCGCAGCCGAGGTCGGCGATGCGGGCGGGGCGGCCGTGGTCGGGGAGGCGGGGTATTCGGTGGAGGAGGTCGAGGAAGGGGCGGGCGCGGTGGGCGGAGTGGCGCAGGTACTGCGCCGGGTCCCACACCGGTGTGGCGGCGGATTCAACGGAATGCATGTTCGAAGCCCCCTTGCAGGCGAGAGTCGGCCAAACGGAACCGGTTCCGGCCGGGTCCCTTCCCCGTTGTACAGCCAACTATATCTTGATGTCGAGATACATGACATCGAGAAACTTGAACGCAAGAGACTTTATGTCAACAGACCCACTACACTGATCGCCATGGAGGACGAGGTCGACCGTCTGGTCGCTGCATGGCGCCGCGAGCGCCCGGACCTCGACGTGGAACCGTTGGAGGTCCTCAGCCGCGTCTCCCGGCTGGCCCGGCACCTCGACCGCGCCCGCAGGCTCGCCTTCTCGGAGCACCAGCTGGAGCCCTGGGAGTTCGACGTCCTCACCTCGCTGCGCCGCGCCGGAGCCCCGTACCAGCTCTCCCCCGGCCAGCTCCTCACCCAGACCCTGGTCACCTCCGGCACGATGACCAACCGCATCGACCGGCTCACCAAGAAGGGCCTGGTCGAGCGGCTGCCCGACCCCAGCGACCGGCGCGGCGTCCTGGTCAGGCTCACCTCCGAGGGGCGCGACCGCGCCGACGAGGCGCTGGCCGGACTGCTCGCCCAGGAGCGGGCCATCCTCGCCCAGCTCTCCCGCCCGCAGCGCGCCGAACTCGCCGCCCTGCTACGCCGGCTGACCGCCCCGTTCGACAACGTTCCCGGCTAGGACCCGCCCCGGCTCCGGAAGCGGTGCCGGGCCCACGCCCGCGCGGCGGGCCAGCGCCACCGCCGCCAGCGTCGAGTGGACGCCCAGCTTCCCCAGCACGTTCTGCATGTGCGTACGGACCGTGTGCGGGGAGAGGAACAGCCGCTCCGCCACCGCCTTCCGGCCGAGCCCCGCCACCATGCAGCGCAGCACCTCGCGCTCGCGCGGGGTCAGCGACGCCACGAGCTGTTCGCTCTCCGTCCGGTGCTTCCGGTCCGCCGTCAGCTCCCGCAGCACCCCCGTCAGCAGCGCCGGCGGCAGATGCGTCTCGTCCCGCAGCACCCCCCGGACCACGGCGAGCAGCCGCTGGAGCGAACAGTCCTTCGCCACCCATCCGGAGGCCCCCGCCTGGAGCGCGAGGGCGGCCCTGCGGGCGTCGTCCCGCTCGGCGAGCACCACCGCGCGGACCGCGGGCTGCGCCTTGCGCACCCCCGCGACCAGCGAGATCCCGTCGACGGCGGGCTCACCGTCCGGCCCGTTCGGTACGGCCGCCGGGGCGGCGGGCGGCGCGCCCAGGTCGGCGTCGACGAGCAGCACGTCGAAGCGGCGTCCCTCCGCGGCCCCCCGGTCCAGACAGCGCAGGGCGGCGGGACCGCTGCCCGCCGCGGCGACGTCGACGTCCGGCTCGGCCGCGAGCGCGGCCGCCAGCGACTCGGCGAAGACGCGGTGGTCGTCCACCACCAGGACCCGGATTCGTGCCACGGACACCCCCAAGTGTCGAGGAGAGGGCCGGCGCGGTACGGCGCCGGGGGCGGGGTCCGTCGGGCGTACGGCCGCCGCCGTGCCCTGACTGCTACCCCTGCGCCCGGCGCCGTACCCGACGGGTCTCGCCCCCTGAACGGCACCGGCCCCCACCGGCGCTGCCCCACAGAGTAGGGGCGGGGCGGCACGGTGGGGGCCGATTGGCGGAAGTGTCCGAAGTCGGGCGTACGTGTGGCCGGGCGGGGGTCAGAGGCGGCGGGCGCCCGCCGAGGGGACCGCGGGGAAGATCCCCGGCTCCGCGTACCCGGCGCCGGCGAACGCCTTACGGACCGCCGCGCCGATCTCCTCCGCCCGGTCCGCCTCGACCAGGACCACCGCCGAGCCGCCGAAACCGCCGCCGGTCATCCGGGCGCCGAGCGCTCCGGCCGCGTTCGCCGCCTCGACCACCAGGTCCAGCTCCGGGCAGGAGACCCGCAGATCGTCCCGGAGCGAGGCGTGGCCCTCGGTGAGGACCGGGCCGACCGCGCGGGTCGCGCCGGCGTCGAGCAGGGCGATCACCCGGACCACCCGGTCGTTGTCCGACACCACGTGCCGGACGTACCGCAGAATCGTCCCGTCGCTCAGACGGTCGAGCGCGGCGGGCAGATGCGCGGCGTCCACCTCGCGCAGGGAGCGCACCCCGAGCGCCCGCGCGCCCGCCTCACAACCGGCGCGCCGCTCGGCGTACGCGCCGTCCCCGAGCGCGTGCTTCACGCGGGTGTCGACGACGAGCAGCGCCAGCCCCTCGGCGGCGAGGTCGAAGGGCACCTGCCGGTACGACAGGTCCCGGGTGTCCAGGTGGAGGGCGTGGCCCTCCTCGGCGCAGGCGGACGCCATCTGGTCCATCACCCCGCAGGGCACGCCGACGAACTCGTTCTCGGCGCGCTGCGCGATCCGGGCCAGCTCCGGGCGGGTCAGGCCGAGGTCGTAGAGGTCGTTCAGGGCCAGGGCGGTGACGACCTCCAGGGCGGCCGAGGAGGAGAGCCCGGCGCCGGTCGGCACGGTGGAGGAGAGGTGCACGTCGGCGCCGGACACCGGGTGTCCGGCCGCCCGCAGCGCCCAGACGACGCCGGCCGGGTAGGCGGCCCAGCCGCCGCCGGAGAGCGGTTCCAGGGCGTCGACGCCGAGCTGGACGATCCCGCCGTCGGCATCGCCCGAGTGCAGGCGCAGGACGCCGTCGTCGCGGCGGGCGACGGCGGCGACGGTGGTGTGCGGCAGGGCGAGCGGCAGCACGAAGCCGTCGTTGAAGTCGGTGTACTCCCCGATGAGGTTGACCCGCCCGGGGGCGGCCCAGACGCCGTCGGGCGCGGCGCCGTACAGCGCCTCGAAGTCGGCGGCGACGGTCATGCGGTTCCCTCCTCGGGGCGGCGGGCGAAGGCCCAGGCGTCGGCGACGACCTCGGCGAGGTCGGGGCGGGACGGGATCCAGCCGAGCCGCTCGCGGGCGGCGTCGGCGGAGGCGACGAGGACGGCCGGGTCGCCGGGGCGGCGGGCGGCGGCGACCTCCGGGATCGCGTGGCCGGTGACCTTGCGGACGGTCTCGATCACCTCGCGGACGGAGAAGCCGTTGCCGTTGCCGAGGTTGCAGATCAGGTGCTCGCCGGCCGGGACGGCGCCGTCCGTCATGGCGTCGAGGGCGAGGAGGTGGGCCTCGGCGAGGTCGGCGACGTGGATGTAGTCGCGGACGCAGGTGCCGTCGGGGGTCGGGTAGTCGTCGCCGTAGACGGAGATGGCCTCGCGGCGGCCGAGGGCGACCTGGAGGACGAGCGGGACGAGGTGCGACTCGGGCTCGTGGCGCTCGCCGAGCCCGCCGTGGGCCCCGGCGACGTTGAAGTAGCGCAGGGAGGCGGCGGCGAGGCCGTGGGCGGCGCACTCGCCGGTGATCATGTGGTCGACGGCCAGCTTGCTCGCCCCGTACGGGCTGGTGGGGGCGGTCGGCGCGGACTCGGTGATCGGCACGGTCGCCGGCTCGCCGTAGGTGGCGGCGGTGGAGGAGAAGACCAGCTTGCGGACGCCGGCCGTCCGCATGGCGGCGAGCAGGGCGAGGGCGCCGCCGACGTTGTTCTCCCAGTACTTCTCCGGCTTGGCGACGGACTCGCCGACCTGCGAGAACGCGGCGAAGTGCAGGACGCCGTCGTAGGAGCCGTCGAGCCACCGGGCGGCGTCCTGGATCCGGCCCTCGATGAACTCGGCGCCCGCGGGGACGCCCTCGCGGAAGCCGGTGGAGAGGTCGTCGAGGACGGTGACCCGGTGGCCCCGCTCCAGGAGGTGGGCCGCGACCACACCGCCCACGTAGCCCGCCCCGCCCGTGACCAGGTACTTCCTGGGAGTCGTCATGCGCTTGCCACCTCTCGGATACGCCGGGCCGCGTCCTCCGGCCGGATGTCGTTCATGAACGCGCCCATGCCGGACTCGGTACCGGCGAGGAACTTCAGCTTCCCGGAGGCGCGCCGGACCGTGAACAGCTCCAGGTGCAGTCCGAACTCCTCCCGCCGCTCGTCCGTGAACGGCGCCTGGTGCCAGGCGGCGATGTAGGGCGTGGGCGGCTCCGCCGGGCCGAAGATCCGGTCGAAGCGCCTCAAGAGTTCCAGATAGACCTGTGGGAACTCTGTCCGCGCGGCCTCGTCGAGGGCGAGCAGGTCGGGCACCCGCCGGGTGGGGTGGAGGTGGATCTCGTACGGCCACTTGGCGGCGTAGGGGACGAAGGCGATCCAGTGCTCGGTCTCCAGGACCACCCGTTCGGCGTCGGCGCGTTCGCGGGCGACGAGGTCGTCGAAGAGGTTCCGGCCGGTGGCCCGGCGGTGCTCGTCGACCCGGCGGCGGGTCAGCGCGGTGCGGGGGGTGACGTACGGGAAGGCGTAGATCTGGCCGTGCGCGTGCGGCAGGGTGACGCCGATCTCCCGGCCCCGGTTCTCGAAGCAGTAGACCTGCTCGACGCCGGGGAGGGCGGAGAGGGCGGCGGTGCGGTCGGTCCAGGCGTCGAGGACGAGGCGGGCCCGCTCCTCGGTGAGGTCGGCGAAGGAGGCGGTGTGGTCGTCGGTGAAGCAGACGACCTCGCAGCGGCCGACGCCGCCGGAGAGGGAGGGGAAGCGGTTCTCGAAGACCACGACCTCGTAGCTCTCCTCGGGGACCTCGCTCTCGCGCCCGTCGCGGGCGGGGCAGAGCGGGCAGGCGTCGGCCGGCGGGAGGTAGGTGCGGCTCTGCCGGTGGGACGCGACGGCGACGTGATCGCCGGTCAGCTCGTCGTACCGGATCTCCGAGCGGGAGGTGACGGGGGCGAGCGGGCGCGGGTCGACGGCCGTGCGCACGACGTCGTCGCGCGTGTCGTAGTAGATGAGCTCGCGCCCGTCGGCGAGCGTGGTGACGGTCTTCTTCACGGGGTGCCCTCCGGGCGCGAATAAACAGAACCACGCACAAAGAATCACAATCAAACATCGGAGTCAATGGCCGAGCCCCACACCCGCCCGAAGGCGATCTCAGGACGGCGTGCGCTGCCCCGGCACCGCCCGCTCCAGCAGCCCCGTCCGGGCCGCCAGGGCAGCCGCCTCCAGACGCGAACCGACCCCCAGCTTCATCAGCACCCGCTGCACGTGCGTCCGCGCCGTGCTCGGCGCGATCCCCATGCCCGCCGCGATCAGCCGGGTGTCCTCCCCCTCCGCGACCCGCACCAGCACCTCCACCTCCCGGTGCGTCAGCAGCCGCAGCAGCCGCTGCGCCTCGTCGTCGGGCTGCGCCGCCGGGTTCAGCAGCTCGGCGAAGGCCCCCGCGAGCAGCTGCGGCGCCACCGCCGCCTCCCCCGCCCGGGCCTTCAGCAGCGCCCGCTCCACGCCCTCGATCCGCTCGTCGTGCCGGACGTACCCGGACGCGCCGGCCGCGAAGGCCGCCGCGATCCCGCGCGGCGACGGGACGGGGCCCAGCACCACCACGGCCACCTGCGGGCGCTCCCGCTTGATCCGCGCGACCGGTTCGAAGACGCCGGGCGCGGCCGGCGCGGCCGTGCCGAAGAGGCACACCTCCGGCGCCCGGCCCACCACGACCTCCGCCGCCCCCGCCGTCGGCGCCGCCGCCGCGAGCACCCGGTGCCCGCGCAGCTTCAGCGCCGAGGCGAGTGCCTCCGCGAGCAGGCGGTGGTCGTCCACGACCACGAGCCGTACGCCCATCCGTCATCCCCCATCCCCCGGGCGTGCCGTCCCCCGGCACCTCTGACCCGGCAAGCTACACGCTCCCCCACCCCACGGCCCGTCAACCTCCGGCGCACGAACGGGGGACGAAAGGGGGACGGACGACGACGAGGGCCTCCCCGGGGCGGCCGGGGAGGCCCTCGTCGTGGACGGGTGCGGGTCAGCGCTTCGTGGCGAAGGACACCGCGTGGTACTTCTTGCCGAAGGAGCTGTCCGACTCCCGCGGCTTGTTCGCGTACGTGGCCGAGATGAAGAACCGGCCGTCGGCGTAGAGCAGTTCGGCACCGGTGATCGAGAAGCTGCTCACGATGTCCCGGTTCCCCTTGTCCGACGGGGTCTCCAGGAGCAGGGTCTCCTTCATCGTGCCCGCGTTGACGGAGACGATCTGCCCGCCCTTGTCGTACGGGCCGACCTTGTACGCGATGAGGTCGCCGCCGTCCATGCGCAGCGGCATCAGCGTGTACCCGTCGCCCGCGTCGGCCTTCTCGGGGGCGGTCCGGCCGGTGGCGAGGTCGAAGGCGATGATCTCGTTGGTCTCGTCGCCGTACTCGCCGGTGGAGCCGTCGTGCTCCTCGGTCGGCAGGTAGAGCCGGTCGTCGCCGACGAGGACCTGCTGGCACTCCTCCACCGAGGTGGAGCCGCACCGGGCCGCGTAGCGGTCGGCGTTGGCCGTGATCTTGGTGCGGAGCTTCCCGGTCTTCTCGTCGAGGGAGAAGAAGTCCGAGATGCTGCTGCCGTCGTCGGCGGCGTCGCCGACGTTGGCCGCGACGACCAGCGGCTTGGTCGAGACGACCGAGGCGTACTTCACGCCCGTCGGCATCTTGTACTGCGAGAGCGGCTTGCCCGACACCGGGTCGAGGTTCTGCACGAGGATGGTCTCGGCGCCGTACTTGCCGCACTTGCGGACCGCGACGAGCCCGGCGCCGCCGCCGTAGCCCATGTCGTAGCAGTTCTGGTCGTCGGACTGCGGCTTCCAGCGGACCTTGCCGGTGGCCGCGTCGAAGGCCGCCCCGCCGTCGGTGCCGCCGGCCGCGACGGTGCCGCCGCTGAGCGTCACCTCGCTGAACCGGGCCTTCTCGTCGCCGCCGCCGCTGACCGAAGCGGACCAGAGCAGCTTGCCGCTGTTCAGGTCGAGCATGCCGACCTTGTTGCAGCTCTGGTAGTAGCGGGGCGCGACCCGCTTGGACTCCTCGAAGAGGATCGGCACCTTGTTGTCGGCGGTCATGTGCCGGGACGCGCCGCAGACCTGGCCGGCCAGCGGGATCGTCCAGGAGACCGTGCCCTTGGCGAGGTCGTAGCCGACCACCGAGTTGACGCCCGTCTTCACGTACGTCGTGGCGGTGAGCCAGGAGCCGTCGACGGGCGTGGTGTCGGGCACCTTCGGCACGTCGATGCGGAAGGCCAGGCTCGCGCCGGTGTCCGCGCCCGGCTTCTCCTTGCCGTTGCCGCCGAGCCCGCTGCCGCCGGTGGTGGCCTCGCCGCCGCCGCCGTTCGGGTTCTGGTTCTGGCTGGTGCCGCCGCTCGGCTTGGCGTCCGTCGGCTCGTCCGTGCCGGAGTTGGCGTACCAGACGCCGCCGCCGACGATCAGCGCCACAGCCACGACCGCCGCGATGACGATGAGCGTGGTCGCCGACAGCTTCTTCCCGCCGCCGGGCGCGGGCGCCGGGACGTGCTGCTGGGGCGCGGTCGGGTAGCCGTACGGCTGCTGCTGCGGCGGCTGCGGCTGGTTCGGGTACCCGTACGGCGGCGGCACCGGCTGCTGGTGCTGCTGCTCCGGGTACCCGTAACCGGGCTGCGCCGGCGGCGGGGCCTGCGGGTAGCCGTAGCCCGGCTGTCCCTGCGGCGGGGGCGGCGGAGGCGTCGGCGCGCCGAAGCCGCCCTGGCCCTGGCCGTACCCCGGGTCCTGCGGGGCTCCGAAGCCGCCCGGAGGCTGGTTCGGCGGCGGGAACCCGCCGGGGGGCTGGTTCGGCGGCGGAGGGGGTGGCTGGGTCATCGGTCCGCGTACCTCACTTGCTGAAGCCCATCATCGTCTTGGTCTCCTTCTCCTCGGCGTCACTGGACGCCGAGACGCGCCCCGCCGCCACCACGAACGTGCCGCCGCCGTAGGCGTAACCGGCGCTGAAGAAGCCGCTCTCGATCTGCGCGACCGAGACGGGGTGCTTGAGGAGGATCTTCGGCGCGCCGCCGGCCGGGGCGATCGTCGCGACCGCGCCGCCCTTGTCGTACTTGGGCGCGACGTAGACCAGGACCTCGCCGCCCTCCATCCGCAGCGGCGTCATCTGCTGCTCCTCGGGCGCCTTCGAACGCCACTTGGGCTTGCCGTTCTTCAGGTCGAAGGCGACGACCTCGTTGGAGGTGCCGTAGGAGGCGTCGGTCGCCATGTAGAAGGTGTCACCGGCGGCGGCGACACCCGTGCAGCCCTGGAGGTTGCGGCCGAAGATGACGAGGCCGCCGCCGCAGCGCGGCGCGAACTTGTCCTTGCCGCCCTGGATCTGGGAGCGCACGGAGCCGTTCGGGTTGAGCGCGACGACCGACCACTTCTTCTGCTCGCGCTGGAAGGCCGAGACGACCAGCGGGTTCACCGAGTAGACCTTGTCGACCTCCCAGGTGAGGGCCAGCTTGTAGGTCCACTTGGGCTTGCCCGTGGTGGGGTCGACCTCGCTGATCGTGTGCTGTTCCTTGTTCACGTCGCCGGTGCGGCACTGGCTGGCCGCGACCAGCTTCGTGGCGTCGCCGGCGTACGCGTACGGCTTGCAGTCGCCGGTGGGGCCGGTGAAGACCTGCTTGCCGTCGGTGAGGGAGAAGCCGTAGGCGCTGCTGCTGCCGGCGGCGGTCACCGTGTTGCCGCCGATGGCGAGGGTGTTGTCGGAGAAGGCGAAGAGGCCGGTCGGCTTCGGAACGGCCTTCTTCCAGCCCGCCTTACCGGTCTTGAGGTCGATCTGCTGGAGCATCGAGCACTTGGCGCCGTCCTTGGCGCTCTCCTCGTACCCGAAGACCATCAGGCCGTTGGCACCCGGCTGGGCCGGGGTCGCGCACAGCTTGAAGGGCACGTCGACCTGCCACTTCTTGCTGCCGTCGGCGAGGCTGTAGCCGGCGACGCCCTTGTACATCGCCTTGACGACGGTGTCGCCGACGATCCACGGGCCGAAGACCTCGGAGCCGTTGCGGGGCAGGTCCACGTCGTTGGTGGTGAGGAAGTTGACCTTCGCCTCGCCCTCCTGGCGGGCCGCGTTCAGGTCGTCCTCGCCGCCGCCCTTGTCGCCGTCGCCGGAGCCGTCGCCCTGGTCGACGGACTCGGTCGGCTTCGGTGCCGTGGTGGCGCTGGAACTGGCGCTCGTCGTCGGGTTCGCGACGGTCGGCTCCTCGTCGTCGCCCTTGCCGACGACCGCCCACGTGGTGACGGCGGCGACGGCCACCACGGCCGCCGCGACGGCCGCGACGAGCGCGGTGCGGTTCTTGCCCGGGCCGCCGCCGGAGCCGCCGGCCGGGGCGGGCGCGCCCGGGTACATCGGCTGCGTCTGGCCCGGGTAGCCCCCGTAGGGCTGCTGCCCGTACGGGCCGGGCTGCTGGCCGTACGGACCCGGCTGCTGCTGCGGCTGGCCGTACGGTCCCGGCTGCGGCTGCTGCGGATAGCCGTACGGTCCCGGCTGCGGGGCCTGCTGCGGGTAGCCGTAACCGGGCTGGCCCTGCGGCGGCTGGCCCTGCGGCGGCTGGGCGGGCGGCTGGGCCTGCGGAGGCTGCGCCGGAGGCGTGGGCGGCATCTGCGGCGGCGTCGGCGGCATCTGCGGCGGGACGGGCGGCATGCCGCCCTGGTTCGGATCCTGGGGAGCTCCGAAGCCCCCCGGCGGCTGGTTGCTGGGCGGCTGGGTCATCAGCGCTTCCCCCTTGGCTGTGAGCGGGTTTTCTTTCTACCACTCACGCGGTGGCGCAAAAGCGACCGGTCCATCCCTTGTGCCCAAGGGAGGACCGGTCCGTGATGCCCTCGTTATGCGTTCTCCGCCAGTTCGAGCCAGCGCAGCTCCAACTCTTCACGTTCTCCCTGAAGTTCCCGCAACTCGGCGTCAAGCTTCGCGACCTTCGCGAAATCCGTCGCGTTCTCGGCGATCTGCGCGTGCAGCTTCGTCTCCTTCTCGGAGATCTTGTCGAGCTGCCGCTCGACCTTCTGGAGTTCCTTCTTCGCGGCGCGCGCGTCGGCGGCCGAGACGCCGGAGGCGGGCTGCGCGGCGGGGGCGGCGGGCGCCGGGGCCGCCGCCTCGATCATCCGCTGCCGCCGCTCCAGGTACTCGTCGATGCCGCGCGGCAGCATCCGCAGCGTCCGGTCGCCGAGCAGGGCGAAGGTGCGGTCGGTGGTGCGCTCCAGGAAGAAGCGGTCGTGGGAGATGACGACCATCGAGCCGGGCCAGCCGTCGAGGAGGTCCTCCAGCTGGGTCAGGGTCTCGATGTCGAGGTCGTTGGTGGGCTCGTCGAGGAAGAGGACGTTCGGCTCGTCCATGAGGAGGCGCAGCAGCTGGAGGCGGCGGCGCTCACCGCCGGACAGGTCGCCGACCGGCGTCCACTGCTTGTCCTTGCCGAAGCCGAACTGCTCGCAGAGCTGCCCGGCGGACATCTCGCGGCCCTTGCCGAGGTCGACCCGGTCGCGGATCTGCTGCACGGCCTCCAGGACCCGCAGCTGCGCGGGGAGTTCGGTGACGTCCTGCGAGAGGTAGGCGAGCCGCACGGTCTTGCCGACGACGATCCGGCCGGCCGGCGGCTGCTTCTCGCCCTGCGTGACGGCGGCATCCGCCAGCGCCCGCAGGAGTGAGGTCTTGCCCGCGCCGTTGACGCCGACGAGGCCGACGCGGTCGCCCGGGCCCAGCTGCCAGGTGAGGTGCTGGAGCAGCGTCTTGGGCCCGGCGGTGACCGTCACGTCCTCCAGGTCGAAGACGGTCTTGCCGAGCCGCGCGTTGGCGAACTTCATCAGCTCACTGGCGTCCCGCGGCTCCGGCACGTCCGCGATGAGCGCGTTGGCCGCCTCGATGCGGAACCGGGGCTTGGAGGTGCGGGCGGGCGCGCCGCGGCGCAGCCAGGCCAGCTCCTTGCGGACCAGGTTCTGCCGCTTGACCTCCTCGGTCGCGGCGATCCGCTCCCGCTCGGCGCGGGCGAAGACGTAGTCGGAGTAGCCGCCCTCGTACTCGAACACGTCGCCGCGCTGCACGTCCCACATGCGGGTGCAGACCTGGTCGAGGAACCAGCGGTCGTGGGTGACGCAGACGAGCGCCGAGCGGCGGCTCTGGAGGTGGCCGGCGAGCCAGGCGATGCCCTCGACGTCGAGGTGGTTGGTCGGCTCGTCGAGGACGAGGAGGTCCTGGTCCTCGATGAGCAGCTTGGCCAGCGCGATGCGGCGGCGCTCGCCGCCGGAGAGCGGGCCGATGACCGTGTCGAGGCCCTGCTCGAAGCCGGGCAGGTCGAGGCCGCCGAAGAGGCCGGTGAGCACGTCGCGGATCTTGGCGCTGCCGGCCCACTCGTGGTCGGCCATGACGCCGATGACCTCGTGCCGGATGGTGGCCTTCGGGTCGAGCGAGTCGTGCTGGGTGAGCACCCCGAGCCGCAGTCCGCCGCTGTGCGTGACCCGGCCGGTGTCGGCCTCCTCCAGGCGCGCCAGCATCCGGATGAGGGTGGTCTTGCCGTCGCCGTTGCGCCCCACGACCCCGATCCGGTCCCCCTCGGAGACGCCGAGCGAGACTCCGTCGAGCAGGGCACGGGTGCCGTACACCTTGCTGACGTTCTCGACATTGACCAGGTTGACGGCCACGTTGACTCCAGTGCGGGGTGATCGATCGACGTCCCAGGGTACGTCCCCGCGCCCCTCCCCCGCCGGGCCGCCGTCAGCGCGGTCCGGACCGCCCGGCCCGCTCCACCAGGAGCCAGCCCGCCAGGGCCAGGGCGACGGCCGCCGGGGCGGTGACGGGGACGGCTATCAGGGTCGCCGAGTGGCCGTCGAGGAGTCCGGCGAAGCCCGTCAGGGAGAGACCGAGCACGCCGAGGAGGGCGAGCGTGATGCCGAGGGCGGCGAGCGGGCCGCCCCGGTCGGTGGCCGGGGCCGCGGGGGCGGGGGCCTCGAAGCGGCGGAAGACGGCGACGAGCAGGGCCGTGAGGAGCCCGGCCGCCGCGAACCGCAGCGGGACGTGCGCCCACCAGGCGCCCGTGGCGGGGGCCGGGAGCGGTGCGCCGAGGCCGAGCAGAGCCCCGTACACCCCGAGCATGGCCGTCAGGTGCCACAGGAACGCCGTCATCGCGATCCCGTTGGCGGCGACGACCGTCCGCCACACCCCGGCGCGGGCGGCGAACCGCGTCCCCGGGCCCTTGAGCAGTTCGACCGCGCCGACCAGCCACAGGGCGTGGCAGAGCAGGGCGAGGGTCGGCGGCGCCATGTTCGACACCTTCTCGCCGGGCATTCCCACCATCGACAGCGGGTACGGCCCGAGGGCGACCAGCGCGGTCGCGCCGGCGAGGCCCGCGGCGGCGAGCACGGCCGGGCGGCGGATCATGCCGTCGGCGCGGAGGAAGCCGAGCTGGTGGACGGCGAGCCAGACGAACGCGAAGTTCAGGAACTCGACGAAGGGGACGTCCGCCGCGAAGCGCAGCAGGTCCACGGCGACGGCGCCGCCCGCGAGCGCGGCGAACGCGCCCCACCCCCAGCGCTCGTGCAGCCGCAGCAGCGGCGGGGTGAACGCCACCATCGCCAGGTAGATGCCGATGAACCACAGCGGCTGGGTGACGAGCCGCAGCGCGACGCCGGTGAGCCCGCCGTCCGCGCCGGAGAGCTGGAGCAGCAGCGCGGCGGCGCCCCACACGCCGGTGAACACCATCGTCGGCCGCAGCAGGCGCTGGAGCCGGGCCCGCAGGAAGTCGGCGTACCGGGGGCGGGAGCGGTGGGCGAGGGCGTGCGCGAAGCCGCCGACGAAGAAGAAGACCGGCATCACCTGGAACGCCCAGGTCGCGATCTGGAGGCCGGGCACGACCGCGAGCAGGTTCCCGACCTGCCCGTCGGCGGTGACGGCCGCCATCAGCCAGTGCCCGAGCACCACGACGGTGAGCGAGGCGACCCGCAGCAGGTCGACGTACCGGTCCCGGCTCGCCGGCGTCGCCGCCGCGAGCTCCCGCGCGCTGATTCCCATGCGCACACGGTCCCGCGCGGAGCGTGTCCGCCGACAGGGCGCGGATACTCATCCGCCGGGTGAGTACGCCCCCGGGCCGGGGCCGCCGGCCCCGGCCGGTGTCTCAGAGGACCGTCGCGCCCGCCGCCGGGGAGGTCGCCGTGTGGGTCGCGCGGCAGGTGCCGGAGGCGCGGAGGGCGGCGGCGACCGTTTCGGCGGCCTCCGCGTCCTTCACCAGGAACGCCGTCGTCGGGCCCGAGCCGGAGACCAGGGCCGCGAGGGCGCCCGCCTCCGTGCCGGCCGTCAGGGTCGCGGCCAGCGACGGGCGCAGGGAGAGCGCCGGTGCCTGGAGGTCGTTGGCGAGGGCGCCCGCGAGGGCGGTGGTGTCGCCGGTGCGCAGGGCCTCCAGGAGCGCCGGGGACGCGGCCGGCTCGGGAACCTCGGTGCCCTCGGCGAGGCGGTCGAACTCGCCGTACACGGCCGGCGTGGAGAGCCCGCCGTCGGCGACGGCGAACACCCAGTGGAAGGCGCCGCCGACCGGCAGCTCCGTCAGCTTCTCGCCGCGCCCGGTGCCGAGCGCCGCCCCGCCGACGAGGCTGAAGGGCACGTCGGAGCCGAGTTCGGCGCAGATCTCCAGGAGCACGTCACGGGGGGTGCCGAGGCCCCACAGCGCGTCGCAGGCGAGGAGCGCGCCGGCGCCGTCGGCGCTGCCGCCGGCCATGCCGCCGGCGACCGGGATGGCCTTGGCGATGTGCAGGTGGACGTCCGGGGAGAGGCCGTGCCGGGCGGCGAGGAGCTCCGCGGCGCGGGCGGCCAGGTTGGTGCGGTCGAGGGGGACCTTGTCCGCGTCGGGGCCCTCGCAGGTGACCGTCAGCGTCGTCGCCGGGGTCGCGGTGACCTCGTCGTACAGGGAGACGGCGAGGAAGACGTTGGCGAGGTCGTGGAAGCCGTCGGGGCGGGCGGCGCCGACCGCGAGCTGGACGTTGACCTTGGCCGGGACCCGTACGGTCACGCCGTCGGAACCTGTCACGCCGTTCATGCCCTGGCCTCCGCGATCCGGGCGAACTCCTCCACCGTCAGCGCCTCGCCGCGCGCCTGCGGCGAGATCCCGGCCTTCACCAGGGCCTCCTCGGCGGCGGCCGGGGAGCCGGCCCAGCCCGCGAGGGCGGCCCTCAGGGTCTTGCGGCGCTGCGCGAAGGCCGCGTCGACGACCGCGAAGACCTCTTCCTTGGTGGCGGTGGTGGCGACCGGCTCGGTGCGGCGGACCAGGGAGACGAGGCCCGAGTCGACGTTGGGCGCGGGCCAGAAGACGTTGCGGCCGATGGCTCCGGCGCGCTTGACGTCCGCGTACCAGTTGGCCTTGACGGAGGGCACCCCGTAGACCTTGTTGCCCGGTCCGGCGGCGAGCCGGTCGGCGACCTCGGCCTGGACCATGACGAGGGTCCGCTCGATGGTCGGGAAGCGGTCGAGCATGTGGAGCAGCACCGGCACGGCCACGTTGTACGGGAGGTTGGCGACGAGCGCGGTCGGCGCCGGGCCCGGCAGCTCCCGGACGAGCATGGCGTCGGAGTGGACCAGCGCGAAGCGGTCCTTCCGCTCGGGCATCCGCGCGGCGATCGTCGCCGGCAGCGCGGCGGCGAGGAGGTCGTCGATCTCGACGGCGGTCACCCGGTCGGCGGCCTCCAGGAGCGCCAGGGTGAGGGAGCCGAGGCCGGGCCCCACCTCGACGACCACGTCGTCCGGGCGCACGCCCGCGGTGCGGACGATGCGCCGGACGGTGTTGGCGTCGATGACGAAGTTCTGGCCCTTCTGCTTCGTGGGGCGCACGCCGAGGGCGGCGGCCAGCTCACGGATGTCGGCGGGGCCGAGGAGGGCGTCGGGGCCGTCGGGGCCGGTGGTGGTGCTCACCGGTACAGCGTACGGGGCGCCGTACCGGTCACTGGAACAACCTGCGCCCGCAGTGCGGCCACGGGCCCGCGCCGCGCGCCACGTAGAGCTTCTTCGCGCGGAAGGTCTGCTCGGCGGCGGGCGCGTCCTGGGCGACGCCGCTGCCGCCGAGGGAGCGCCACGTCCCGGGGTCGAACTGGTAGAGGCCACCGTAGGTGCCGGAGGGGTCGACGGCGTTCGGCCGGCCGCCGGACTCGCAGGCGGCGAGGGCTCCCCAGTCCAGGCCGTCGGCGCCGGCGACGGAGGAGGGCAGCGCGCGGGTCCCGACGCGGACCTTGCGGGAGACCGGCTCGCGGACGATCTCCTCGCCGGTGCGGCGGGGCTTCTGCCGGACGCCGTTGACGGACCGGAGGTGGTACGTGATCCGGCGCAGGCCCGGCGCGCCCTGCCGGTCGACGACCTCGGTGCCGGCGAAGAGGGCGGGGTCGCGGACGCGCTCGACGGCGTACGGGATCGCCTCCTCGCGGGTCTGGGTGGAGCCGGTGATCCGCAGCACGGTGATGGTCTGCCCGTCACGGGGGAACGCCTCACGGGGCACGGAGGTGGTGTCCTCGCCGCCGAGCGTGATGCCGGCCTCGTCGAGGGCCTCGCCGACGGTGGCCGCGTTGGTGCGGACGGTCCGCTCGCGCCCGTCGGCGAGGAAGGTGACCGCGCGTTCGGTGCGGACGTCGAGGGCGAGGCCGCTACGGGAGATCGCGGCGGAGCGGGAGACCGACAGATGGGCGCCCTCGGCGCGGACGCCGAGCTGGCGCAGGGCTCCGTCGACGGTGTCGGCGGTGGTCCACACCTGGCGGCGGTGCCCGTCGAGGGTGAGGGCGACCGGCCGGCCGTACCGGAGGACGAGCTCGTCGCCGCTGGCCAGCGCGGTGCCGGGGGCGGGGGCGACGAGGTCGTGGGCGCCGACGGCGAGGCCCTCGTCGGCGAGGAGCTCGTCCACGTCGTCGGCGAAGGTGTGCAGGGTGCGGGGGACGCCGTCGACGGAGAGCCGGATCGCCTTGTCGTCGGCGACGAAGGCGGTGGTGCCGCCGGCCAGGAAGGCGACGACGAGGGCCTGCGGGACGAGCCGGCGCAGCCCGTCCCCGGCGGGGCGGGCGGGCTTGCGGCGCCGCGCCCCGCGCCGGGCGGCGGCCCGGCCCTGCGCGGGCACGGGGGCGGGCTCGGGGAGGCGCCCGGGGGCCGTGCCGGGCGGCACGACGAGGGGCGCGATCTGGGTGGGCTGCTCGTGGACGGGCAGCGTGGCCGCCGCTCCTCGCCGTCCGGCGCGGTGACTGCCCTGGGAAGTGCTCACGAGGCCGGGACCCTAGCCCCGCCGCCGGTCACTCTCCAAAACGACGCGGCTACTGGACGTAACCGTTATGGATCGGTGATGCCGGCGCCGGGCCCTCCCCCCCGTCGGCATCCGTCAGTAGTCGAAGGCGCGGGCCGTGTTCACCGCGATCGCCTCCGCCATCGCGTTCTCGTCGATGCCGCGGACCTCCGCCATCGCCCGGACGGTGACCGGGATCAGGTACGGGGCGTTGGGGCGGCCCCGGAAGGGCGCCGGGGTGAGGAAGGGGGCGTCCGTCTCGACCAGCACCCGATCGAGCGGGGCGACGGCGAGCGCGTCGCGCAGCGGCTGGGCGTTCTTGAAGGTCACGTTGCCGGCGAAGGACATGTAGTAGCCCTTGGCCGCGCAGATCCCGGCCATCTCGGCGTCGCCCGAGTAGCAGTGGAAGACGGTCCGGTCGGGTGCGCCCTCCTCGTCGAGGACGCGCAGCACGTCGGCGTGGGCCTCCCGGTCGTGGATGACAAGTGCCTTGCCCCACCGCTTGGCGATCTCGATGTGGGCGCGGAAGGAACGCTCCTGCGCGGCCATGCCCTCGGGGCCGGTGCGGAAGAAGTCGAGGCCGGTCTCGCCGACGCCGAGGACGTGCGGGAGGGCGGCGAGCCGGTCGATCTCGGCGAGCGCGTCGTCGAGGGCGGCGTCACCGCCCGCGTCGCGCGCCCCCTGGCGCGACCAGCCGTCCGGATCGCCGAGGACGATCCTGGGTGCCTCGTTGGGGTGCAGGGCGA
This sequence comes from Streptomyces sp. NPDC085460, assembly GCF_044541975.1. Classification (NCBI taxonomy): domain Bacteria; kingdom Bacillati; phylum Actinomycetota; class Actinomycetes; order Kitasatosporales; family Streptomycetaceae; genus Streptomyces; species Streptomyces sp. NPDC085460. Next base: position 136,193 of record NZ_JBITTO010000011.1, read on the forward strand.
CGGCCGCGTGCACGTTCGCGTGGGCGGCGGCGGTCTCGGCGGCCCACCGGGAGCCCTTCACGTCACAGCCGACCTGCACGACCGTCGTGACGCCGACGGCGGCCGCCTTGGTCAGCGCCTCCTCGACCGTGCCGGACTGCATGTCCAGGTGGGTGTGCGAGTCCGCGACCGCGACGAGGAGGGGTTCGGGCAGCGGCGGCGGGGCGTCCTTGGCACTCATGGCCCCGATCGTACGAGGGCCATGAGCGGGTCCGCGCGGCGGTTTCCGTGCGCTTCCGCCGGCGCGCTCTCCGTGGCGGGAGCTCAGCGGCGGGAGCTCAGCGGCGGGAGCGGAAGGGGTGCAGCAGGTCGGAGAGGTGCCAGTGGTGCGGGACCGGCGGCGCGCCCTCCTCGCCCTCCGTCAGCTCCTGCCCCACCGGGCCGGCCGCCGAGACGGGACGGGTCTCCTTCGCGCCGCGCCCGTGGTGCTCCATCGACGCGATCAGGTCGAGCACGGTGGACACCTGGCCGGCGCGCATGATCCGCACCACATGGCCGCCGCAGTTCATGCAGGTCGGGTTCGAGAGCGGGGAGGGCACCCGCTCCCCGTCCGCCTTGTACACGACGAACGCCTGGCCTCGGGCGTCCGTGTGGTGCTCGATGTCGTAGGACTGCTCCCAGCCGTACCCGCACCGCATGCAGGCGAAGGCGTACGCCTCATGCGCGACGGGCGTTCCGGTGCCGGTGGTCTCGCTCATGCCAGCTCCTCTCCACTGGTCCCAGTGGACGCCTTTTCGGGCCGGAGCGCATCAGCACGGAAGAAAGCATGAGGCGGTTTTGGGCGTTCCCTTGCCAAGCGCTCTGTGAAGGCTCCCGGCACCGGATTCGGCTTTGCCTTAAAGATTAGTCCTTTACCGTTTCCCGGGCCTTTTCAGGACGCGTTCTTTGCCGCCACGACGGCATCGAAGACCTCCCGCTTGGGCAGCCCCGCCTCGGCGGCGACCGCCGCGATGGCCTCCTTGCGCCGCTCCCCCGCCTCCTCGCGCACCCGCACCCTGCGCACCAGCTCGGCGGCGTCCAGCTCCTCCGGGCCGGTCTCCGGGGCGCCCTCGACGACGACCGTGATCTCGCCGCGCACGCCGTCCTTCGCCCAGGCGGCCAGCTCGGCCAGCGGGCCGCGCTTCACTTCCTCGTACGTCTTGGTCAGCTCGCGGCAGACGGCGGCGCGGCGCTCGGCGCCGAACACCTCGGCCATCGCGTCGAGCGTGTCGTCGAGCCGGTGCGGGGCCTCGAAGTAGACGAGGGTCCTGCGCTCGGCCGCGACCTCCTTGAGCCGGCCGAGCCGCTCGCCCGCCTTCCGCGGCAGGAAGCCCTCGAAGCAGAACCGGTCCACCGGCAGACCGGAGAGCGCGAGCGCGGTGAGCACGGCGGACGGGCCGGGGACCGCGGTCACCTTGATGCCGGCCTCGACGGCGGCGGCGACCAGCCGGTAGCCGGGGTCGGAGACGGACGGCATGCCCGCGTCGGTCACGAGCAGCACCCGGGCGCCGCCGGCCAGCGCCTCGACCAGCTCGGGCGTACGGGCCGACTCGTTCCCCTCGAAGTACGAGACGACCCGGCCGGTCGTGTGCACGCCGAGCGCCCGGGTCAGCCCGCGCAGCCGGCGGGTGTCCTCGGCGGCGACGACGTCCGCGCCCTCCAGCTCGGCGACGAGCCGGGGCGGGGCGTCCGCGATGTCGCCGATGGGGGTGCCTGCGAGTACCAGCGTTCCTGTCACCCCGCCATCCTCCCAGCCGGAACGCCGCCGCGCGGACACCGGGGACGGCCGCGCACGGGAAGCGGCGCCACCGGGGAGGGCCGCCCGCCGGGAAGTGGCGCCACCGGGAGCCGGCCGCCGGGGACGGGCGCGCACCGGGGACGGCCGCCCGTCGGGGGCGGCCGCCGGCCGGGGGTGTCGCCGCTCGGGGAGGCGCCTCACCGCCCGGACAGGCGACGCGCACAGACGCAGTCCCTACGATGGCGCGGTGACCCGTACCGCACCCGAGGCCCTGGAGGGCCAGCACGCGATGGCACCGACCGTGGCCGAGCCCTCTTCGTGGCAGCTCCGGCTGCGTCGCTTCGGCTACCGTCCGCCCGCCGCCGGCACGCTCTCCATCGGCACGAGGGACCGGCTCGACCCGCCGTACACCCGGCCCTCGGCGAGGGTCATGTCGCTGCTCGGGCTCGGCCAGGACGCGGCCGACCGGCTGTGGCGGCTGGCCGCGTGGGGCGGGCCGCTGCTGGTCGCGGCCGTCGCGGGCGTGCTCCGGTTCTGGAACCTGGGCAAGCCGCACGCGGTGATATTCGACGAGACCTACTACGCCAAGGACTCGTGGGCCCTGATCAACCAGGGGTACGAGGGGGCGTGGCCCAAGGACGTCGACAAGACGATCCTGGCCAACCCCGACGCCGTTCCCATCCCGACCGACCCCGGCTACGTCGTCCACCCCCCGATGGGCAAGTGGGTGATCGGCGTCGGCGAGAAGATCTTCGGCTTCGAACCGTTCGGCTGGCGGTTCATGGTCGCGCTGCTCGGGACGCTCTCCGTCCTGATGCTCTGCCGGATCGGCCGCCGGCTCTTCCGCTCGACCTTCCTCGGCTGCCTCGCCGGACTGCTGCTCGCCGTCGACGGCCTGCACTTCGTGATGAGCCGCACCGCGCTCCTCGACCAGGTGCTGATGTTCTTCGTGCTCGCCGCGTTCGGCTGCCTGGTCCTGGACCGGGACCGGACGAGGAAACGGCTCGCGGCGGCGCTGCCGGAGGACGAGGAGGGCGTGCTCCGGCCCGACGCGGACCTCGCGGAACGGCTGCGGCTCGGCTGGCGGCCGTGGCGGATCGCGGCCGGCGTCATGCTGGGCCTGGCGGCGGCCACCAAGTGGAACGGCCTCTACGTCATGGCGGCGTTCGGCCTGATGACCGTCCTGTGGGACGTGGGCGCCCGGCGTACGGCCGGCGCGGTCCGCCCGTACCTCGCGGTGATCAAGAGGGACCTGCTGCCGGCGTTCGTGTCCGTGGTGCCGGTGGCGCTGGTGACGTACCTGGCGACCTGGACCGGCTGGATCGCCGGCGACAAGGGCTACTTCCGCGACTGGGCCGAGAAGCAGGACGCGCTGCCCGGCGGCCCCGGCCTCTGGTCCTGGCTGCCGGACTGGCTGCGCAGCCTGTGGCACTACGAGTACGAGGTGTACCAGTTCCACGTGGGGCTCACCTCGCCCCACACGTACGAGTCGAACCCGTGGTCCTGGATCGTCCTCGGCCGCCCGGTCTCCTACTTCTACGAGTCCCCCGCCCCCGGCACCGCCGGCTGCCCCTCCTCCGCCACGGAGAAGTGCGCCCAGGAGATCCTGGCCCTCGGCACCCCGCTCCTGTGGTGGGCCGCCTGCTTCGCCCTCGTGTACGTCCTGTGGCGCTGGGCCTTCCGCCGCGACTGGCGCGCCGGCGCGATCGCCTGCGCGGTGGCCGCGGGCTGGGTCCCCTGGTTCCTCTACCAGGAGCGCACGATCTTCCTCTTCTACGCCGTCGTCTTCGTCCCCTACCTGTGCCTCGCCGTCGCCATGATGATCGGCGCGATCATCGGCCCGAAGGGCGCCACGGAGCGGCGCCGCACCTTCGGCGCGGTGGCGGCGGGCTGCCTGGTCCTGCTGATCGTCTGGAACTTCATCTACTTCTGGCCGATCTACACGGCGACGCCGATCCCGATGGATCAATGGCGGGCACGGATGTGGCTGGACACCTGGATCTAGCCGTGTGAACGCGAGAGGGAGGGCCCGGCCGGCGGTCGGGCCCTCCTCGCGTGGGGCGGCCGGCGGACGCGGACGGCCGCCTGCGGTCGCGGTGCGATCAGGGCGAGACGAGACTGAGTCAGAGGCGGCTGCCCCACCCTCGCGGTGCGTGACGGCTGTCGCCCTGTTCAGGAAGGTGGAGGCCATGGCGGAGATGTCCGGCAGGGCACGGAAAGGCACGACGCCGTCCCACGACGGCCAGTGGGTGACCGGCCCGCACCTCTTCGCGGGTGTCGCCCTGGAGCTGAGCGGGACGCTCAGCATTCTCATGGGCGCCGCCGGCATCGGACAGGCGTCCCTCTTCAGTGCGCCCGGCTACGCCTACCGGTTCGACGTGACGGCCTGGGGCTGGCTGCACGTGGTCATCGGGATCGTGCTGATCGCCGCGGGTCTGGGGGTGCTGCTCGGCCAGAGCTGGGCCAGGGGCGCCGGCCTGGCGGTGGGCGCGGTGAGCCTCATCAGCCAGTTCATGTTCATCCCGTACTACCCGGGGTGGTCGATCATCGTGATGGTCCTCGACCTCGCCGCCATCTGGGCCCTGGCCAGATTCGCCGCGACGTAGCCGGGGCGTGTGGCTGGACACCCGGATCCAGCGGCGCGGACATGAGGAGGGGCGCGACCGTCGGTCGCGCCCCTCCTCACGTTCCCGGCTACTTCCGGGGGGTGTCCGCGGGGATCGTGCAGCGGGCGGCCTCGTGCGCCTGCTCGGCGGCGAGTTCCGTGAGGCGGCGGAGGTCGTCCAGGCGGTCGGCGGGGGCGGGGTCGCGGAGCCGGATGTAGGTGCTGAGGCCGGCGTTGTCGTAGGGGATGCAGGCGGAGTAGACGGCGGCGGCCTTCCGCGTGGAGGTGGTGAAGGCCCAGCGGCCGGCGTCGAAGGGCTCCGAACCGCCCGACCGGACGATGTTGCGCACCCTGTCCTGCCATTCCTTCTCGGTCTCTCCACCCCTCATCTCGGTGTGGACCGTGAGCAGCCGGCCGTCACCGTGGACGTAGCACCAGGAGTTGTGAGAGGTGTCCCGAGGGTCGGGGGTGCGGCGTTCGCCCTCCTCCGGGGGGATCCGGTACGAGGTCGCGTACGGCAGGATCCGGTTCAGGATGTCCGCCGCCTCCCGCGACCCCCCGAAGGACGGGCACAGCTCGCCCGCCTCGATCGTCCCCTTCGGCTTCTTGAACGGCGGGGTGTTCGTGGCATAGCTGATCCCCGCCCAGGCGGTGACGAGCACCGAAGTCACGACGGCCGTCACGGTGATCCGCTTCTTCTTCGCCGCCATGTCCGCTACCCGCCGGGAGGAGTGTCCGCGGGCACGGTGCAGCGGGCGGCCTCGTGTGCCTGCTCGGCGGCGAGTTCCGTGAGGCGGCGGAGGTCGTCCAGGTGGTCGGCGGGGGCGGGCGTCGGCAGCACCACGGAGGTGCTCAGGCCGGCGTCCCCGGCCGGCAGGCAGGCGGAGAAGACCGCCCCGACCCGCAGGATCTCCGGGGTCGAGGTGAAGGCCCAGCGCCCGGCGTCGAAGGCCGTCGGCTTCCGCCCGTCGGTGGTGCCGAGCACCTCCTCCCGCCACGACGCCTCGCTGGTCCAGGAGGCCATCTCCGTCCGCACCAGGAGCAGCCGGCGGCCGTCACCGCTGATCGAACAGCTCGACGTGTGGTGCACGTCGGTGGGGGCGGCGCCGCGCGGGGTGCCTTCCTCACGGGAGACCTCGTACTCAGCGGCGTACGGCAGGATCCGGTTCAGGATGTCCGCCGCTTCCTGCGACGCCCCGAGAGACGGGCAGAGCCCTGCCGCCTCGATCGTCCCCTTCGGCTTCTTGAAGGGCGGGGTGTTCGTGGCGTAGCTGATCCCCGCCCAGGCGGCGACCAGGGCCAGGACGACGAGCGCGATGATGCCGCGCTTCTTCGCCATCTGCATGGTCACTTGTCCTTCTCCAGCGCGTTCGGGACGCCCACGCCCTCGCAGTAGTCACGGATGTTGGTCTGGGCGGAGGTGAAGCCCGCTTCGGTCTGGCCCGCGATCGAGGAGACGATGCTCGGGTAGGAGACGCCGGTCTTCTTCTCCGACTCCTGGGCGGCCTTCTCGACGAGGGCGAAGGTCGACTCGCGGGTCGCGTTGATCTCCTCGCCGTTGCGGTAGATCACCTCGCCCGAGCTGTCCTTCATCAGGCCCTCGGTGAGGCTGCCGATGATCTCGCCCGCGACCGTCTCCGCCGCGCCGCCGGCGATGACCGCGCCCGGGCCGACGGCCGAGGCGGTGGCGGCACCGACGCCGATGCCGACGAGGGACTCGCCGAGCTCGCCCGCCTTCGTGATGGCGTCGTTGAACTCGGCGTCCTTGTTGCCCGCGTCCAGCTCGGAGGCGTACGCGCGGCCGGCTCCCAGCATGCCCTGGATCTCGCCCGCGTTGTGCGCGACGGCGGAGGTGGCCTTCTCCAGGTTCTGCGCGGGGGTGTTCCCCTTCTCGTCCACGAACGCGTCGGGGTGGGCGAAGTGGTACTCCAGCATCCCCGCGGTATAGGCGTGCTGGCCGACGCTGACCGCCGCGTACCCCTCGGGGTTCTGGCCGACGGTGTACAGGAAGCGGGTGAGGTCCTGCTCGTTGAGGGACGCGGCCGCTCCCGTGATCGGGTAGAGCTTCTCCTCGCCGGCGTCGCCCGCGCGCAGCCCCCGGTGGATGTCCGCCATGTACTCGGCCGAGATCTGGCCCAGGCTGTCGGACATGAAGCCGTTGTCGGTGAGGCGGGAGGGGACCTCGGAGACGGACTTGACGATCTGGCCGTAGAGCTTGGCCTGCTCCTCGGTGTGGGCGGCGGTCGCCGAGGTGGGGAGTTCGCCGGCCGGGTGGCCGGTGGTGGCGGCCTCCAGCGCGGCGGCGAGGTAGTTCTTGCCGGAGATGCTGTCCTCGCCCTCCGAGTCCTGGTCCTGCATCCACTCCCGCTCCTCGAAGAGGTACTGGAAGTTGGAGAGGCCGATGTGGCCCTTGTTGCCGTCGCCGTCGGTGTCGCGCTTGAACGGGTTGTTCTCGGTGTCCTTGTCGATGAACTCCGAGGAGAAGAAGGCGGTGGCGGCGTCCGGGCTGTTGGAGAGGGCCTTCATGTAGCCGGTCATCGGGTCGAAACCGGCGTCGGTGCCGGTGGCGTTCAGGTGGGGCCAGAGGCCGCCGCCGTTGTAGCCCCAGATCTGCTCGGGGCGGCGGCCCTCGCGCACGCCCTCCTGCTCCTTGGCGATCATGTTGCGGCCGTAGCTGTCGAGGAAGTCGTCCTCGTAGTCGCCCCAGCGCATGAGGTTGCTCATCACGACGTAGCCGGAGACGCCGGTGCCGGGGCCGTACGGCTTCTCGACGGCCTGGAGCATGTCGAACTTCCACCGCGTCATGTCCGGGCTCGCGCTCTGCGTGGCATTGGCGAGGGTCAGGCCGAGGTTCTTCTGGAGGTCCTTGTACTGCTCGTAGCGCTTGCCGTCGGCGGGCTGGTCCCTGTCGTTCAGGTCGTTGAGACCGGCCCAGAAGTCGAGGGTGCCCTTGGCGCCGAGCTTGTGGGCGAAGGCGGAGGCGAAGAGGTCGTCGCCGTGGTACTTGGTGAGGCCGGCGAGCAGCGTGTCGAACTCGGCCTCCGTCAGCTCCTTGGGGTTCTTCTTCGCCAGGTCGGCGAGCCGCTCGGCCGTGCGCAGGGCGTCGGCGGCCTGATCCCGGTCGCCGTACTTGGCGTCGCCGAAGCCCTTGTCGGCCTGGTCCACCAGGGCGCGCAGGACCTTGGCGGCGGAGCTGTCGCTCTCGGCGGCGCCGGCGATGATCCGGTCGATCTGGTCGCGGACGCCGTCGACGGTGCTCTGCTTCACGTCCTTGCCGGCGTCGCCGTCCATGGCCTTGGCCACGAAGTTCTTCCCGGAGGGGACGACGGAGACCATCTGGAGCCGGGCGGTGGCGATGGCCCCCTCCAGGTCGGTCTTGTACTTCTTCAGCTCGCCGAGGGTGTCGCGGAGGATGTTGCGGACGGACGTGGCCTGGGTGTGCGCGTCGCCGAACTCGCCGGCGGTCTTGTCGATGAACTTCCGCCCGACCTGCGAGTTCACGCCCTGCCAGTCGGCCTTGGCGGCGGCGCCCTTCAGGCCCTCGCTCGCGTCCTTCTCCAGCTTCTCCAGGTTCGTGACCAGGGTGTTCCAGTCGGTCAGCGCCGCGTCGAGCGTGCCGAACTTGGCGTGCAGCAGGGTGTCGAAGTCCATCACTTGCCGTCCTTCTTCTCGCCCTTGTCGTCCTTCTCGCCGTACACGTCGTTCGGCTTGCCGGGCTCGGAGGCCCGCTCGTCGAAGCCGGCGTCGAGCGTCGCGATGCCGCTCATGCGCCGCTCGATGAAGATCTCGTCGCCGGCGTGGGCGTTCTTCGTGTAGTCCATGTGGTTCGAGATGTGCGCGCAGGCGTCCATGAGGTCCGCGAGCGCGGACTCCCACTTGATGGAGACGTGGCTCAGCGCGCCGCCCAGCTCGAAGCCCTGGCCGGAGAGGTCGGAGGCCGCGGAGTCGGTGGTCGTCGCGGCGACCCGGCCCTCGCGCCACAGCCGGTTGTAGAGCCCGAAGGCGTGGTCGCCGATCTTGGCGAGGTGCTCGTTGACGACCTTGAGGTCACCCTGGGTGTTGTTGGACAGGCTCTTGCCGTCCGGTTCGTCCGGGACGCGGTTCAGCTGCATCCGGGTCGAGGAGCCCCCCGCCGCCTCCGCCTTGAGCTGGTTCCATTCGTCCCAGGCCATGGTGACTCCTCCCCTTCGATGCGGTAGCAACGCCGGGCGGCATCCTAGTAAGGCGCGCGGGCGGTGTGGGGGGCGGGACCGGCGGTTCGGCGGGCTTCACGGATCCTTCGCAAGGGAAAATTCCGTTTGCGGTGGATGTGACACGTGTGGCCCGCCGCGCTCGACAGGCGTTCGCGGCGGCTGCTTGACTCGACGGTCCACACGGGGAGGGGAACCCAGTCATGCGCAGTGGAGCGAAGGTCGGGATCGTCGGGGGCGTGTTCGTCGTCGTCGCGGGCGGGGTCGCGTACGGGGGGTACAACCTCTGGAACGGGATCACGGGCGGCTCCCAGGACGTCGGTACGCGGTCGGCGCCGCGGTCCGGGCCGGTGACGGCGGAGGAGGTGACCGCCACCGCGCGGGACTTCCTCGCCGCGTGGGCGGCCGGGGAGCCCGAGCGGGCCGGTCAGCTGACCGACGACCCGGTGACGGCGGGCCCGGCGATCGCCGCGTACCGCGAGGGGGGCGGCGTCTCGGAGGCGGTGATCACGGCCGGGACGCCGACCGGGACGACGGTGCCGTTCACGGTGAGGGCGACCGTGACGTACGACGGGGTGTCGAAGCCGTGGACGTACGAGTCCCGGCTCGGCGTCGTGCGCGGCGCGTCCACCGGCCGCCCGCTGGTGAAGTGGACGCCCACCGTGCTGCACCCGAAGCTGACGGCCGGCGCCACGCTGCGGACCGGCACCGCGAAGGCCCCGGCGGTCAGGGCCGTCGACCACAAGGGCGTCGCGCTGCCGCCGGAGAAGTACCCGTCGCTGGTGCCCGTGCTCGACGCGCTGCGGCAGCGGTACGGCGCGAAGGCCGGCGGCGAGGCGGGCGTCGAGACCTGGATCGAGGACGCGAACGGGCTGCCGGTCGGCACGCTCCTCGTCCTGTCGCCCGGCAAGGCGGGCGAACTGCGGACGACGATCGACGCGGGCGTGCAGGCGGCGGCGGAGAAGGCGGTGAAACGATTCCCGAAGGCGGCCGTGGCGGCCGTCGAGCCGTCGACGGGGGCGGTGCGGGCGGTCGCCAACAACCCGGCGTCGGGCTTCAACACGGCGTTCCAGGGGAAGCAGGCGCCCGGCTCCACGATGAAGATCGTCACGGCGGCGATGATGATGCGGTACGGGGTGGCGCAGCCGGGTACGGCGGTGGAGTGCCCGCCCACCGTGCGGTGGGACGGGTACACCTTCCACAACCTGGAGGACTTCTCCACCAGGGGCGACCTGACGAACGCCTTCGCCCTGTCCTGCAACACCGCCTTCATCAAGGCGATCAATCCGCTGAAGGACAAGGGCGTCCACAACACCGCGCTCGGCGACACGGCCCGCGAGTGGTTCGGGATCGGCGAGCTGTGGTCGGTCGGCGTGCAGACCGAGGACGGCGAGGTGCCCGAGTCGAGCGGCACCGAGACCGCCGCCTCGTACATCGGGCAGGGCGCCATCACCATGAACGCGCTCAACATGGCCTCGGTCTCCGCGACCGTGAAGAACGGCGGATTCCTCCAGCCATACCTGGTCCCGAGGGACGTGGACGGCCGGGAGTTCGCCACCGCCGAACGGCTGCCGGACGCGGTCGGGACCGGGCTGCGGAAGCTGATGAGGGCGGCCACGGGACCGAACGGCACCGCGGAGGAGGCCATGGCGGGCGTCCCCGGACCGAAGGGCGCGAAGACCGGCTCGGCGGAGGTCGGTTCACAGGCCACCTCCAACAGCTGGTTCACCGGCTACTCCGGCGACCTCGCCGCCGCGGCCGTCGTCGAAGCGGGCGGCCACGGCGCCGACGCGGCCGGCCCGGTGGTGGCGGACGTCCTGAAGGCGGGCTGAGGCCGGAGGCCGCCCCCGGGGGGGTGGGCCGAGGCTGACGTCCGGGGGCGGGCCGAGGCTGACGTCCGGGGCGTGGAAAGGGAATCGCGTGTCTTGTACACCTACCGCTACCGTGCGGGCATGACGACCGATGCCGCCGCTTCCGCCGCCCACCCCCAGTTCGCCGCCGCCCTCGCCGAGCTGGGCCTCGACGTCGAGGTCCGCCGCTTTCCGGACGAGACGCGCACCGCCCAGCAGGCCGCCGACGCCATCGGCTGCCGGGTCTCGGAGATCGTGAAGTCGCTGATCTTCGCCGCCGACGGGGTCCCGGTGCTGGTCCTGATGGACGGGGCCTCGCGCGTGGACGTCGAGCGGGTGCGGGAGGCGCTGGGCGCCGGGGAGGTCACGCGGGCGGACGCGCGCGTGGTCCGGGAGACGACCGGGTACGCGATCGGCGGCGTGCCGCCCTTCGGGCACCGCACCCGGACCCGCGTCCTCGCCGACGAGGGCCTGCTCGACCACGCCCTGGTGTGGGCGGCGGCCGGCACCCCGCACTCCGTCTTCGCGCTGCCGCCGAAGGAGCTGATCGCGCACGCCGGGGCGACCCTCGCGGACGTGCGCGAGCGACGCGAGCGCACCGCGTGACGCCGCTGGTCGCGTGCGTGGTGCTGGTCGCGGCGGTCACGCACGCGTCGTGGAACGCCCTCGCCCACCACATCCGGGACCAGCTGCTCTCCTTCACCCTGATCGCGGGCGGCGGGGCGCTGATCGGCCTGGCGCTCGTCCCCTTCGTCCCGGTGCCCGCCGCCGGGGCGTGGCCGTACCTGATCGCCTCGGCGGCCCTGCACGTCGCGTACTACGCGCTGCTGATGAAGTCCTTCACGCTGGGGGACTTCGGGCAGATGTACCCGATCGCGCGCGGTACGGCCCCGCTGGTGGTGACGCTGCTCGCGGCCGTCTTCGTCCACGAGGTGCCGGACGCCCGGCAGCTGCTCGGCGTGGCCGTGGCCTGCGCGGGCCTGACGGGGCTCGCGCTGTGGGGGGTCCGGGGCGGCGGCGGGGCGCACCGGCCCGCGCTGTTCGCCGCCCTGGGCACCGGTCTCGCCATCGCCCTGTACACGGTCGTCGACGGCGTCGGCGTCCGCGCCTCGGGCACCACGCTCGGCTACATCGCCTGGCTGATGCTCCTGGAGGGCCTGGTCATCCCGGCGTACGCCCTGGCGGTCCGGCGCCGCGCGCTGCTGCCGGCCCTGCGCCCGCACGCGGCCCGGGGGCTGCTCGGGGCGGCCCTCTCGGTCGCCGCCTACGCCCTCGTGCTGTGGGCGCAGACACGGGCCCCGCTCGCTCCCATCGCCGCTCTCCGGGAGTCCTCGATCATCGTCGGGGCCGCGATCGGCGCCCTGTTCTTCAAGGAACGTTTCGGCGGCCCGAGGATCGCCGCGGCCGGCCTGATGGTGGTCGGCATCGGCCTGATGCTGCACGTGACCTGAGCGGCCGTCAGCCGTCAGCCTCAGCCGTCAGTCGTCGGCCTTAGCTGTCAGCCGTCAGTCGTCAGCCGTCAGTCGTCAGTCGTCAGTCGTCGCCCAGGATCTCCCGGAAGTGCCGGTTCACCGCCATCAGGCCGCCGTCGACGCGGAGGGTGGTGCCGGTGATCCAGGCCGCGTCGGCGGAGGCGAGGAAGGCGACCGCGGCGGCGATGTCCTCGGGGGTGCCCACCCGGCCCAGGGGGTAGGCGCGGGCGCCCAGGTCGGCCAGGGCCGCCTCGCGGCCCGCCCAGGAGGGGGTGTCGATGGTGCCGGGGTTGATCTGGTTGACGCGGACGCCCAGGGGCGCCGCCTCGCCGGCGAGGGTGCGGGTGAAGGAGCCGAGGGCGGCCTTGGCGGCGCTGTAGGCGTGGTCGCCGAAGCTCGCCTCCGCGTTGACGGAGCCGATGGTGACGATCGCACCGGCGGTGGCGGCCAGGTGCGGGAGGGCGGCGCGGGAGCAGTGGACGGCGCCGAGGAGGGTGCCGTCGAGCTGGCGGCGCCAGTTCTCGTCGGGGTCGTCGACGAAGGGCACGAAGGCGTTGTTGACGAGGGCGTGGAGGGCGGGGAGTCCGCCGATGAGGCGCTCGATCGAGGGGCGGTCGGTGATGTCGAGGCGGAGGGCCGTGGCGTGCGGCAGGCCGGCCGCCACCGCGCGGGCGGCGTCCTCGTCGATGTCGGTGACGAGGACGTGCGCCCCTTCCGCGGCCAGCCGGCGGGCGGTCGCCGCGCCGATGCCGCTGCCCGCGCCCGTGATCAGTGCCGTACGTCCCTCGAAACGGTTCATGCCGCCTATCAGAGCAGGGACTTGACCGCTCTCACCAGGGCCTGGGCGCGCGGATCCGAGGTGACGGTCTTCCGCATGCCGTTGGTGACGTAGGCGAAGGCGGTGCCGGAGTCGGGGTCGGCGAAGGCGAGGGAGCCGCCGCGGCCGGGGTGGCCGAAGGAGGTGGGGCCGAGGAGGGGGGAGGCCGGGCCGTGGAGCATGTGGCCGAGGCCGAAGCGGGTGGAGACGAGGAGGACCCGGTCGGGGCCCGCGGACTCCTCGGTGCGGGCCAGGGCCAGGGTCGCGGGGGCGAAGAGGCGGGGGGCGCCGTCGGCGAGCGGGCCGAGGGTGGCGGCGTAGAAGCGGGAGAGGGCGCGGGCGGTGGCGACGCCGGCCGAGCCGGGGAGCTCGGCGGCGCGGTAGGCCGGGGCGTTCTCGTCGGGCTGGGGGGTGATGACCTCGAAGGCGCGGCGGGTGAGGGAGGCGGGGTCCTGCCACGCCTCCGTGACCGAGCGCTTGGGGCGGAGGCGCAGCGCGCCGGTGTCCTCGGGCGCCTCGACCGGACCGAGGCGGCCGACGCGGTGGGCCTCCGCCTCCGGGAGGCCGATCCAGAGGTCCAGGCCGAGCGGGGCGGCCAGCTCCTCCGCGACCCAGCGGCCTATGGTGCGGCCGGTGACGCGGTGGACGAGGCCGGAGAGGAGCCAGCTGAAGGTGTGGGCGTGGTAGCCGTGGGCGGTGCCGGGCTCCCAGACGGGTGCCTGGGCGGCGACGGCGGCGGTGGACGCCTCCGGGTCGAGGGCCTCGGCGAGGGTGAGGGGGCGGTCGAGGACGGGGACGCCGGCCTGGTGGGCGAGGAGCTGCCGTACCGTCACCCGGTCCTTGCCGGCCGCCTTGAACTCGGGCCAGTACGTGGCCACCGGGGCGTCGAGGTCGATCCGGCCGCGCTGGTGGAGGAGGAGGGGGACGGCGGCGGCGACGCCCTTCGTCGCCGAGCGGACGATCTGGGCGGTCTCCGCGGACCAGGGTTCCGTGCCGTCGGCGTCCCGGGTGCCGGCCCACAGGTCGACGACCTTCGCCCCGTCGTGGTGGACGGCGACGGCCGCGCCCTTCTCCCCGCGCGCCTCGAAGTTGCGCCGGAACGCGTCCCCGACCGGTTCCCAGCCCGGCGCCACCGTGCCCTGGACGTCCACCCGACCCACCTTCACCCTTTCGTACGAACGGGTCCCATGGTCTCAGGCGACGGAACCCGGAACGAATCCGAAGGGCAGTTCGAGCCGGTGGCGGGCCATGAGGTCCTCGTCGGAGAGGATCTCGCGGGTCGGGCCGTCCGCCGCGATGACGCCCTCGCTGAGGATCAGCGCGCGCGGGCAGAGCTCCAGGGCGTACGGCAGGTCGTGGGTGACCATGAGGACGGTGACGTCGAGGGAGCGCAGCACGTCGGCGAGCTCGCGGCGGGAGGCCGGGTCCAGGTTGGAGGACGGCTCGTCGAGGACGAGGATCTCGGGCTCGGTGGCGAGGACGGTGGCGACGGCGACCCGGCGCCGCTGGCCGAAGGAGAGGTGGTGTGGCGGCCGGTCCGCGTACGCGGCCATGCCGACCCGCTCCAGGGCCCGCTCCACGACCGCGTCGAGCGCGGCGCCGCGCAGCCCGGCGGCGGCCGGGCCGAAGGCGACGTCCTCGCGGACGGTCGGCATGAAGAGCTGGTCGTCGGGGTCCTGGAAGACGATGCCGACCTTCCGCCGGATCTCCGCCATGTGCCGCTTGCCGACGGGCAGCCCTGCGACGGTGACGCTGCCCGCGCCGGCGGCGAGGATGCCGTTGAGGTGGAGGACGAGGGTGGTCTTGCCGGCGCCGTTGGGTCCGAGGAGGGCGACCCGCTCGCCGCGTCCGATGGTGAGGTTCACGCCGAAGAGGGCCTGGTGGCCGTCGGGGTAGGCGTAGGCGAGGCCGGAGACGTCCAGCGAGGGGGGAGCGGTCACGGTGGTCATCCCAGGAGGGCGAGGAGGCAGAGCGGAAGGGCGGCCAGCGGCAGCGCCAGGGCCGTCGCCCACTGGGCGCGGGCGGTGGGGCGCTCGTCGAGGAGCGGCATGGTGCCGGTGTAGCCGCGGCTGATCATGGCGAGGTGGACGCGTTCGCCGCGCTCGTACGAGCGGATGAAGAGCGCGCCGGCGGTCTTGGCGAGGACGCCCCAGTGGCGGGGGCCGCGCGCCTCGAAGCCTCGGGAGCGGCGGGCGACGGACATGCGGCGCAGCTCGTCGGTGACGACGTCGCCGTACCGGATCATGAACGAGGCGATCTGGACGAGGAGCGAGGGCAGGCCGAGGCGCTGGAGGCCGAGGATCAGGGCGCGGAGTTCGGTGGTGGCGGCGAGGAGCACGGAGGCGGCGACGCCGAGGGTGCCCTTGGCGAGGATGTTCCAGGCGCCCCACAGGCCGGGGACGCTGACGGTGACGCCGAGGAGTTCCGTCCGCTCGCCGGGGACGACGAAGGGCATGAGCAGGGCGAAGCCGACGAAGGGGAGCTCGATGGCGAGCCGCCGGAGGAGGAAGCCGGCGGGGACGCGGGCGAGCGCGGCGACCGCGCCGAGCAGGGCCGCGTAGCAGGCGAAGGCCCAGACGGCCTCGCGCGGGGTGGTGACGACGACCAGGACGAAGCCGAGGACGGCGACGAGTTTGGTGTGCGGGGGCAGGCGGTGCACCGGCGAGTCGCCCCGCCGGTACAGGGGGTGCGCGTGCCCCGCTCCCACGTCAGAGCCGGGCGCCGCTGTCGGCGGCCCGGCGGCGGCGGACGGCCCAGAAGGCGCCGGTGCCGGCGGCGAGGGTGAGGGCGACGCCGATGACTCCGGCGAGGCCGCCGGAGAGGCGGGCGGAGTCGATGCCCTGGACGCCGTAGTCGGCGAGCGGGGAGTCGGCGGTGGCGTGCTCGTACTCCTCCGCCTTGGCGTCGATGCCCTGGTCGGCGGCGACCTTCTCCAGGCCGTCGGGGCTGGCGGAGGCGTAGAAGGAGACGACGCCGGCGAGGACGAGGGCGGTGACGACGCCGCCGATCCAGACCTTCCTGGGGGAGCCGGCGGCGGCCGGGGCCTCGGTCTCGGCCGGGGCCGCGTCGACCAGCTCGCCGTCGACCCGGAGCTTCAGCGGGGCGGTGAGGCCGCGGGCGCCGTACACGAGGTCGGGGCGGACGGCGAGGACGGCGCCGACGGTGAGGGCGGTGATGGCGGCCTCGCCGATGCCGATGAGGACGTGGACGCCGAGCATCGCGGTGAGGACCTTGCCGATCGGCACGTCGGTGGTGCCGCCGATGGCGTAGAGCAGGGTGAAGGCGGCGGCGGAGGCCGGTACGGAGACGAGCGCGGCGACGAAGCTCGCGGCGGTGACGCCGCCGCGGGTGCGGGGCAGCACGGCCCGCAGGCCGCGGAAGAGGAAGTGGGCGACGACGACGGTCACCACGCCCATGACGACGATGTTGACGCCGAGGGCGGTCAGGCCGCCGTCGGCGAAGAGGACGCCCTGCATGAGCAGGACGACGGCGATGCACAGGACGCCGGTCCAGGGTCCGACGAGGATCGCGGCGAGCGCGCCGCCGAGGAGATGCCCGCTGGTGCCCGCGGCGACCGGGAAGTTGAGCATCTGGACGGCGAAGACGAAGGCGGCGACGAGGCCGGCCAGGGGCGCCAGCCTTTCTCCCCCGAGGTCTCCGGCCTGGGGGGTGCCCCCCAGCTCTTTGCGCGCGCCGCGCAGGCTCAGGGCGACGGCGCCCGCGGCGACGACGCCGGCGACGGCGGACACGGGGGCGTTGATGAATCCGTCAGGTACATGCACGACCCGAATGATGAGCGCTCCTGCGAAAGACTTGCAAGAGTGCCCGCATCACAAGATGGCGTAGGGGCGGGTGCCCGGGGAAGGCGTGTGAGGCCGGACACTCTCCGTCCGCTTCGGGAGTGACCATGCCACCACCT
This sequence comes from Streptomyces sp. NPDC085460, assembly GCF_044541975.1. NCBI lineage: Bacteria > Bacillati > Actinomycetota > Actinomycetes > Kitasatosporales > Streptomycetaceae > Streptomyces > Streptomyces sp. NPDC085460. The sequence continues at coordinate 152,802 of NZ_JBITTO010000011.1, forward strand.
GGGAAGAATGCGACATTGAGTAGCAAATCGCAGCCCTGCGTAAGGGCGCCTACGTGAGGAGCCACCGATGCCCGCCGTCGAGGACCGTGCCCGAGGCCGTCTGATCGGCGACGCGCCGGTCGCCCGGGCCGTACGCGTGACCCTCCGCTACGACCCCGGCTTCTCCCCCGCGACCGTCCGCTTCGTCCTCCCCGGCGGGGTCGAGTGGTCGTTCCCCCGCGCCCTCCTGGAGGACGGGCTGCGGGAGCCCGCGCACCGCGGCGACATCGCGGTCTGGCCGTGCGGGCGGGTGCAGACGGTGGTGGAGTTCCACGGCGAGGACGAGGTGGCGGTGGTCCAGTTCGACAACACCGCCCTGAACCGGTTCCTGGAACACACGTACGCCGTCGGCACGTCGTCGCTGACGACGCGCTGACGGCGTACGGCCGCGTCGGGCTCCCCGTCCCCACAGGTTCCGGCGCGGTCCGGGGCGCACCCCCCGCTCAGGGGCCGCCCCGGGGTTCTAGGGGGGTGTCACGCCTTGACGAGGTCCGGCTTCGCGGGCGCGCCGGACTCCTGGGCCGCGAGGCTCTCGCCCTCCACGTCCACGTTGGGCAGCGCCCGGTCCAGCCACTTCGGCAGCCACCAGGCCCGGTGGCCGAGGAGCGCGAGGACGGCGGGGACGATCGCCATGCGGACGACGAAGGCGTCGAAGAGGACGGCGACGGCGAGGCCGAAACCGATCATCTTGATCATCTGGTCGGTCATCCCGATGAAGCCGGAGAAGACCGCGATCATGATCACGGCGGCGGCGGTGACCACCCGGGCGCTGTGCCGGAAGCCGGTGACGATCGCCTCGCCGGGCCGCTCGCCGTGGACGTACGCCTCGCGCATCCGGGTCACGAGGAAGACCTCGTAGTCCATCGCGAGGCCGAAGACCACGCCCACCATGAAGATCGGCATCATCGACATGATCGGGCCGGTCTGCTCGACGCCGAACAGGCTGCCCAGCCAGCCCCACTGGAAGACCGCGACGACGGCGCCGAGGGCGGCGACCACCGAGAGCAGGAAGCCGAGGGCGGCCTTGAGCGGGACCAGGATCGAGCGGAAGACCACGGTCAGCAGGACGAAGGCGAGGCCGACGACGAGTGCCAGGTAGGGCACGAGGGCGTCGTTCATCTTCTGCGAGAAGTCGATGTTCATCGCGGTGGCGCCGGTGACGAGGACGTCGTCGCCGGTGGCGTCGCGGATGTCGTGGACCAGGGTCTCGGTGGCGCCGGAGGACGGGCGGTCCTTCGGGATCACCGTGATCGTGGCGGCGTCGCCGGCCTTGTTGGGCGTGGCCGGGGTGACGGCGGCGATGCCGTCGAGGTCCTTGATCGTCTCGACCGTCTTGTCGGCGGCGGCCTTGTCGCCGTCGACGACGACGAGCAGCGGGCCGTTGAAGCCGGGGCCGAAGCCCTCGGAGAGCAGGTCGTAGGCGCGGCGCTCGGTCGCGGAGACCGGCTTCACGCCGTCGTCGGGGAGGCCCATCTCCAGGGAGGCGGCCGGGATCGCGATGGCGCCGAGGCCGATGACGCCGGCGAGCAGGACGAAGACCGGGCGGCGGAGGACGAAGCGGGCCCAGCGGGTGCCGGCGTTCGGCTTGGCGGCCTTCTCCGGGGTCTCGGCGCCCTTCCCCGCGGACGCGGCGGCGCCCTTGCGCTGCTTGCGGCCGAGCACCTTGTCGCCGGCGAAGCCGAGCAGTGCCGGAATCAGGGTGAGGGCGATGAGGACGGCGATGACGACGGTGCCGGCGGCGGCGAAGCCCATCTTCGTCAGCATCGGGATGTTGACGACGGCGAGGCCGACGAGGGCGATGACGACGGTGAGCCCGGCGAAGACCACGGCCGATCCGGCGGTGCCGGTGGCGCGGCCGGCGGCCTCCTCCTTGTCCCGGCCGTCGGCCAGTTCGGCGCGGTAGCGGGAGACGATGAAGAGGGCGTAGTCGATGCCGACGGCGAGGCCGATCATCATCGCGAGGGTGGAGGTGGTGGTGCCGAGGTCCAGGACGCTCGCGAGCGCGGTGATCGCGGAGACGCCGATGCCGACGCCGATGATCGCGGTGAGCAGCGGCAGCCCGGCCGCGACGAGCGAGCCGAAGGTGATGACGAGGACGATGCCGGCCACGACCACGCCGACGATCTCGCCGGCGCCGGTCTCGGGCATGGTCTGGAGGGCGTCGCCGCCGAGCTCGACCGTCAGGCCCTTGCCCTGGGCCGCGTGTCCGGCCTGCTTGAGGGCTTCACGGGTCTCGTCGGTCAGCTCCATCCCGTTGACCTTGTAGGCGACGGAGACGTAGGCGGTGGAGCCGTCCCGGGAGACGGCCTGGGCCGTGTACGGGTCGGTGACGGAGACGATCTGGTCCGAGCCGGACTTCAGGGCGGCGACGGTCTCCTCGACGACGGCCTTGGGGGCCGCGTCGGTCATCTTGCCGCCGTCGGGGGCCTTGAAGACGACCCGGGCGGTGGCGCCGTCGGCGCCGGCGCCGGGGAAGCGCTCTTCGAGCAGGTCGAAGGCGCGCTGGGCCTCGGTACCGGGGATGGAGAAGGAGCTGGAGGTCGCGGCGGGCGCGGTGGCGGCGCCGACTCCGGCGAGCGCGAGGAGCGCCACCCAGAGGAGGGCGACGAGCCGTCGGCGCCGGAAGGCGGTGCGGCCCAGCTTGTACAGGAAGGTGGCCACGGGTGCGTACTCCCATAGTGGGGTGGGACAGGGCATGGGGAGCCGGCCCGACGGCGTGAGCGGTGCGCAGTCAGGTGGAGCGAGGTGGTGCGGAGTGGTGCGGGGTGGTGCGGGTCAGACGCCGAGTGAGGGGAGCACGACGGCGTTGACGTAGCTGGTGAGGAAGGGGCGGTCGACCGGCTGGTCGTCGATCAGCGGGCGGGCGACGAGCGCTCCGATCAGCATGTGCGGGACGAAGTCCAGGGCCGGGTTGTCCGGCCGGACCTCGCCTCTGCGGACCGCGCGGTTCAGGAACTCGGAGAAACCGTTCAGCTCGGGTTCGATGAGCAGTTCGCGGAGTGCCTGGTGCAGGTCCGGGTGGGTGTGGACGGCATGGGCCAGACCCCGCATCAGCGCGGTGTCCTTCTCCATCTGGCAGTCGTCGACGAGCTCCAGGAGCGCCTGGAAGTCGCCGCGCAGGGATCCGGTGTCGATGCGGTCGAAACCGGACGGCTTGCTGTGGCGCAGGGCCGTGGCGACCAGCTCGGGCTTGCTCCCCCACTGGCGGTAGAGGGTGGCCTTGCTGGAGTGGGTGCGGGCGGCGACGGCGTCCATGGTGAGGGCGTCGTAGCCGACCTCGCGGAGGAGGTCGAGCACGGCCGCGTACAGCTCGGACTCCCGTTCGGGGGTGAGTCTGCTGCGGGCCATGCGGGAACCTCCGGAGTGCGGGGACAAGGAGACGAACGAAACCGTTTCGTACTCTCCTCACGCTACGAAGGTACCCCGGCCTCCAGCGAAACGAAACCGTTTCGTACGTGTCGTGGGCCACACCGCCGGGCACACGCACTCCTGTACGAGTTGCCGCACCCCCTCCGCGCGGAAAGCATGAACGGGTGAGAGACGACGTGGCCTACCTCCGCTTCCCCCACCTCCACGACGACCTGCTGTGCTTCACGGCCGAGGACGACCTCTGGATCGCCCCCCTCGTCCCCGCGGGCGAGTCCCCCGGCCGCGCCTGGCGCCTCACGGTCGACCGCACCCGCGCCGGGCACCCGCGCTTCTCCCCCGACGGACGCCACATCGCGTACACGAACTGGCGCAGCCTCGACCCGGAGATCCACCTCGTGCCCGTCGACGGCGGCCACGCCCGCCAGCTCACCCACTGGGGCTCCACCGACACCCGCGTCTGCGGCTGGTCCCCCGACGGGGACATCCTCGCCGTCTCCTCGCACGGCCAGCCCTTCTCGTACTACTCCTGGGCCTACACCGTCGCCACCGACGGCTCGCCCGGCGGCAGGATGCCCTGGGGCCCCGTCTCCGACATCGCCGTCCGGGACGTCGACGGCGAACGCCGCACGCTCCTGCTCACCGGCACCCCGCCGCACGAACCCGCCGCCTGGAAGCGGTACCGGGGCGGCGCCACGGGCCGCCTCTGGCTCCACGGCGAACGGCTCCTGCCCGACATCGGCGGCCACCTCGCCGACCCGATGTTCGTCGCCGCCCCGCCCGGCGAGGACGGGTACCGGATCGCCTTCCTCTCCGACCACGAGGGCGTCGGCAACCTCTACTCCTGCCGCCCCGACGGCACCGGCCTGCGCCGCCACACCGACCACGCCGAGTTCTACGCCCGCCACGCCTCCTCCGACGGCCGCCGGGTCGTCTACCAGTGCGCCGGCGAGCTGTGGATCGCCGAGGACCTGAGCGCCGGAGCCGCGCCGCGCCGCCTGGAGGTCCGCCTCGGCGGCCAGCGGGCCGGCCGCCGCCCCTACCAGGTCCCCGCCGCCCGGCACGTCGACGCGCTCTCCGTCGACGAGACCGGCCGGGCCAGCGCCGTCGGCGTCCGGGGCAGCCTCTACTGGCTCACCCACCGCGACGGGCCCGCCCGCGCCATCACCGACACCCCCGGCGTCCGCGTCCGGCTCCCCGAGATGCTCGGCAGCGGCGGCCAGATCGCCTACGTCACCGACGCCGAGGGCGAGGACGCCGTCGAGATCGCCTACCTGCCCCGGGCCAGCGGCGACCGGCCCCCGCGCCGGCTCGCCGCCGGTGAGCTCGGCCGCGTCGAGGAACTGGTCGCCGACCCCGCCGGCGAACGGCTCGCCATCGCCTCGAACGACGGCCGCCTCCTCCTCGTCGACGCCACCGAGGACTCCAACGGGGAAGTGACCGAGCTCATCCGCTCCGTCAACGGCCCCGTCCGCGACCTCGCCTTCTCCCCCGACGGCGACTGGCTCACCTGGTCCCACCCCGGCATCGGCCGCTCCCTGCGCTCCATCAAGCTCGTCCGCATCTCGGGACCCGGCCCGCGCACGGTCATCGACGTCACCAACGGCCGCTTCGAGGACGAGAACCCGGTCTTCACCAGCGACGGCCGCTATCTCGCCTTCCTCTCCTGGCGCGGCTTCGACCCCGTGTACGACGTCCACACCGGCGACCTGTCGTTCCCGCTCGGCTGCCGCCCCTACCTCGTCCCGCTGTCCTCCGCGACCCCCTCCCCCTTCGCCCTCCTCCCCGACGGGCGGCCGGCGGCCGGCGGCCTCGACCCGGCCGACGACGGAGCCGACAGCGGCGACGGCACCGTCACCGTCGAGATCGAGGGGCTGCCCGACCGGGTCACCCCCTTCCCCGTCGCCGCCTCCAAGTACTCGGCGCTCGCCCCGGTCTCCGGCGGCGGCCTCGTCTGGCTGCGCTGGCCCATCTCCGGCGCCCTCGGCGAGACCTTCGCCAACCCCGCCGACACCTCGGGCCGCCCCACCCTGGAGCACTTCTCCGTCGTCAAGGCCCGCCGCACCGAACTCGCCCGCGACCTCGACTGGTTCGCCGTCAGCGGCGACGGCAGCCGGCTCGTCGTCTTCGACGAGGGCGAACTGCGGGCCGTCCCCGCCACCGAGCCCGGCGACGGCGACACCACCGTCTACCTCGACCTGCGCCGCATCGTCCACGACGTCGACCCCGGCGCCGAATGGCGCCAGTCCTACGAGGAGGCCGGGCGGATCGTCCGCGCCTACTTCTGGGAGCCCGGCATGGGCGGCGTCGACTGGCCCGCGATCCTCGACCAGTACCGGCCGCTCCTCGAACGGGTCGCCTCCCCCGACGAGTTCGCCGACCTGCTCCGCGAGGTCATGGGCGAACTCGGCACCTCCCACGCCTACGTCACCCCCGCCCGGCGCAACGAGGGCCCCGCCCACTACCAGCGCCCCCAGGGCCTCCTCGGCGCCAACCTCGTCCCCCGCGACGGCGGCTGGGTCGTCAAGCGGATCCTGCCCGGCGAGTCCTCCGACTCCAAGGCCCGCTCCCCGCTCGCCGGCACCGGCATCCGCGAGGGCGCCGCCCTCACCCACGTCGACGGCCGGCCCGTCGACCCCGTCACCGGCCCCTCCCCGCTGCTCGCCGGCACCGGCGGCACCACCGTCGAACTCACCTTCACCCCGGCCGGCGGCGAGGGCCGCTCCCGCCGCGTCGCCGTCGTCCCGCTCGTCGACGAACGCCCGCTCCGCTACCAGGACTGGGTCGCCAAACGCCGGGCCGTCGTCCGCGAACTCAGCGGCGGCCGCTGCGGCTACCTCCACATCCCCGACATGGGCGGCTCCGGCTGGGCCCAGTTCAACCGCGACCTGCGGATGGAGGTCTCCCGCCCGGCCCTCATCGTCGACGTGCGCGGCAACGCCGGCGGCCACATCAGCGAACTCGTCGTCGAGACCCTCACCCGGAAGATCATCGGCTGGGACCTCACCCGCAACGCCCAGCCCGTCAGCTACGCCTCCAACGCCCCGCGCGGCCCCGTCGTCGCCCTCGCCGACGAGGCCACCTCCTCCGACGGCGACATGATCACCGCCGCCTTCAAGCTCCTCGGCCTCGGCCCCGTCGTCGGCCAGCGCACCTGGGGCGGCGTCGTCGGCATGACCGGCCGCCACAAGCTCGGCGACGGCACCCAGATCACCGTCCCCATGAACGCCGCCTGGTTCACCGCCTGGGGCTGGTCCGTCGAGAACCACGGCGTCGCCCCCGACCTCGCCGTGCTGCGCACCCCCCTGGACTGGGCCGAGGGCCGGCACGCCCAGCTCGACGACGCCGTCCACAAGGCCCTCGCCCTGCTGGAGTCCGAGCCGCCCGCGAACCCGCCCGGCTACGAGGACGTGCCGGACCGCTCCCGCCCGAAACTCCCCCCGAGGTCCAGCTCGTAGGCGATCGCCGACTCCCCGTTCTTCAGGCGCTCGCCGCCCACCGCCCCGAAGCCGGCCCGGGCGAGCACCGCCCGGGAAGCCGCGTTCTCCGGCGACGCCCGCGCGTGCAGCCGGCGGAGCCCGTACTCCTCCACGGCCAGCCGGCACACCTCCAGGACGCCCCGGGTGGCGAGCCCCCGGCCGGCCGCCGACTCGGCGATCCGGTAGCCGAGTTCGGCCGCGCCGTCGGCCACGTCGAGCAGGTTGACCCGGCCGACGATCGTGCCGTCCCCGGCGACGAGGACGTGGAAGTGGATCGTGCCCTCCGCCTGCTCGTCGAGCAGGTCCCGGTGCCGGGCGTCGAACTCCGCGAAGTACGCGTCCCCCCGGTCGGGCACGGTGGCGGCGAAATAGGCCCGGTTCTCCCGCTCGAAGACGAGCAGGGCGGGGGCGTGGTCGGGGCGCAGGCGTTCGAGTACGACGGACATGGGGGCCACGGTACGAAGATCCGCGCACGGACGCGCGCCTATTGCCGGCCCCGCTCCCCGCACGCGCGCAAGACGCCCCTCGTTCCGCGTGCGCCGAACCTGCGCCCGCCCCGCCCCGCACGCGCGGAAGACGTGGTCCGTACGCCGCCCCGCCCCGCACGCGCGGAAGGCGCACCCGGCGTCCCGGGTGCGCCTTCCGTCACAGGACGGCCGTCAGCGCTCGCGGTCGGTGCGCTCGCGCGCCTCGCGCTGCGCCCGCTCCTTCGCGTCCTGAGAGCCCTCGCGGCCCTGGGAAGCGCGCTGGGATGCCTCGTCCTTGGCCTTGCCCATCGCGTCCTTGGCGCGCTCCTGGAGCTCCTGCGCCTTGTCCTGGAACTGGTCCTTGATGCCCATGAATAGTCACTCCTAGACGGGTGTGAGGGGGACGGGGGCGCTTGCCCCCTGGGCTTCGACCAGCCTTGCACGAGCGAACATTCCACGCATTTCGATCAGTTACCGTCCGTGCGGGAGCCCGGTCACGCCTTCCCGGCGCGGGACTGCTCGTCGGCCGCCCCGCCCGCGCCCACCAGGCCCTTGGAGACCGTGGAGAGCCGGGGCTCGAAGCGGGCCACCTCGCGCTTGCCGACGGCCGCGATGATCCCGGGGAGATAGCCGCGGACCGACTGCATCCCGCGCAGCCACCACTGCGCGTACACGTGGGCGGAGCGGCGCTCGATGCCCTCGACGATCCGGTCGACGGCCGGGCCGAGCGGGTACGTGCGGTTCGACGGCCACGGCAGCCGCTGCCGCAGCTCCTTCATCACGTCGTCCTGGTCCGCGCCCCGCACCATGTCGGTGTCGGTCCAGGAGAGGTAGCCGACGCCGACCTTCACGCCCTTGTAGGCGACCTCGGCCCGCAGGCTGTGCGCGAACGCCTCGACGCCGGACTTGGAGGCGCAGTACGCGGTCATCATCGGGGCCGGGGTGATCGCGGCGAGCGAGGCGATCTGGAGGAAGTACCCCCGGGACTCCATGAGGACCGGCAGGAAGGCGCGGCCGGTGACCGCCCCGCCGATCAGGTTGACCTCGATCACCCGCCGCCAGGCGACGGGGTCGGACTCGGCGAACGGCCCGCCGGCCGCCACGCCCGCGTTGGCGACGACGATGTCGACCTTGCCGAACCGCTCCTTGACCTCGGCCGCGACCCGGGCCATCGCCTCGTGGTCGGTGACGTCCGCCTCCCACCAGTCGGCCTCGGTGTGCAGCCGGCCGGCGACCTCCTTGAGGAGCTCCGGCTCCAGGCCGACGAGCGCGATCCGCGCGCCGCGCGCGGAGAGCTTGCGGGCGAGGAGCTCGCCGACCCCGCGGGCGCCGCCGGTGACGACGGCGACCTGTCCTTCCAGGCTGACCCTGCTCATACCCCTGCCTCCTTGCCGGTCGGGTGCGCTCCGAGATACGTGAGCGTCAGTTCGCGGATCTGCGCGGTGACGGCCTCCGGGGCCTCGACCGGCGTCATGTGGCCCATGCCGGCCAGCTCGGTCAGGCCGGTGCAGTGCGGCAGCGCCTCCGCCATGGCCCGGGAGTGGACCGGCGGGGTGAGCCGGTCCGCGGTGCCGACCAGGACGGCGGCCGGCACCCGCAGCTCCCGCACGCCCGCCTCCAGGTCCAGGCCGGCCAGCACCTGCGACCAGCCGTACCGGGACGGGCGCGGGCAGGCGTGCACGATGCGGGCGCAGGTCTCGACCCGGTCGGGCGCCGAGCCCGGTCCCATCGTCGCGTACTTGAGGACCTTCTTCGAGATGCCGTTGACCGGGCCGAGCGGGGCCCTGGAGCCGAGGACGGCGCCGGTCAGGCGGGTCCGCAGCCCGCCGGGGCCGAGGGGCACGACGGTCGCCTCGGAGGTGAGCCGGGACGGGCCGGTCGAGCAGAGCAGGACGGCGGCGGCGTGCTGGACGAAGCCGGGCCGGCCGGCCGCGGCCATGATCGTCATGCCGCCCATGGAGTGGCCGGCGACGACGGCCCGCTCGCCGGGCCCGAGGGTGGCCGCGAGCACGGCCTCCAGGTCGTCGGCGAGGGCGGTGGTGGAGTAGCCGCCGGAGGCCGGGACCGGGGAGCGGCCGTGGCCGCGCTGGTCGTAGGCGATGACCCGGTGGTCGGCGGCGAGGGCCCGTATCTGCTCGGCCCAGAAGGAGACGGAGCAGGTCCAGCCGTGCGCGAGGACGACGGCGGGCGCGCCCTCGGGGCCGTACACCTCGGTGTGCAGCCCGGCGCCGTCGGCGGACCGGACGGTGAGGGTACGGGGCGCGGGGAGGCGGATCACTGGGCGGCCCCCTGCTTGCGGGCGGCGCGGCGGGCGGCCGGATCGGGGGTGGCCTTCACCGGCTTCGGGGCCCGCAGGACCTCGTACTCGGAGAGGTCGACCAGCCGGGTCTCGCGGCGGAACTCCCCGGTGGTGCCCGGCCACAGGGTGGTGTTGCGGCCGTTGGCGTCGAGGTACCAGCTGTCGCAGCCGCCGGCCTTCCAGACGGTCCGCTCCATGCGGTTCTGGACCTTGCGGTTCCAGGCGTGGACGGCGGAGGGGCGGGCGGCGAGCGCGGAGCGGCCGCCGAGCACGTTCAGCTGGCGCAGGTAGTCGGCCAGGTAGTTCAGCTGGGACTCGATCATGAGGATCATGGAGGAGTTCCCGAGGCCGGTGTTGGGCCCGATGATCGTCATCCAGTTGGGGAAGCCGTCGACGGTGGCGCCGCGCAGCGACTGCACGCCGTCCTTCCAGTGCTCGGCGAGCGAGCGCCCGTCGGCGCCGAAGACGCGGTCCGCGACCGGCATGTCGGTGACGTGGAAGCCGGTGCCGAAGATGATCGCGTCGACCTCGGTCTCGCTGCCGTCGGAGCCGACGACGACGTTCCCGCGGACCTCCCTGAGCCCGCCGGAGACGACGTCCACGTTGGGCTGGGCGAGGGCCGGGTAGTACGTGTTGGAGAGCAGGATCCGCTTGCAGCCGATGCGGTACGAGGGCGTGAGCTTCGCCCGCAGCACCGGGTCCTTGACCGCCTTGGCGATGTTGGCCTTGGCCAGCTTCTCGACCAGGCCCAGCTCGCCCGGGTGCTTGGTGAAGGCGCCGACCTGGAGTTCCCTGATGCCCCACAGGATGCCGCGGCGCAGGGTGGCGGTGAGCGGCAGCTTGCGGTGCAGCCAGCGCTCGGGGCCGCTGATGGCCCGGTCCATGCGGGGCATGACCCAGGGGGCGGTGCGCTGGAAGAGGGTCAGCCGCGCGACCTCGGGCTGGATGGCGGGCACGATCTGGATGGCGGAGGCGCCGGTGCCGATCATGGCGACGCGCTTGCCGCGCAGGTCGTAGTCGTGGTCCCAGCGGGCCGAGTGGAAGACCTTGCCGGTGAAGCCGTCGAGCCCCGGGATGTCGGGGATCTTGGGGTCGGAGAGCGGCCCGGTGGCGGAGACGACGACGTCGGCGCTGAACGAGCCGGCGGTGGTCTCGATCCGCCACCGCAGCTCGTCGGCGTCCCACTCCATCCGCTCGACCTCGTGGTTCAGCCGCAGGTGCGGCCGGAGCCCGAAGGTGTCGGTGACGTGTTCCAGGTAGGCCCGGATGTGCCGCTGGCCGGAGAAGGTGCGGGGCCAGTCCGGGTTGGGCGCGAAGGAGAAGGAGTAGAGGTGCGAGGGCACGTCGCAGGCGCACCCGGGGTAGCTGTTGTCCCGCCAGGTCCCGCCCACCGAGTCGGCCCGTTCCAGGACGACGAAGTCGGTGATCCCCTCGCGGCGGAGCCGGACGGCGGCGCCGAGCCCGCCGAACCCCGATCCGATCACCGCCACCCGAACGTGCTCGTGCTTCGCCATGCCGCCTCCCGTGCGCCCGGCCAAGATTCCGCCAGCAATCACTGGCACAGTCGGGACTGTAGAGCAGCTCCATACCGAGCGGTAGGGGTCGCGCGAGGGAAAGTTACCGGCGGTACAACATAGGCTGGCGGGCGTGGCGGAACGATCAGGAGAACAGGCGATGCCCCCGGAGGCCCCGGAGCCCCCGCACGAGTACCGCATGGCCGAGCTGGCCGAGGCGGCCGGGATCACCGTGCGGACCCTGCGGTTCTACCGGGAGCGCGGGCTGATCCCGCCACCCCGCCGGGAGGGCCGGATCGCCTGGTACGACGAGCGCCACCTGGCCCGGCTCCGCACCATCGCGGCCCTGCTCGAACGCGGCCACACCCTCACCGGCATCGCCGACCTGACCACGGCCTTCGAGTCCGGCCGGGACGTCGGCGAGGTCCTGGAGCTGGGCCCCCCGACCGAGGAGGAGCCGGTCCGGCTCACCCCCGAGGAACTGGCCGACCACTTCGCCGGCGAGGTCACGCCCGAGAACCTCGCCGCCGCCCTCGACCTCGGCTATCTCGCCACCGACGGCGAGGACATCGTCCACGTCAGCCGCCGGCTGCTCGACGTCTCCGCCGCCCTCGTCCGCGAGGGCGTGCCGCTCGCCGAGGTCCTGAAGGCCGGCGCCCGCGTCCGCGCACACGCGGAGGCGCTCGCCGGCCTCTTCGCCGAGATGCTGACCGCCCACGCCAAGGAGGCCGACCTCCAGCGCCTCCGGCCCCTGGCCAAGAGCGTCGTCGAGGCCGAGCTCTCCATGGCCCTCGACCGCCGGCTGCGCGCCGGCGGCCCCGGGACGCCCTAGAGCGCGTAGACGGCGGTCACGGGCGCGTGGTCGCTCCACCGCTCGGCATGGGTGGCGGCCCGCTCCACGTACGCCTTGACCGCCTTCGCGGCCAGCCCCGGCGTCGCCATCTGGTAGTCGATCCGCCAGCCCGTGTCGTTGTCGAAGGCCCGGCCCCGGTAGGACCACCAGGAGTACGGCCCCTCCTGCTCGGGGTGGAGGGCCCGCACCACGTCCACGTACCCGCCGTCGGTCTCCTCCAGGACGCGGGTGAGCCACTCGCGCTCCTCGGGGAGGAAGCCGGCGCTCTTGCGGTTGGCCTTCCAGTTCTTGAGGTCGGCCTCGCGGTGGGCGATGTTCCAGTCGCCGCAGACGACGACCTCGCGCCCGTCGGCGGCGGCGCGGACCCGCAGCTCCTTCAGATAGGGCAGGAACTCGCCCATGAAGCGGTACTTCTCGTCCTGCTTCTCGGTCTCCGCCTCGCCGGAGGGGAGGTAGAGACTGGCGACGGTGACGCCGGGCAGGTCGGCCTCGATGTAGCGGCCGGAGCCGTCGAACTCGCTGGAGCCGAAGCCGACGCGGACGGCGTCGGGCTCGCGGCGGAGGTAGAGGGAGACGCCGGCGCGGCCCTTGGCGGCGGCGGGCGCGTGGAAGGTGAACCAGCCCTCGGGGGTCCGCACCTCGGCGGGCAGCTGGACCTCCTCGGCGCGCACCTCCTGGAGGCAGACGGCGTCGGCGGAGGTCGCCGCCAGCCACTCGACGAAGCCCTTCTTGGCGGCGGCGCGCAGGCCGTTGACGTTCGCGGTCGTGACAGTGAACATCCCGGGAGAATACCGACACCCGGCGATTCGCATGCACGTACGATGTCCGCCATGCGCATGGAGCCGACGCCGTACGACCACCCGGACGCCGTGAAACTGCAGGACGCGGTGCAGGCGGAGTACGCCGTCCGCTACGAGAGTGAGGGCGACGCCACACCGCTCGACCCCGCCATGTTCGTCCCGCCGCACGGCCTCTACCTCCTCGCCTACGACGACGCCGGCCGGCCCGTCGCGAGCGGCGCCTGGCGCCGCCAGGACGAGAACGAGGAGGGGTACGCGGACGGCGACGCCGAGCTGAAGCGGATGTACGTCGTCCCCGAGGCGCGCGGCCTGGGCCTGGCCCGCAGGCTCCTCGCCCTCCTGGAGGACGACGCCCGCGCCGCCGGCCGGACCCGCATGGTCCTGGAGACCGGCACGGCCCAGCCCGAGGCCATCGGCCTCTACACGTCCAGCGGCTACGAGCCGTGCGTGAAGTTCGGCTACTACCGCCACTACGAAACCAGCCGCTGCTACGCCAAGCCGCTGGTCTGACCGGCCCGTTCACGGACGGCGGGCCGGGCCCCGGCCCGGTCCGGGCCTGCCGAAAAACGAAGATCCCGGTCAGTCGAACCGACTGACCGGGATCTTGTCACTTGTGGACCTGAGGGGATTCGAACCCCTGACCCCCTCGATGCGAACGAGGTGCGCTACCGGACTGCGCCACAGGCCCCTGCGACGTGTGAAACATTAGCATCCCGGTCGGCGAGAAGAAAAATCGCTTTCGCCGCAGGTCAGGCGAGGACCTGCGGAGGGCCTGCCGAGGGGCCGTCATTCGTTGGCGGCACGGGGGCGGTCCTCCTCCGCGTACTGGTCGAAGAGCGGGGTCCGGCCGTGGTCGCCGCCGCGGCGCGGCGGGGCCGGGCGGCGGCGCGGGGCCGGCGAGGCGGCGGGAGGCTGCTCGGCGGTGGAGGAGCGGGCCGCGCTCCAGGTCTCCGGGTCGGTGACGTCCACGCCGTTGGAGGCGCGCGGGGCGACCGGCGCGGTGACGTACGTGGGCAGCGGCACCGGGACGGGGTCCCAGCTGTCGCCCCGGGCCGGGCCGCGCTCGCGCTGCTGGTCCACCCACTCGGCGTGGTCGGTCTGCTCGACCAGCGCGCGCCGGTCGGCCTCCTGCGGGGAGACCGGCGGGGCGGGCGTGGGCTCCGGCTCGGGCGTCGGCGCGGCGGCCCGGCGGCTCTCGCGGAGCCGGGCGGCGGCGGCCTCGGCCCGGCGCCGGTCCATCACGTACACGAACCGGCGGCGCTCCTGGCCGCGCAGGTGGACGATGTACGCGCTGAGCAGCACGGCGGGGACGGCCGGCGCCCACAGGAAGGTGACGCCGCCGACGGCGGCGATCACGGCCCCGAGGGTGAAGGCGGAGAAGAGCACGATCGTGGTGCGCCGGCGGCGCGCCAGGACCTTGCCCCGGCGGGCGCGCTCGGCGGCCCCGCCCGCCGCGGGCTGGCGGGGTGCGGGCGCGGGCGCCTGTTCCGGCTCGGGCTCGCGCTCGGGCCCGGGGAGTTCGAGGCGCGCCTCGGTCCTGGCCGGAGGCGCGGCGAAGGCCCGGACGTCGACCGAGCCGAGATGCTCGGTCGCCGCGTCCGGGTCCACGTCGGGCACCGCGTCCAGGGCCGTACGGTCCCGCTCACGCAGCTCCTTGGCGTACCGGCGCTCCATGCCCGCCCGTCCGGACAGCAGCCGGATGGCGGTGCTGAAGCGTTCCGTCGGACGGGCTTCGTTCAGCTCGTCCTGCCTGCGGAGCCACATCGGCACCAAGTAGGCGGCCCAGGCCCCGACGATGACTGCGTAGATGAGGCCGCTGCTGCTCACGCCTCACACGGTAGAGGGGTTCGCGACGGGGCATCGGCCAATTGGCCCGGTGTGTCGCACGATCTGGCTGATATCACTGAACTTTTTGTGATTGTTCAGATCGATCGGTGTTCATATGCCGCTGGAATTCGAACAGTTATATGAATTCCGTGGTTACGCGGCGTCCCGGCGGCGCGTCCGGTGCCAGCGGGCCAGCAGCCCCTCCGGGATCTCCTCCGCCGTCAGCGCGAACACCAGGTGGTCCCGCCAGGCGCCGTCGATGTGCAGATAACGCGGCCGTACGCCCTCTTCCCGGAATCCGAGTTTCTCCACGACCCGGCGCGAGGGGCCGTTCTCCGGCCGGATGCACACCTCCATGCGGTGCAGCCCGACCGTCCGGAAGCAGTGGTCGGTCGCCAGCGCCACCGCCGTCGGCATCACCCCGCGCCCGGCGACGTCGCGGTCGACCCAGTACCCCACGTGCCCCGAGCACATCGAGCCCCAGGTGATCCCGGCCACCGTCAACTGCCCGGCCATCCGCCCCCGGTACTCGATGACGAACGGCAGCATCCGCCCGGCGTTCGCCTCCGACCGCAGATGGCGCACCATCTGACGGTACGTGGGGCGCTGCGCGGGCGGCATGCCGGGCGCGGGCGGCGGCACCGTCGCCTCCCAGGGGCGCAGCCACTCGCGGTTGCGGCGGTTCACCTCCCGCCACTCCCGCTGGTCGCGCATCCTTATCGGACGGAGCAGGACGTCTCCGTCGGCGAGGACGGCCGGCCAGGCCGTGGTCATGAGGCCGGGCCCGCTTCCGCCGGTCTCGGGTGGTCGCCGCCGCGGATCTGGTCCACGGCGTGCCGCAGCAGCGGCTCCAAAACGGCGAGCCCGTCCCGTACCCCGCCGGTCGAGCCCGGCAGGTTCACGATCAGCGTGCCGCCGGCGACGCCGGCGAGTCCGCGCGAGAGCGCCGCCGTCGGCACCTTCTCCCGGCCGTACGCCCGGATCGCCTCCGGGATGCCCGGGATCTCCCGCTCCAGGAGCCGGGCGGTGACCTCGGGCGTCTCGTCGGTGGGCGAGATGCCGGTGCCGCCGGTGGTGAGGATCACGTCGTACCCGGCGGCGATCCCGGCGCGGAGGGCCGCCTCGACGGGCGCCCCGTCGGGGACCACCCGCGGCCCGTCGACGGCGAAGCCCATCGCGCGCAGCCCCTCGGCGATCAGCGGCCCGCCCTTGTCCGCGTAGACCCCGGCGGAGGCCCGGTTGGAGGCGGTGACGACGAGCGCGGCGTAGGGCGTGGTGAGCGGGCCGCCGTGGGCGTCGCGCGCTCCCGAGGTCCGGTCGTCGCGGGTCACGCGTCGTCCCGCGTCCAGTGGCCCGACTTGCCGCCGGTCTTCTCCTCCACCCGTACGTCGGAGATGACCGCGCCCTTGTCGACCGCCTTGATCATGTCCACCACCGTCAGCGCGGCCACGGAGACGGCGGTCAGCGCCTCCATCTCGACGCCCGTGCGGTCGGTGGTCTTCACGGTCGCCAGGATCTCCACGGCGTCGTCCGCCACGGTGAGGTCCAGCGTCACCCCCGAGACGGCCAGCGGGTGGCAGAGCGGGATGAGGTCGGGGGTCTTCTTCGCGCCCATGATCCCGGCGATCCGCGCGGTCGCAAGCGCGTCGCCCTTCGGCACGCCCTCGCCGCGCAGCAGCTCGATCACGCGCGGCGAGACGAGGACCCGCCCGCTGGCGCGCGCCGTGCGGGACGTGACGTCCTTCGCCGATACGTCGACCATGCGGGCGGCGCCCGCCTCGTCGATGTGGGTGAGACCTTGCTGCGTGCTCATGGCCGTGACACTCCCGGTCGCTGTGTGGGACGACACACCGTACCCCCGCCCGGGCCCCCTCAGCCGAGGAGGACCACGTCCAGCTCGTCGCCCGGGTCGGCCGCGGTGCGGTCCTCCGGGACCACGAGCAGGGCGTCCGCGTGGGCGAGGGCGGCGATCAGGTGGGAGCCGGCTCCGCCCACGGGGGTGACGGTGCCGGACTCGGCGTCGTACGTCCCCCGGAGGTACTGGCGGCGGCCGGCCGGGGAGGAGAGCGGGCCGTCCGCCTTCAGGACGGCGCGGACGACCGGGCGGTGCAGGTCCTCCAGGCCCATCAGGGCGCGGATCGCGGGGCGGACGAAGAGCTCGAAGGAGACGTACGAGGAGACCGGGTTGCCCGGCAGGGCGAGGAGCGGGATCTGCTCGGGGCCGATCGCGCCGAAGCCCTGCGGCTTGCCCGGCTGCATGGCCAGCTTGCGGAAGTCGACCTGCCCGTCGGCGGTGAGCGCCTCCTTCACCACGTCGTAGGCGCCGACGCTGACGCCTCCGGTGGTGACGAGGAGGTCGGCCCGGATCAGCTGGTCCTCGATGGTGGCGCGGAGCGACTCGGCGTCGTCGGCGACCGCGCCGACCCGGTAGGCCAGGGCGCCCGCGTCCCGGGCGGCGGCGGCGAGCGCGAAGCTGTTGGAGTCGTGGATCTGCCCGGGGCCGAGTTCCTCGCCGGGCTGGACGAGTTCGCTGCCGGTGGAGAGGACGACCACGCGCGGGCGGGGCCGGACGGTGACCGTGCCCCGGCCGATCGCGGCGAGCAGGCCGAGCTGCGGCGGGCCGAGGACCGTGCCGGCGGCGAGGGCGAGCTCTCCGGCCCGTACGTCGCTGCCGACCCGGCGGACGTGCGCGCCGGCCTCCGCCGCGCGGTGCACCCGCACCTCGCCCGCGGCGCCCTCCGGGGCGGTGCTCGCGGCCCGCATGCCGGTGGCGGCGCCCTCCCCCGCGCCGCCGTCGGTCCACTCGACCGGGACGACCGCCTCGGCGCCCGGCGGCAGCGGGGCGCCGGTCATGATCCGGGCGGCCTGCCCGGGGCCGACCTCCGGCAGGCCGCCGGCGCCCGCGGCGACGTCGCCGACGACGGTGAGGACGGCCGGGAACTCCTCGGTGGCGCCCGCGACGTCGGTGACCCGGACCGCGTACCCGTCCATCGAGCTGTTGTCGAACGGCGGCAGGGCGACCGGCACCGTCACGTCCTCGACGAGCACGCACCCCTGCGCGTCGAGCAGCGGGAGCTCGATCGGGTCCAGGGGGCGGACGGTCGCCAGGATGTCGGCCAGGTGCTCGTCGACCGACCAGAGGCCCCGGGCCGGGCCGGCGCAGGGGTCGCCGGTCCCGTGATCGTGACCGTGATCGTGGCCGCCACCATGACCGTGGCCCTGGTCCTGGGCGCCCTGGTCCTGGGGGTCCTGGGACGGTGCCGTGTCGCTGCTCAAGGTCCTACATCTCCTCGCTGACGTATCTCCGGAGCCAGGCCCGGAAGTCCGGTCCCAGATCTTCACGTTCGCACGCGAGTCTGACAATGGCACGCAGATAGTCACCGCGGTCCCCGGTGTCATAGCGGCGCCCCTTGAAGACGACGCCGTGCACCGGACCGCCCAGCTTCTCGTCGCTCGCGAGCTTCTGCAGGGCGTCGGTCAGCTGGATCTCGCCGCCCCTGCCGGGCTCGGTCTCCCGCAGCGTGCCGAAAACCGCCGGGTCGAGCACATAGCGCCCGATGACCGCGTAGTTGCTGGGCGCCTCGGCCGGCTCGGGCTTCTCCACCAGGTCCGTCACGCGCACCACGTCGCCGTCGACGGTCGCCTCGACGGCCGCGCAGCCGTACAGGTGGATCTGCGAGGGCTCGACCTCCATCAGCGCGACGACGCTGCCGCCCTCGCGCTCCTGGATCTCGACCATCCGCGCGAGGAGGGGGTCGCGCGGGTCGATCAGGTCGTCGCCGAGGAGGACCGCGAAGGGCTGGTCGCCGACGTGCGGGGCCGCGCACAGCACCGCGTGGCCGAGGCCGCGGGGGGCGCCCTGGCGCACGTAGTGCATGGTGGCGAGGTCGTTCGACTCCTGGACCTTGGAGAGGCGTTCGCCGTCGCCCTTGCGGCTCAGCGCCTCCTCCAGCTCGTAGTTCCGGTCGAAGTGGTCCTCCAGCGGCCTCTTGTTCCGGCCGGTGATCATGAGCACGTCGGAGAGCCCGGCCGCGACGGCCTCCTCCACGACGTACTGGATCGCCGGCTTGTCGACGACCGGCAGCATCTCCTTCGGCGTCGCCTTCGTCGCCGGCAGGAAGCGGGTGCCGAGGCCGGCGGCCGGGATGACAGCCTTGCTGATCCGGCCGAGGCGGGGGAACGACTGATTCATGCAGGCACCTTAACCGCTAGGGAATGAGAGAAAGATGTGCCTCCGATTAACTTTCTTCCCATAAAGACGCTTACAAGCCAGTTACAAGAGATTCCAGGAACCCCCGTGCAGAAAGAAAATCCTGACTTGTCCGAAAAGGCACTGTTGCGCCGCCGGCTGCTCGCCGCCCGCGCCGCCCTCTCGCCCGAGGTCCTCGCCCGCACCGCCGCCGAGCTGGCCGGCCACGGCGCCGAGCTGCCCGAACTGGCCGGTGCCGCGACCGTCGCCGCGTACGTCTCGGTCGGCCGCGAGCCCGGCACGCGCGTGCTGCTCGACGTCCTGCGCGCCTGCGGGACGCGGGTCCTGCTGCCGGTGCTGCTGCCCGACAACGACCTGGACTGGGCCGCGTACGAGGGCCGGGAGGCGCTGGCGAAGGCCGGCCGCGGCCTGCTGGAGCCCACCGGGCCCCGGCTCGGCCCGGACGCGGTGTGCGCGGCGGACGCGGTGCTGCTGCCGGGGCTCGCGGTGGACGCGCGGGGCATGCGTCTGGGCCGGGGCGGCGGCTCGTACGACCGGGTCCTCGCCCGCCTCGCACGCGCGCGCGTGCACCCGGCCCTGGTCGTGCTCCTCTACGCGGACGAGGTGGTCGCGCGGGTCCCGGAGGAACCGCACGACCACCCCGTGCAGGCGGTGGTGACCCCCGAGGGGACCACCCGCTTCCGTGCCGCTACGGCTTGAGGACCAGCGTGTCCTTCGCCGCCGCGTCGACCGCCGCCTTGCCGTAGGCCCAGTCGTACAGCTCGCCCCTGGCCCAGGCGTCCGTCTGGTCCGTGTAGTTGGCGTGGTAGGCGTGGCCGGAGGCGCCGCTCAGGTTGATCCAGCGGGACCTGTCCCAGTCGCCGACGTTCACGACCATCCGCATCGACGGCACCCAGATGACCTCGTAGCCGCCGGCCGCGTTCCAGCCGGTCGCGTCGACCGCCGCCTCGCCGCCGCCGAGGTTCCACGGACCGCGGTTGAGCAGGTGCTGCACCATGCCGGGCCCGGCGGTGCCGAGGGTCTGGTTCTTCAGGGTCAGCTGGTGCAGCCGGCCCCAGCTCCAGGAGGAGACGTCCTTGCCGAGCTTGGCGGTCAGCTCCCAGCGGGCGTCCTTCATGGCCCGGGCGAGCAGCTGGTCGCGGGTCTCGGTGGCCGGGTCGGTGCGGGTGGCGGGGGTCTTCCACCACTCGCTCTTGTCCTGCTTGAGGAGCGGGCGGACCACCTCGTACCAGCGGTCGCCGCCGTCCGGCTGCGCCGAGTCGGCGTCGCGCTCGCCGCACTCGCGGACCAGCTCGTTCTGCTTGTCGACCGGGCCGGTGGCGTCGACCGGGCGCACGTTGATGCAGTCGCCCTCGGCGCGCACCTCCTTGGGCAGCTTGTCGCCGAAGGACAGCTTGAGGACGTTGCGCCAGACCGCGTTGAAGTAGGCGGCGGCGGCCGAGTCGGGCTCCTGGGTGTAGTCCCAGCCCTCCAGCAGCTTCTGCGCCTCGCGGACGTACGGGTCGGAGATGTCGACCTTCAGCAGCAGCGGGTTGAGCAGGGTGGCGATCTCGCTGCGGTTGTCGGTCTGCATGGTCCGCATGTCGTCCGGCGAGATCTTGCCGCCGTCCTTGGTCTTGGACTCGATGAGGTCGTTGATCCGCTGGCTGCGGGAGCCGTAGCCCCAGTCCTGGGTGAGCAGGTCGGGGTACTGCTCCGGGGAGATCACGGCCTGGTTGGCGGTGACGATGTAGCCGCGGTCCGGGTCGTACTCGTACGGCAGCTGCTCGAAGGGGATGTATCCGGTCCAGCGGTAGCGGGAGTCCCAGCCGGGGGCGGGCAGGGTGCCGTCGCCGGTGGCGCGGCGCGGGATCTTGCCCGGGGACTGGTAGCCGATGTGACCCTTGGTGTCGGCGTAGACGAGGTTCTGCGAGGGGACCTCGAAGTTCTTCGCGGCGGCCCGGAACTGCTTGAAGTCCTGGGCGCGGTTGAGCGCGAAGATCGCGTCCATGGACTTGCCGGGCTGGAGGGCGGTCCACTGGAGGGAGACGCCGTAGCCCTCGGCGCGGTCGGGGGCGGCGTTGCCGACGGGGGCCTTCTGGCCGACCTTCTCCAGTTCGGAGGAGCGGTCGGAGACGAGCGGGCCGCGGTCGGTGGAGCGGACGGTGATCTTCCGGTCGTCGCCGCCGGCGACCTTGATGGTCTCCTCGCGGGTGTCGAAGGGCTTGACCTTGCCGTCGACGAGGTAGCCCTCGGGGCTGAGCTTCTCCAGGTAGAGGTCGGTGACGTCGGCGCCGAGGTTGGTGAGGCCCCAGGCGATGGAGTCGTTGTGGCCGATGATCACGCCGGGCATGCCGGAGAAGGTGTAGCCGGCGACGTCGTAGCGGCAGGTGGCCGAGACGGAGCGGCAGTGCAGGCCCATCTGGTACCAGAGGGACGGCAGCATCGGCGCGAGGTGCGGGTCGTTGGCGAGCAGCGGCTTGCCCGAGGTGGTGAGGGCCCCGGAGACGACCCAGGAGTTGGAGCCGATGCCGTTGCCGTTGGGGCCGAGCAGCGCGGGGACCTGGTCGAGGACGTCGGAGAGGCCGGAGAGCGCGGCGAGCTGGGCGCTCGCGCCGCCGGAGCCGTCGCCCGAACCCGTACCCGTCCCCGTACCGTCGCCGGACTCCTCGTCCTTGCCCGCCTTCGGGTCGAACTTCTTCGTCACCGGGTCGACCGTGCCGCGGTCGAGGATCGGCTGGTGCAGGTCGTACGGGTACGCCGGGTAGAGCTGCTTGATCTGGGCCGGGGTCAGCCGGCTGGTGAGCAGGGAGCGGTCGATCTCGTCCTGCATGTTGCCGCGCAGGTCCCAGGCCATGGCCTTGAGCCAGGCGACCGAGTCGACCGGGGTCCACGGCTCGATCGTGTAGTCGTTGGTGAAGGCGAGGGCCGCGTACTCGACGGAGACGTCCTTCGGCGCCCGGTCCTTCAGGTAGGCGTTGACGCCTTCCGCGTACGCCTGGAGGTACTTCTTCGTCTCCGCGGTGAGGACCTTGTCGTACTCCTGCTGCGCGACCTGGCGCCAGCCGAGGGTGCGCAGGAAGGCGTCGGTCTCGACCTGGCCCTCGCCGAACATCTCGGAGAGCCGGCCGGCGGTCATGTGCCGGCGGACGTCCATCTCGTAGAAGCGGTCCTGCGCCTGGACGTAGCCCTGGGCGCGGAAGAGGTCGGTCTCGTTGTCCGCGTAGATCTGCGGGATGCCGTTGGCGTCGCGCTTGACCTCGACGTCGCCGGAGAGCGAGTCGATCCGGACCTCGCCGGTGGTCTGCGGGAACGAGGCCCGGACGGTGCCGACTCCCCACCAGCCGCCGAAGGCGACGGCCCCGACCAGCGCAAGGACCAGGAGCAGGACGATCAGGCGGGCGCGCCTGCCTTTCTTCTTGGCGGGGGGCGCGGTCGTGTTGGAGGGCATCGCTGTCCTTCGAGGGGCAGGGTGGTCCTGGAGTACGGGAGCAACCTTAGGCGCAGCGCCTGGGCGCCCCGGACTCGGTGTCAGGGAGGAACCGCACTGATGACCGCATCCCAGAACGGCGGAACGCAAAGAAGGCGTCAAGAAAGCGTTAAAGATTAGGTAAGGTAACGAAGTACCCGCGGTGGAGGAACGATCCGGCGCGTGCGAGGGGAAGGAACGGCGCACTGACTGTCCACGAGCTCAACGAACTCCTGCTGATCAGCTCACTCGTGCTGCTGATCGCGGTCGCCGCCGTCCGGATCTCGTCCCGGAGCGGGCTCCCCAGCCTGCTGCTCTACCTCGGCATCGGCGTCGCCATAGGGCAGGACGGCATCGGCAACGTCGCCTTCGACAACGCCGAACTCACCCAGGTCATCGGCTACGCGGCCCTCGTCGTCATCCTCGCCGAGGGCGGTCTCGGCACGAAGTGGAAGGAGATCAAGCCGGCCCTGCCGGCCGCGGTCGTCCTCTCCACCGTCGGCGTCGCCGTCTCCGTCGGCATCACCTCCGCCGCCGCCCACTACCTCGTCGGCCTGGAATGGCGGCAGGCGCTGATCATCGGCGCCGTCGTCTCCTCCACCGACGCCGCCGCCGTCTTCTCCGTCCTGCGCAAGGTGCCGCTGCCGTCCCGGGTCACCGGCGTCCTGGAGGCCGAGTCCGGCTTCAACGACGCCCCGGTCGTCATCCTCGTCGTCGCCTTCTCGGCCGCGGGCCCCGTCGACGAGTGGTACCTGCTCGTCGGGAAGATCGCCCTGGAGCTCGCCATCGGCGCCGCCGTCGGCCTCGCCGTCGGCTTCGTCGGCGCGTACGGGCTCCGCCACGTCGCCCTGCCCGCCTCCGGCCTCTACCCGATCGCCGTGATGGCCATCGCCGTCACCGCCTACGCGGCCGGCGCGATCGCCCACGGCTCCGGCTTCCTCGCCGTCTACCTGGCCTCGATGGTCCTCGGCAACGCCAAGCTGCCGCACGCCCCCGCCAACCGCGGCTTCGCCGAGGGACTCGGCTGGATCGCCCAGATCGGCATGTTCGTCCTGCTCGGCCTGCTCGTCACCCCGCACGAGCTCGCGGGCGACTTCTGGCCGGCCGTCGTCATCGGCCTCGTCCTCACCATGGTGGCCCGCCCCATGGAGGTCCTGGTCAGCCTGGCGCCCTTCCGCATCCCCTGGCAGGAGCAGGCCCTCATGTCCTGGGCCGGCCTGCGCGGAGCCGTCCCCATCATCCTCGCCACCATCCCGATGGTGGGGCAGATCGAGGGCAGCGAGCGGATCTTCAACATCGTCTTCGTCCTGGTCGTCGTCTACACCCTCGTCCAGGGCCCGACCCTCCCCTACCTGGCGAAGGCCCTGAAGCTCGGCGACTCCTCCGGCGCCGCCGACCTCGGCGTCGAGTCCGCCCCGCTGGAGCGGCTCCGCGGCCACCTGCTCTCCGTCGCCATCCCCGAGGGCTCCCGGATGCACGGCGTCGAGGTCGCCGAGCTGCGCCTGCCCACCGGCGCCGCCGTCACCCTCGTCGTACGGGAGGACACCAGCTTCGTACCGGGCCCGGCGACCGTGCTGCGCCGAGGAGACGAACTCCTCGTCGTCGCCACCGACCCGGTGCGCGACGCCACCGAGCGCCGGCTGCGCGCGGTCGGCCAGGGCGGCAAGCTCGCCGGCTGGCTCGGCACCGGCGACGGACGGAAGGCGGTCACGACGACGGCGACCCGCTTCCACCGGCCGTCGTCGGTGACGGGGAAGAGCAAGCGACCGGATCATTGATCAAGAGTTAATCGCCGGCATTATTTCGGGGTCAGGAGCGTTCTCCCCTGTGGAATCACAGGCGGGAGGGCGCTCCTCCCTGTACCATGAAGGCACACTTGATCGAACCAACTCTGCCTGACGCAGAGCTGGCGCGACCGTATGGCGGCCGCGGCGCCCCCTCCCGCAGAGGGGCCCACCCGGTATCTACCGCAGTTCCGCGCAAGAGGACAGCTCTCGGCGAGACCGGCACCACCGTGCCCGCGCGCTACCAGGCGGCAGAAAGGCCAGGACCGTGGCGTCCACGGTCGTCTCCGAGAAGCGGCCCGGCTACGGGCAGCTGCTGCGCACCCCCGGTGCGCTCTCCTTCCTGATCCCCGGGTTCGCCGCACGGCAGCCCTTCGCGATGCTGACCATCGGCATCGTCCTGCTCGTCCAGCACACCACCGGGTCCTTCGGCAGCGCCGGCGCCGTCGCCGCCGTCACCGGTGTCTCCATGGCGCTCTTCGCCCCGCAGAGCGGCAAGCTCGCCGACCGCTTCGGCCAGCGCGCCGTCCTCGTCCCCGGCGTCCTCGTCCACTCCGCGGCCGTCTCGCTCCTCGTGGTGCTGGCACTCGCCGGCGCCCCGCTGTGGGCGCTGTTCCTCGCGGCCGTGCCCGCCGGCGCCTCCGTCCCGCAGGTCGGCCCCATGGTCCGGGCCCGCTGGGCGGCCAAGCTCGACGGCACCCCGCTGATGCCGACCGCCGCGGCCTTCGAGTCCGTCACCGACGAGTTCACCTTCGTCGTCGGCCCGGTCCTCGCCACCGCCCTGTGCACCGGCGTCCACCCGGCCGCCGGCCTGATCACCGAAGCCGCCCTGACCCTCGTCGGCGGCCTCTTCTTCGCCGCGCAGCGCGCCACCCAGCCCGCGCACGGCCTGCTCGCCGCAGCGGGCCGCGCCGACGCCGAACCGCACCGCTCCGCGCTCTCCGTCCCCGGCGTCCGCGTCCTGATCGTCGCCTTCCTCGGCATCGGCGCCGTCTTCGGCGGCATGCAGGTCTCGCTCACCGCCTTCAGCGAGGAGATCGGCAACCCCGGCGCCAACGGCCTGCTCTACGGCGTCTTCGCGGCCGGCAACATGCTCGCCGGCATCGCCATGGGCGCCATCGCCTGGAAGACCGGCCCCCGCCGCCGCCTGATCCTCGGCTACACCGGCCTCACCCTCGCCGCCGCCCTGCTGTGGACCGCGCACTCCGTGGTGCTGCTCGGCGCCCTCGGCCTGGTCGTCGGCCTCTGCATCGCCCCGGCCCTGATCACCGGCTACACCATCGTCGAGACCCTGATCCCGGCCTCCGCCCGCACCGAGGCGTTCACCTGGCTCACCGGCGCCGTCGCCCTCGGCCAGGCGCTGGCCGTCACCGTCGCCGGCCGCCTCGCCGACGCCCACGGCTCCACCGCCGGCTTCCTCGTCCCGGCCGCCGGCACCGCGCTCGCCTTCGTCACGCTCGTCGCCCTGCGCGGCAAGCTCAAGCCGCGCGAGGCGAGCAGGATCGCGGCGCGGGTGTCGAGCACGGTCTCGACCACGGTCGCGAGGACGGCGACGACTTCGGTCACCGGACGCGTCGAGACTTCGGTCACGGGACCGGTCACGACGTCGGCCACGACACGTGGTGTCGGTCACCGCGTGCCGGTGACGGTGGACTGAACCCGCGGAATACGTCACTATGGGACGTCGTTAGCACTCGA
The DNA here is from genome assembly GCF_044541975.1 of Streptomyces sp. NPDC085460. NCBI lineage: Bacteria > Bacillati > Actinomycetota > Actinomycetes > Kitasatosporales > Streptomycetaceae > Streptomyces > Streptomyces sp. NPDC085460. The sequence goes on from NZ_JBITTO010000011.1 coordinate 178,586, forward strand.
TGAGTGTGAGTGCCAGGAGGAAGACTAGTGCCGACCTACCAGTACCAGTGCACCGAGTGCGGCGAGGGCCTTGAGGCGGTCCAGAAGTTCACGGATGACGCGCTGACCGAGTGCCCCGCCTGCCACGGCCGCCTCAAGAAGGTGTTCTCCGCCGTCGGCATCGTCTTCAAGGGCTCCGGCTTCTACCGGAACGACAGCCGCGGCGCCTCGTCCAGCAGCTCCCCGGCCTCGAAGAGCTCGACGTCCTCCACGACGTCCACCTCCTCGACCACGTCGGACGCGAAGCCGGCCTCGACGACGTCCGCCTCGACGTCCTCGTCGTCGTCCTCGACCCCCGCCGCCTGAGGCACCCCCGCACCACCCCCGGCCCCGCCCCCTTGTGAGGGGGCGGGGCCGCGGCATGTCCGGGGGCCGGGTGGGGGGCGACCGGGCGGCCGACCGGCGGCCGGGGGGCGGCCGGGGGGCGGCCGGGTGGCGGCCGGGTGGCGGCCGGGGGCCGGGTGGCGGCCGAGTGGCCCGGCCAACCAGGGGGTTGGGGACAGGGGTTGGGGCCTGGGGCCTGGGGCAGGGGCTGGGGCAGGGGCTGGGCCTGGGGCTGGGCCTGGGGCTGGGGCCCGGGGCTGAGGCTTGGGGCTATCGGCCGTAGCTGCGCAGGCCGGCACAGCCCGGGGTGGTGGCTGCGTAGGGTGACGGCATGGCGACGACTCCAGGCACCAGCATCAGCACGGGCCCCGCAGGCGACCGGGACGGCCGGGGCGACCTCGACGGTCGGGGCGACCTCGACGGGCTCGACGGGCTCCACGGGCTCGACGACCGCGACGGGCTCCAGGGGATCGACCGGCTCGACGGGCGCGAAGACCGCGACGCGCAGGACGACCGCGACGGGCTCGACGGGCTCGACGGCTACGCCGAGATCGGGGTGATCGGCGGGTCCGGCTTCTACTCCTTCCTCGACGACGTCCGCGAGGTGTCCGTCACCACCCCCTACGGCGACCCCAGCGACTCCCTCTTCCTCGGCGAGGTGGCCGGCCGCCGCGTCGCCTTCCTCCCCCGCCACGGGCGCGGCCACCACATCCCCCCGCACCTGATCAACTACCGCGCCAACCTCTGGGCCCTCCGCTCCGTCGGCGTCCGCCAGGTCCTCGGCCCCTGCGCCGTCGGCGGGCTCCGCCCCGAGTACGGCCCCGGCACCCTCCTCGTCCCCGACCAGCTCATCGACCGGACGAAGAACCGCGCCCAGACCTACTTCGACGGAGAGCGCCGCCCCGACGGCGCCGTCCCCCGCGTCGTCCACGTCTCCTTCGCCGACCCCTACTGCCCCGACGGGCGTCAGGCCGCCGTCAAGGCCGCCCGCGGCCGCGACTGGCAGGCCGTCGACGGCGGCACCCTCGTCGTCATCGAGGGCCCCCGCTTCTCCACCCGCGCCGAATCCCGCTGGCACGCCGCCAACGGCTGGTCCGTCGTCGGCATGACCGGCCACCCCGAAGCCGTCCTCGCCCGCGAACTCGGCCTCTGCTACACCTCCCTCACCCTCGTCACCGACCTCGACGCGGGCACCGAGACCGGTGAGGGCGTCTCCCACACCGAGGTCCTGCGCGTCTTCGGCGAGAACATCGGCCGGCTCCGCGACGTCCTCTTCGACGCCATCGGCGCCCTCCCGGCCACGGCGGACCGCGACTGTCTCTGCACTCATGCCCACGATGGATGGAACCTCGGCATCGAACTGCCCTGAAACCTGTCAAACCCCTCGCACGGGTGGCCGAGTTGTCCACAGCCCGTGGATTGTCCACAGGCCGGAGCGGGATCGGAGGACGGGCGGGACAGTGGCCGCATGAACACGACGCACACCACTGTCCCCCCACTCGCCCCCACCTTCACCCCCGCCTTCGCCCCCTCCCCCGCCTCCCCCTCCGTCCCCGCCCCCGTCTCCGTCCCCGCCGCATGCGTGGTGCCGGAGTTCGCGCCGCTGCGGGTCCGCGGCGGCCGGTTCCGGCTCCGGCTGCGCCGGGCGCCCGGCGCACTCCTCCTCCTGACCGCCGCCACACTCACCCTCACCTCCGCGCTGCCGGGCGGAACACACGGCGGCCACGACCCCGGACCGCGCCCCGCCGCGGCCCCGGCGACCCCGGCGGCCCGATCCCCCGCCGCCTCCTCCGCTCCCGCGCCCTCCCCCGCCCCCGTCCGGCTCGTCTCCGCGCCGGTACGGATCGCGGACGCCGAGGCCGTACGGCTCCTGCGCGCCGGCGATCGCGTGGACGTCATCGCCGCACCGCTCGTCAACTCCGCGCCCGGAGACGGCGGCAGCGCGGCCCGGGTGGTGGCGCGGTCCGCCCGAGTGGCCGAAGTCCCGCAGTCGGGCGAGACTCGTTCGGACGGAGGGGCGTTGATCGTCCTGGCCGTGCCCCGGGCGACCGCGACAGCACTGGCGGGTGCCGGTGTCACCTCCCAACTGGCGGTGACACTGTGCTGATTCGCACTGACACACTGTCAAGTCACCGTCCCGTGTGTACGGATTGGACGGCTCTGCGCCCTTCACGGCCTAATGGCTGCGCACACAGCCGCACATCCGAAGAAAGGCACCTTGGTGGCCGAGAAGAAGGAAAGCGTGATGGCGGGCTTCAAAGCCTTCCTGATGCGCGGAAACGTGATCGACCTGGCGGTGGCGGTCGTCATCGGCGCCGCGTTCACCAACATCGTGAACTCGGTGGTCAAGGGCATCATCAACCCCATCGTCGGCGCCTTCGGCACGAAGGACCTGGAGAGCTACACCACCTGCATCCAGGACCCCTGCACGATCGTCAACGGCGAAATGCAGGGCATCCAGCTCCAGTGGGGCCTGGTGCTGAGCGCCATCCTCAGCTTCATCATCACCGCGGCCGTCGTCTACTTCCTGATGGTCCTGCCGATGGCCAAGGTCCTCGCCAAGCGCGCCGCGCACGACAAGGCGAAGGAAGGCGTCCAGGAGACCATGGAGGTCAGCGAGCTGGAGGTGCTCAAGGAGATCCGCGACCACCTGATCGCGCAGCGCGGCTCCGGCAGCAGCACGGGCACGCACTCCACCTCCTGACCGGAGGGACGCTCCGGCGTCAGAGGTGGTGCGGCGGCTTCTCGTCGAGGAAGCGCGCGAGGTCGGCGGCACCGCCGCCGGCCGGAGGCCGCTCGCCCCACCCGCGGTCCGTGTCGTCCGCGGACTGCGCGTCCAGCGGATCGTCGAAGACGATCACCGGCTTCGGAGGGTTCTGGGAATTCGGCCGAATGCCGTTCGGCTTCGCGTCTCGCGGTCCGTGGGCGGGGGCGGTGCTCATGTCTTCAGAGTACGCCCGCCGCCCCACCCCGGACCCGCCTGATCAGCGATCCTTCGGATCCAGCGCCCACAGGCCGAGGACCACCAGGAACGACAGGACGAGGAAACCCGCGCCCCACCACGCGGTGCCGGTGTCACCGGTCATCCACTCGTCCACCACGATGGTCAGCCCCCAGAGCTGGCCGATCACCACCGTGAGCGCCAGCGCCAGCCGCGCCGACAGCTTCGACGAGCGCTCCGGTTCCTGCTCCGTCCCCGCACCGGGGCCCGGTCCGGTGTGCCGGATCCGCGGGTCGCCGTATCCACTGGTGGGCCGGATCTGCGGATACCGCTCGTGCACCGGCCGGTTCAGCCGCGGCTGCGCGCTGCCCGGCCGGTACGAGGGCGGCCGGCCCGGCGCCGGCGGGGTGCCCGCCGGGCGCGGGGCCTCCGGGTCCTGCGGGAAGGCGCTCTCCGTCATGTCCGTTCGCTCCTCTCGGCGGGGGCGCCGGCGGCCGACCGCTCACGGCAGAGCCGCAGCGCGTCGCCCTGCTGACGGCACAGCCCCTCCTCCAGGCTCTCCCCGGACCGGGCGGTGCCGATCGCCCAGACGCTGCCGTCGACCTGCTCGATGAGGATCACCTTGGGCAGGCCGCGCGGCGGCGGGCCGGCGGTGACCTCTCCCGTACGGGCGTCGAAGACACCCTCGTGGCAGGGGCAGTACAGCTCGCCCTCGCTGCCCCGGTCGCTGCGCCACAGGACGGCGCAGGCGAGGTGGGTGCAGACGGCGGAGTAGCCGGCCAGGGTGCCGTCCTCCATGCGGACGGCGATGGCCCGGTCCCCGTCCCCGGGGTAGCGGAAGGCGAGCGACTCCCCCGGCAGGATCCGGTCGGCGATCTTCTTCGGCTCGGGGGCGCCCTCGCTGTCGCCGTGCCGGTGCAGGATGCCGGAGGCGACACCGATGCCGCCGACGGCGAGACCGCCGGAGACGGTGGCGACGATCCGCAGGTAGTCGCGGCGCGTGGTGAGGGAGTCGGCGGCGATCCGGTCGTGGAGCGCCTCCTGGGCCGCGTCGGCGCCGGCCTCCGGCGCGGGCGGCTGCGGGTCGGTGACGCTCATCGGACGTCCCTTCCGTTGATCTCGACGACGGGCAGGCCGCCGGGCACGGGCCACTGGACCTTGTCGGCGGGGACGACCATCGCCACGCCGGTGGTGACGGTGGTGCTGCCGAAGGTGAAGGAGTCGGCGACCTGGACGCCGGGGCGCTCGGCGCGGAGCTCGTCGAGCGTGCCGTAGAACAGGGCGCCGGTCGGGCAGACGGTGGCGCACATGGGGGCGAGGCCGTAGGCGGTGCGGTCGTAGCAGAGGTTGCACTTCATCTGGAGCTTCGCCTGGAGGTCGATCTTCGGCACGCCGAAGGGGCAGGCGTTGACGCAGTTGGCGCAGCCGATGCAGCGGGTGGTGTCGGCCTGCTGCACCACACCGTCGGCGGTCACCAGGATCGCGTCGGCGGGGCAGACCTCGGCGCAGGGGGCGACGGGGTCCTCACAGTGCATACAGACGGTGGGAAGGGAGGCGACGGAGTGACCTTCGTCGGGGTAGTCGAGGTGGATCATCGACTTGCCGCGGTGCGAGTCGCATTCGCGGCAGGCGGAGACACATGCCTGGCAGCCGATGCAGCGGCCCGGGTCGATGAAGATCGTGCGGCCCATCATGCGCGGTCAGCTCCTCTCCGCGGTGCCCCGCCCCTGGGGGGACGTGGGCGGCAGGGGGTCGGTGCGGGAGACCTGGGTCTCGGGGTAGGCGAGCTGCCCGGGGGCGGTCGGGGGCGCGGGGACGTCGTCGACGCGTTCGGCGGCCTCGATGCGGGCGGCGCAGACCTTGTACTCGGGGATCTTCGAGCGCGGGTCGAGGGCGTCGATGGTGAGGGCGTTCGCCGCGGTGGGGACGGGCCAGTGGTAGGGGACGAAGACGGTGTCGGGGCGGATGGCCTCGGTGACCAGGGCAGGGAAGACCTCGCTGCCGCGGCGGGTGACGACCCGTACCGGATCGCCGTTGCGGAAGCCGTGGGAGGGATGGACCTCGACCCACGGGCGGGGGGTCTGTTCGACGAGGGCGCCGAGCCGGCGGGTCTGGTTGCCGGAGAGGAAGTGGGCGACGGTGCGGCCGGTGGTGAGCGAGAGGGGGTACTCCTCGCTGTACGGGTCCATCGGCGGGTGCCACTCGACGACCTGGAGGTGGATCTTGCCGTCGGGGTGGTAGGTGCGCCCGTCCTCGAAGAGGCGGGGGGTGCCGGGGTGCTCGGTGGTCGGGCAGGGCCAGGCGATGCCTCCGGTCTCCTCCAGGCGCTCGTAGGTGATCCCGTAGTAGTCGTTGACGGTGCCGGCGGAGGCGATCCGCAGCTCCTCGAAGACGGAGCGGGAGTCGGGGAAGGCGAACTTGTCCCCGGCGCCGAGCCGCTTGGCCAGCTCGCACATCACCCAGGTGTCGGTGCGGACCCCGGCGGGGGGTTCCTGGGCCTTGTTGTGCTTGACGACGCGGGCCTCGGCGTTGGCCATGACGCCCTCGTCCTCGGCCCAGACGGTGACGGGGAAGACGACGTGGGCGTTGGCGGCGGTCTCGGAGAGGAAGAAGTCGAACTGGGCGTGGAACTGGAGGGTGTCGTAGCCCTCCTTGACCGTGGCGTAGTTCGGCAGGGAGACGAAGGGGTTGTTGCAGATGCCGATGAGGCCGCGGATCTCGGCGCGCTGCATCTGCCAGACCATCTCCATCATGGAGGTGCCGGCGGGCGGGAGCTCGGACTCCTCGATGCCCCAGATCTCGCAGATCTGGCGGCGGTGCTCGGGGTTGGAGATGGAGCGGCCGCCGGGGAGGAGGTCGGACTTCTGGCCGTGTTCGCGGCCGCCCTGGCCGTTGCCCTGGCCGGTGATGGTGCCGTAGCCGGCGCCGGGCTTGCCGATGTTCCCGGTGGCGACGCAGAGGTTGATGATGGTGAGGCAGTTCTCGACGCCCTGGGAGTGGTGTTCCACGCCGCGGGCGTGCCAGGCCATGGCCTTGTCCGCGCCGGCGAACATGCGGGCGACCTGGACGATCTGTTCCTCGGGGACGCCGCAGATCCGCGCGGAGCGGGACGGCGGGTACTCGGCGACGGTGGCCTTGACCTCGTCCCAGCCGGTGGTGTGGCCGGCGAGGTACGCCTCGTCGGTGAGCCCTTCGGCGACGATGACGTGGAGCACCGCGTTGAAGAAGGCGGAGTCGGTGCCGGGCTTGAGGGCGACGTGGACGTCGGCGGTGCGGGCGATGGCGGTCTGCCGGGGGTCGACCACGATCAGGCTCGCGCCCCGGTCGCGGGCGCCCCACAGGTACTGGGTCATCACCGGGAAGCATTCGCCGACGTTGGAGCCGGCGATGAGGAGGCAGTCGGTGAGGAGGATGTCGGAGAAGGGGTTGCCGGCCCGGTCGATGCCGAAGGCGAGTTTGTTGGCGCCGGCGGCGGAGACCATGCAGAGGCGTCCGTTGTAGTCGACGTGCTTGGTCTTCAGCGCGACCCGGGCGAACTTGCCGACGAGGTAGGTCTTCTCCGAGTAGAGGCTGGCGCCGCCGAGCAGCCCGAAGGCGTCGTTGCCGTACTCGGTCTGGATCCGGCGGATCTCGGAGACGGTGTGGTCGAGCGCCTCCTCCCAGCTGACGGGCCGGAACTCCTCGTCCCTGTTGCGCCGCATGAGGGGGGAGGTGAGCCGGTCGGGGTGGTTGACCTGCTGGTAGGCGTTGATGCCCTTGGGGCAGAGCCGCATCCGGTTGATGTCGTGGTTGCGGGGTTCGACGCCGAAGACCTTGCCCGCGTGGTCGACGCGCAGGTACATGCCGCACTGCACGCCGCAGAAGCAGCAGTGGGTGGGGACGAGGGTCTCCTCGTTCTGGTCGGCGTGCCAGCGGTCGGCGGGGATCCCGCCGGCGTCGCGGAAGTTCCTGGTGCCGGGCGGCGCGACGGACGGGTCGAGCGGCAGCGAGCGGGACGGGTCGGTCGCGGTCACTTACTGGAAGCCCTTCTTGACGTGAGTGAGGTAGGCGTTGCCGCGCAGGACGCGCTTGCAGCGGGGGCAGTACTCGGCCCATTCGTCGAAGTCGAGCTTGAGGTCCTTCATCGTTCCGCGCAGGTTGTCGACGTAGTCGGCGGTGTCGATGGGCTCGTGGCAGCGGCGGCAGGTCTGGAGCTCCTCGTCCTTGCGGCGGGAGGTGTACTTGAAGAGCTGCATGCCGACGGCGGCGGGCCGCTGGACGATGTGGAAGAACTTCCCGAAGGGGATGTAGATGAGGGTGAAGACGACCGAGACCATGTGGAGGATCGCCAGGAACTCGTAGCCGCCGCCGTGCAGGAAGATCGACGAGAAGGTGAGCAGCAGGCCGGTGACCGAGATGACGATCAGGGCGATGAGCGGGATCAGGTCGTAGGCGAAGCGCTGGCCGGTGATGGCGCCGCGGTCCTTCATGCGCCGCCACAGGAAGTAGGAGGCGCCGGCGATGACGAGGACGGCGGCGATGTCCAGGCCGTGGAACATGAGCCAGCCGATGGCGTTGAGCGCGTTGAAGCCGAGGACCTTGAAGCCCCAGATCCGCATCTCGTAGCCGGGGCCGTCGCCGCTGTCCGAGGTGAAGGTGAACCAGCCCCAGGTGAGCGGGAAGGTGATGAGCGCGGCGAGGATGCAGCCCCAGAAGAGGAGCTGGTGAGCGGCCCAGCGGGCGTGCGAGCGGGCGCCGAGGAACTTCTGGAAGCCGAGATAGGTGGCGATCATCTTCGGCAGGGCGGTGGGGGCCTTGCGGAAGTTCTCGGCGGAGAAGAAGGAGCGCCAGCCCTGGCGGAAGAGGCGCCGGGCGCCGGGGGCGGAGATCCAGACGGTGTAGCGGTAGGCGACGCCGAAGGCGAGGAAGACGGTGGCGACGGCGTAGGGCAGCAGCGCCGAGTCGAAGTCGCGGAGCAGCCGGCTGCCGAAGACGATCGCGAGGATGAGGAGGGCGGAGACGGCGGCGCCGGCGAGGACGGCGCGGCGGCGGACGGCGGCTGGGGTCTGGGGCGCGCGGCCGTCCGGGACCGGGGCGGGCGCCTCCGGCTCGGGGGTGGTGGGCTCGGCGGTCTGCGGTGGCTCGGTCACGCAGCCACGGTAGGACGTATGTACCCATTAAGCCCGTTTTGAGGGCTTGAGGGGTGAACGCGTCGCACCCCGCTCTCGTCGCGGCGGGGTTCAGACGGCGTGCAGACCGTGGCCCCGGAAGACCTCGCGGACGGCGGCGACCTGCTCGGGGTCGGGCGACGGGGTGTCGTGGAGGGTGAACGGCATGCCCAGCGCCTGCCATTTGGCCTCACCCAGCTTGTGGAAGGGGAGGACGTCGACACGGGAGACGTTGCCGAGGCCGGCGGCGAAGGCGGCGACGCCGTCGACGTTGGCGGGGTCGTCGGTGAGACCGGGGACGAGGACGAAGCGGACGTGCACGTCCTGGCCGAGCTCGGCGAGGCGCCGGGCGAAGTCCAGGGTCGGCTTCAGCGGCCGGCCGGTGACCTTCCGGTACGTCTCCGGGTCCCAGGACTTGATGTCGAGCAGGACCAGATCGGTGTCGCGCAGCAGGGCGTCGGTGGCGCGGACGCCGAGGAAACCGGAGGTGTCGAGGGCGGTGTGCAGGCCCAGCTCGTGCTTCATGCGGTGCAGCAGCTCGCCGGTGAAGACGGGCTGGAGGAGCGGTTCGCCGCCGGAGACGGTGGCGCCGCCACCGGAGGCGGAGATGAAACGGACGTACTTGGCCGCCTCGGCGATCACGTCGTCGGCGGAGGTCCGCTTGCCGTTCCGCATCTTCCAGGTGTCGGGGTTGTGGCAGTAGAGGCAGGTCAGCGGACAGCCGGAGAGAAAGGTGACGAAGCGGGTGCCGGGACCGTCGACCCCGGTGGACAGATCCCAGGAATGCACCGACCCCTCGGACGGGCGGTGAGTCACGGCGGCGGCCGGAGTGGCCGCCGCCACCCGGACCGGGGCGGCGGGGCGGACGGGGATGTCCGGGCCGAGAAGCGTGGCCATGACAGGGCCTCCTGGGGGAGGAGAGGTGGGTGGGGAGGGGTGGGGTGGGGCGGGGAGGGTGGGGCGGGGAGGGTGGCGTGGGGAGGGTGGGCGGGGAGGGGGAGGGGGGAGGGGCCCCCTCCCCCCTGCTGCGTTCGGCGTTCGGCGTTCGCCGTTCCGCGCCCCGCGCCCCGCGCCCCGCGCCCCGAGGCGACGCTTAGAGCGCCCCGTGGAAGGTCCGGTTCAGGACGTCGAGCTGCTGGTCGCGGGTGAGGCGGACGAAGTTGACCGCGTAGCCCGAGACCCGGATGGTGAGCTGGGGGTAGTTCTCCGGGTGCTCCATGGCGTCCATCAGCACGTCCCGGTTGAGGACGTTGACGTTCATGTGGAAGCCGTCGCTCGCCATGTAGCCGTCGAGCACGCCGGCCAGGTTCTTGATCCGCTCCTCGGGGGTGCGGCCCAGGCCGTCGGGGGTGACGGTGTTGGTGAGCGAGATGCCGTCCTCGGCGTCCTCGTACGGCAGCTTGGCGACCGACAGGGCGGAGGCCACGTAGCCGTGGGTGTCGCGGCCGTTCATGGGGTTGGCGCCCGGGGAGAACGGTTCGCCGGCCCGGCGGCCGTCGGGGGTGTTGCCGGTCTTCTTGCCGTAGACGACGTTCGAGGTGATGGTCAGGACGGACTGGGTGTGTTCGGCGTTCCGGTAGGTGGGGTGCTTGCGCACCTTCCGCATGAACTCCTCGACCAGCCAGACGGCGATCTCGTCGGCCCGTTCGTCGTTGTTGCCGTAGGCCGGGTAGGAGCCGTCGATCTCGTAGTCGGTGGCGAGGCCGGTCTCGTCGCGGACGGGGCTGACCTTCGCGTACTTGATGGCGGCGAGCGAGTCGACGGCGACCGAGAGCCCCGCGATGCCGCAGGCCATGGTCCGGCGTACGTCGCGGTCGTGGAGGGCCATCTCGATGCGCTCGTACGCGTACTTGTCGTGCATGTAGTGGATGACGTTCAGGGCGTGGACGTAGACGTTCGCGAGCCATTCCATCTGCTCGTCGAACCTGTCCATCACCTCGTCGTAGTCGAGGACCTCGGAGGTGAGCGCGCCGGTGGCGGGGCCGACCTGGGCGCCGGACTTCTCGTCGCGGCCGCCGTTGATCGCGTACAGCAGGGTCTTGGCGAGGTTCACGCGGGCGCCGAAGAACTGCATCTGCTTGCCGACGGGCATCGCCGAGACGCAGCAGGCGATGGCGGTGTCGTCGCCGAAGCGGGGGCGCATCAGCTCGTCCGATTCGTACTGCACGGACGAGGTGTCGATCGAGACCCGGGCGCAGAACTCCTTGAAGCCCTGGGGCAGCCTCGGCGACCAGAAGACGGTCATGTTCGGCTCGGGGGCCGGGCCGAGGTTGTACAGGGTCTGGAGGTAGCGGAAGGAGGTCCGGGTGACGAGCGGGCGGCCGTCCTCGCCCATGCCGGCGATGGACTCGGTGACCCAGGTCGGGTCGCCGGAGAACAGCTCGTCGTACTCGGGGGTGCGCAGGAAGCGGACGATGCGGAGCTTGATGATGAAGTCGTCGACGAGTTCCTGGGCCTGCTCCTCGGTGAGGAGTCCGGCGTCGATGTCCCGCTGGAGGTAGACGTCGACGAAGGTGGAGGTGCGGCCCAGCGACATCGCGGCGCCGTTCTGCTCCTTCACGGCGGCCAGGTAGGCGAAGTACAGCCACTGGATCGCCTCGCTGCCGGTGGTGGCGGGGCCGGAGATGTCGTGGCCGTACGAGGCGGCCATGGCCTTCAGTTCGCCGAGGGCGCGCAGCTGCTCGGAGAGTTCCTCGCGGAGCCGGAGGGTTTCCTCCAGGGAGCGGTGGCCGGCCGGGAGGACGTCGAGTTCGGCCTTCTCGTCCTTCTTGACGGCGATGAGGCGGTCGACGCCGTAGAGGGCGACGCGGCGGTAGTCGCCGATGATGCGGCCTCGGCCGTAGGCGTCGGGGAGGCCGGTGACGATGCCGGCCTTGCGGGCGGCGCGGATCTCCGGGGTGTAGGCGTCGAAGACGCCGGCGTTGTGGGTCTTGCGGTACTCGGTGAAGACCTTCTCCAGTTCCTGGGAGACCGGGTAGCCGTACGTCTCCAGGGCGCCGGCGACCATCCGCCAGCCGCCGTAGGGCATGATCGCCCGCTTGAGCGGGGCGTCGGTCTGGAGGCCGACGATCAGGTCCTTGTCGCGGTCGATGTAGCCGGGGGCGTGGGCGGTGATGGTGGAGGGGATGTCGTACGCGACGTCGAGGACGCCCTTGGCGCGCTCCTCGGGGAACTTGTCCGTGATCGCCTTCCACACGGCGGTGGTCCGCTCGGTGGGGCCGGCGAGGAAGGAGTCGTCGCCTTCGTACGGGGTGTAGTTCTGCTGGATGAAGTCGCGGACGTCGATGGCGTCGCGCCACAGTCCGCCCTTGAAGCCGTTCCAGGCCCGCTCGGTCGCCGTCGCTTCCGCAGGAGTCGCAGTCACTGCCCGCACCGCCTTCTTCGAGTCATTCGATCGCGTCGTTGCCTACCTTCATTTCACTCCTTTTGATCGATCATCCGTGGCGGCATTGGTCACCGGTCGACGGTCCTTGGTCCCTTTTCCGGGCATGCGGAAAGGCCCCGCCGTGGCGGGACCTTTCGCGGGGTTTTCCGGTGGGGTTCAGCTGGGGGCCTCGGCGCCCTTGCGGGCGTAGAACCACCAGGTCACGACCATGCAGCTGACGTAGAAGGCGACGAAGCCCCACATCGCGCTGGTGACGGCGACCGAGCCGAAGAGCGCCGGGATGAAGAAGAATCCGTAGGCGGCGATCGCGGAGGTGAAGCCGGTGACCGCGCCCGATTCCATCTCGGCCTGCTTGAGGGCCTTGGTGTGTTCGGGGGTGCCTTCGGTGAGGCCCTTGAGGTGGGTGCCGCGGAAGATGACCGGGATCTGGCGGAAGGTCGAGCCGTTGCCGATGCCGGAGAAGAAGAACGCGGCGAGGAAGCAGAAGAAGAAGCCGTAGAAGTTGCCGCCGTCGCCGCCCGAGGGCAGGAAGTTGATGACGCCGACGATGGCGCCGGCCATGCCCACGAAGGACAGGATGGTGACCCGGGCGCCGCCCCACTTGTCGGCGATCCAGCCGCCGCCCCAGCGGGCGAGGGCGCCCACGGCCGGGCCCATCCAGGCGTAGGTGGCGACGGAGTAGTCCGGGAAGGTGGTCTTGATCAGCATCGGCAGGGCGGCGGCGAAGCCGATGAAGGAGCCGAAGGTGCCGACGTACAGCCAGGTCATCAGCCAGTTGTGCTTGCGCTTGAAGATGACCTTCTGCTGCTTGAAGGGGGTGGAGGCGACCTTGAGGTCGTTCTGTCCGAACCAGGCGACGGCGGCCAGGATCAGCAGGATCGGCACCCAGAGGAAGGCGGCGTTCTGCAGATAGACGGGGGTGCCGTCGGCCTTGTGCTGGGCGGAGCCGATCGCGATCGTCGACCAGGTGATGACGATCGGGGTCAGCAGCTGTACGACGGACACGCCGAGGTTGCCGAGGCCGCCGTTGATGCCGGTCGCGCTGCCCTTCTTCGCCTTGGGGAAGAAGAAGCCGATGTTGGCGAGCGAGGAGGCGAAGTTGGCGCCGCCGATGCCGCAGAGGGCGGCGATGACGACCATCACGCCGTAGGGGGTGGTCGGGTCCTGGATCGCGATGCCGAGCCAGATCAGCGGGACGACGAGGACGGCCGTCGAGAGGGCGGTGAAGCGCCGCTGGCCGATCATCGGGCCGAGGAAGGTGTAGAAGACGCGGGCCGTTCCGCCGGTGAGACCCGGGATGGCCGTCAGCCAGAACAGCTGCGAGGTCGAGAAGCCGAAGCCGACGTCCTTGAGGTTGGTCGCCGTGACCGACCAGACCTGCCAGACGACGAAGGCGACGAGGAGGGCGGGGACCGCGATCCACAGGTTGCGGTTGGCGACCTTCTTGCCGATCGACTTCCAGAAGAGCTCGTTCTCCGGCTCCCAGTCGTTGATGGTCCGGCCGGGGCGGTACTGCTCCGTGTCGTACGAGGCGGGTGATCCGCCTGTCGCTCTGCTGTCCTGGACTACGGAACTCATGGCGCTTCCCTGACTTCCCTGACGTTTACGAGCCCTTTCGAGGCTTCTTCCTTGCCTTTCCAGGCTGCGCTTCGGTGGAGGGGTGTCGTCAGTGCCGATGGTCGCGAACGCGGGCGGGCCTAGGTCGGCTTCCGGGGCGGTCCTAGGTCCCGGTGGGGGCGGGCCGGTCGGACTCCGGGAACGGGGGTGCCCCCGGGCCCGGTCCGACGACCCCTGAAAGGGGTGTGGGGCCGTCGGACACGGGCCGGGGGCAGTTCGGGGTACGGGGCGCCGGCCGGGGCCCTCAGGCGCGCGGCGCCTCCGGCACCGGCAGGAGCGGGAGCGTGACGCCCGGGTCGTCCAGGCTCGCGCCGGTCCGCAGGTCGAACTCCTGCTTGTGCATCGGGGAGGCGACCACCGGCACGCCGTCGCGGCTGCCCATGATGCCGTTCGCGATGACGTCGGCGCCCGAGTACGGGTCCCGGTTGCCCACCGCGTACACCGCGCCCTCCGCGTCCTTGAAGAGCGCCGCCTCCGTGCCGTCCGGCAGCACCGCCGCCCGGCCGCGCCCCGGCTCCAGGAACTCGACGCCGGCCACGTGCGGGGCGAAGCGGGCGAGCGCCTCCGGGTCGTCCAGGACGGCCCGCCACTCGTCGCGGTAGGCGGCCACGTGCCGCTCCATCTGCGCCTCCAGGTCGGCGCCGATGCCGAGCGAGTCCTCGATCAGCACCTCTCTGAGGTGGGCGATGCCGGCGCCGGAGCCGCCGAGGCGTTCCAGCCAGGCCGAGGTGCGCTCCAGGCGCTCGCCGGTCCGGAGGTAGTACATGAGGAAGCGGTCGGTCAGGGCGAGGAGTTCGGCCGCCGACAGGTCGGAGGCGAGCAGGTCGGCGTGGCGGGGGGTGGCGCCGCCGTTGCCGCAGACGTACAGGTTCCAGCCGCCGGCGGTGGCGATGACGCCGATGTCCTTGCCGCGGGCCTCCGCGCACTCGCGCAGGCAGCCCGAGACGCCGCCCTTGATCTTGTGCGGGGCGCGCAGGCCCCGGTAGCGGAGCTCCAGGTCGATGGCGAGCTGGACCGAGTCGCCCTGTCCGAAGCGGCAGAACTTCGCGCCCACGCAGGATTTCACGGTCCGCAGCGACTTGCCGTACGCCTGCCCGGACTCGAAGCCGGCGGCGATGAGCGTGCGCCAGATGGCCGGCAGGTCCTCCTTGCGGGCGCCGAAGAGGTCGATGCGCTGGCCGCCGGTGATCTTGCTGTAGAGGCCGTGGTCGCGGGCCACCTCGCCGAGGGCGATGAGCTGTGCGGGGGTGATCTCGCCGCCGGGGACGCGGGGGACGACGGAGTAGGTGCCGTCCTTCTGGAGGTTGGCGAGGAAGAGGTCGTTGGAGTCCTGGAGCGCGGCCTGTTCGCCTTCCAGGACGTGGCGGAGGCCGAGTTCGGGGGCGAGGGTGCCGAGGACGTTGGCGACGACGGGCTTGCAGACGGTGCAGCCGGACGTGACGGAGCCCGGGGTGCCGGAGCCGTACCGCTCCATCAGTTCGGTGAAGGAGCGGATGCGTTCGGTGCGGACGCGTTCGTACAGTTCGGGCCGGGTCAGTTCGGGGAAGTGCTCGCAGAGGCCGCGGCGCCGGGCGACGCCGGCGGCGTCGAGGACGGCCTGGAGGGTGGTGGCGCAGCCGCCGCAGCCGGTGCCCGCCTTGGTGCGGCGCTTGATCCCGCCGAGGTCGGTGAGGCCGTGCTCGGCGATGGCCGCGCCGACCGCGCCCTTGGTGACGTTGTGGCAGGAGCAGACGACGGCGTCGTCGGGGAGGGCGTCCGCGCCGGGGAGGCCGGTGCCGCCGGCGGCCGGGGGCAGGAGGAACGCCTCGGGCGGGGCGGGCAGCCGCCGCCCGGCGTGCGGCTTCAGCGAGCCGTACGCCTCGGCGTCGCCGACCAGGATGCCGCCGAGGAGCCGCCCGTCGGGGCCGAGGAGCAGCTTCTTGTAGACGCCTTCGCGGCCGTCGGAGAAGACGATCTCGGTGGCTTCGGTGCCGCCCGCGAAGGGGTCGCCGAAGGAGGCGACGTCCGCGCCCATCAGTTTCAGCTTGGTGGAGGTGTCGGCGCCGGTGAACTCCGTCGCGCCGTCGCCGGCGAGCTGGTCGGCGACGGTCTCGGCCATCTGGTAGCCGGGGGCGACGAGGCCGTAGACGCGCCCGTCGGCGGTCTGGGCGCATTCGCCGATCGCGTACACGTGCGGGTCGGTGGTGCGGCAGTGCGGGTCGACGGCGACGCCGCCGCGGTCGCCGACGGCGAGCCCGGCCTCGCGGGCGAGCCGGTCGCGGGGGCGCACGCCGGCGGAGAAGACGACGAGGTCGGCGGGGATCCGTTCGCCGTTCGAGAGGGTGAGGGCGGTGGTGCGGCCGGCGGCGTCCGTCTCGACGCGGGTGGCGCCGACGCCGGTGTGCACGGTCACGCCCATCGACTCGATGGTGGCCCGCAGGGCGGCCGCGCCGCCGTCGTCGACCTGGAGGGGCATCAGGCGGGGCGCGAACTCGACGACGTGGGCGGCGAGTCCGAGGGTGCACAGGGCGCCGGCCGCTTCCAGGCCGAGGAGTCCGCCGCCGATGACGACGCCGGTCCTGGCGTGTTCGGCGTGGGCGGTGAGGGCGTGTACGTCGTAGAGGGTGCGGTACGTGAAGCAGCCGGGGGCGTCGGCGCCGGGGATCGGCGGGACGAAGGGGTACGAGCCGGTGGCGAGCACCAGGGTGTCGTAGGGCACGACGGCGCCGGAGGTGGTGGTGACGGTGCGGGCGGTGGTGTCGATGTGCTCGGCGGGGTCGCCGAGCCGCAGGTCGATGCCGTGGTCGGCGAGGAAGCCGGGGGCGGCGAGGCCGAGCCGTTCGGGCGCGGTGCCGGCGAAGACGGAGGAGAGGTGGACGCGGTCGTAGGCGGGCACGTCCTCCTCGGCCAGGACGGTGACGCGCCAGCCGGGGGCGGCGGGGGAAGAGGGTGAGGTGGGTGAGGTCGGTGAGGTGGATGGGTGGGATGAGGTCGGTGAGGCCGGCGCCAGGGCCTTGCGTTCGGCGAGTGCCTCCAGGAGCCGGTGGCCGACCATGCCGTGGCCGACGAGGACGAGGGACGGGCTGGAGGACATGGTGGCTCCGGGTGGTGGGGGGTGTCTCCGTGTCTTCGACCGTAGGGCGGTGGGGGGCCGCCGCCGCCCCGGAAAGGGCCCGAGGAGGGGGGACTTGTGGCCCTCGCGGCGGGGCCGAACGGCGGGGGCGGGGGGCGCGGCGCGGGCCCTAGCGTGGGGGTACGGGCCCGGGCGGCGTACGACACCGCCGGACCGGTCCCGCCCGCCGGCGACTCCCGGGGACGGTGCACCCCCGGGAGCCGTGGCGGCCGGACCGGAAGGAGCGGCAGGATGCGTGAGCTCGTCCTCGCGGCGCACGGGAGCGCCGTCGCCGAGGCGGCTGCGGCCACGGCCCGGCTGGCCGGGGCCGTACGGCGCCTGACCGGGGCGCCGGTCACCGTGGCGTACCTGGACCACCGGCTGCCCTCGCTCCCGGCTGTGCTGGCCGGCCGTCCGGGCGCGGTCGTCGTGCCGCTGCTGCTTGGCGACGGGTTCCACCGGACGGTGGACGTGCCGGCCGTGGCGGGGCGGTTCGCGTGCTCCGTCACGCCGGGGCTGCGGGGCGAGCGGGCGGTGGCGCTCGCGCTGTACGAGCGGCTGCGGGCCGCCGAGCGGGCGGCGGGCGGCCCGGCGGACGCGGTCGTCGTCGCGGGGGCCGGTTCGTCGCGTCCGGGCGGGAACGACGGGACCCTCGTGGCGGCGGAGCAGCTGGGGCGGCTGCTCGCGGTGCCGGTGTCGGTGGCGTACTGCTCGGCGGTGTCGCCGGCTCCGGCGGAGGCGGTGGCACGCGCGCGTGCGGACGGTTTCCGGCGGGTGGCGGTGGCGGCGCACCTGCTGGCGCCCGGCCGGTTCTCCCGTGGTCTGGAGGCGCTGCGGGACGTGTGTGCCGTGTCGGCGCCGCTGGCGGACCATCCGCGGCTGGCGCGGCTGGTGGCGGCCCGTTACGAGGCGGCGGCGTTCCCGGAGGCCGTACCGCTCCGCGTGGCTTGAGAGCGGCGGGAGGCGGTACCGCTCCGCGTGGCTTGAGAGCGGCGGGGCGCGGCTCTGCTGTGCTGGCCGTATGACGCAACCGTTCCTGCCGCTGACCGCGCGCTCCCGTGAGGAGTCGCACCGGACCGCCACACCGCTGGAGCTCTTCTTCGACCTGTGTTTCGTGGTCGCCGTCGCCCAGGCGGGCGCGGCGCTCGTGCACGCGGTGGCGGAGGGGCACGCGGGCGAGGGGGTGGTGAGTTACGCGATGGTGTTCTTCGCCATCTGGTGGGCGTGGATGAACTTCTCGTGGTTCGCCTCGGCCTACGACAACGACGACGTGCTGTACCGGGTCGTCACGTTCGTGCAGATCACGGGGGTGCTGATCCTCGCCGCGGGTGTGTCGCGCGCGTTCGAGGAGCATGACTTCCTCGTCGTCTACCTGGGCTATCTGGTGATGCGGGTGGCGCTCGCCTCGCAGTGGCTGCGGGCCGCGCACCACGCCGGGTCGGCGGAGGAGCGGACGATGTGCCGGCGGTACGCGGGCGGGGTGCTGGCGGTGCAGCTGGGGTGGCTGGTGCTGCTGTTCGTGCCGGACGGGGCGGTGCCGTGGGTGTTCCTGGCGCTGGTGGCGGCGGAGCTCGCGGTGCCGGTGTACGCGGAGAAGGACGCGGCGAGCACGTGGCATCCGCACCACATCGCGGAGCGGTACGGCCTGTTCACGATCATCGTGCTCGGCGAGTCGGTGGCGGCGGCGACGGTGGCGGTGAAGTCGGGGGTGGCGGAGCACGACGCCCTGAACGAGCTGCTGCCGATCGCGGCGGGCGGGCTGCTCATCGTCTTCGCGGCCTGGTGGATCTACTTCGTCGTCCCGGCGCACGACCGGCTGAGGGACAACCGGCAGGGCTTCCTGTGGGGGTACGGCCACTTCGTGATCTTCATGTCGGCGGCGGCGGTCGGCGCCGGTCTGGAGATCGCCGTGGAGCAGGCCGTCGGCAAGGCGCACATCAGCACGCTCGCGGCCTCGGCGTCGGTGACGATCCCGGCGGCCGTGTTCCTGCTGTCGGTGTGGCTGCTGCACGCCCGCTACTTCAAGGTCGGCATCGCGCAGCAGGCGGTGCTGCCGGTGTCGGCGCTCGCGATCCTGATGTGTTCCTTCGCGGGCCGCTGGGCGGTGTTCGCGGCCGGTCTGGTGGCGGCGGCGACGGTGGCGGTCGGGGTGACGCTCACCGCGCGGAACCCGGCCACCGGGACGGCCGGACGTTCCTGAGGTGGGTCCGTACGTCCTGAGGTAGGAAGGGGACATGACAGTTGAGCGGTTCTTCCCCGACGGACTGACCGACGTGCCCGGCATCCGGGTGGGCCACGCGCGCGTGGCCGGGCCCCGGGCGCTGTCGGGGACCACGGTCGTGCTCGCCCCGGAGGGCGGGGCCGTGGCCGCCGTGGACGTACGCGGCGGGGGCCCGGGGACCCGTGAGACGGACGCCCTCGACCCGAGGAACGTGGTCCAGCGGATCGACGCCCTCGTGCTGACCGGCGGCAGCGCCTACGGCCTGGAGTCCGCCGCCGGGGTGATGGCCTGGCTGGAGGAGCGCCGGCGCGGGGTCAGGGTCGGTCCCGACCCCGCGCACGTGGTGCCGGTGGTCCCGGCCGCCTGTGTCTTCGACCTGGGCCGGGGCGGCGACTTCGCGGCCCGCCCGGACGCCGCCACGGGCCGGGCCGCCGTGGAGGCCGCGGCGGCGTCCGGGGACCACGCGCGCGTGGCGGCGGGCGCGGTCGGCGCCGGCACGGGGGCGGTCGTCGGCGGGATGCGCGGCGGTGTCGGCACGGCGAGCCTCCGCCTGGAGTCCGGCGTCACGGTCGCCGCCCTGGCGGTGGTGAACGCGGTCGGTTCGGCGGTCGATCCGGCGACCGGCGTGCTGTACGGGGCGCTGTTCGACGGCGGCGGCCCGCCCGTGCCGCCGGCCGCCGCGGTGCACGAGGCGGCGGTGCGGCGGCTCGCCGAGGCCCGCGCGGCCTCGGTCCGGCCGCCGCTGAACACAACCCTCGCGGTGGTGGCCACGGACGCGGCCCTGACCCGCGCCCAGGCCCAGAAGGTGGCGGGGACGGCGCACGACGGCATCGCGCGGGCGATCCGGCCGGTGCACCTGATGAACGACGGGGACACGGTCTTCGCGCTCGCCACCGGGGCCCGGGAGCTGCCGGCCGCGCCGGGGCCGCTCGCCCTGAACGAGGTCCTGGCGGCCGGTGCCGATCTGGTGACCCGGGCGATCGTCCGCGCGGTGCTCGCCGCCCCCGGGGGGCAGCGCGGCCCGGGCGGCGACTTCCCCTCGTACGGGGAGCTGTACGACCCCCCACAGGGGCCGTACTCCCGGTAAGAGAAGGGGAGTTGAGGGAGGATCCGGGGACGGGAACTTCCTCCGCCCACCCCTCGTTTTCCGTAACCCCGACCCCGTTGTCGGACCCAGGGACTACGTTAAGCAAGCACCAAGTGACATGCGGCGACGGCCTGGAGACCCTCTTGAACGATCCGCGGGATCACCACGATCCGTACGAGACGACCGAGACGCACGTCGAGCGGCTTCTCGGCCGGGCGCTCAACTCCTTCGACCTGCCCGACGCGATGGTGGAGCGCCTGGAGTCGGCGCTCGCCCACTCCACCGCGCTGCACTCCTCGCACCACAGTTCCTCGCTGCACCGCACCACCTACCGCCACGCCTACCTGCTGTCCGACGGCAGCGCCCTCACCCTGTGGGAGCTCGTGCACAACGCGGGCCGGGACGGCACCGAACAGCACGAGCTGTACGCGGAGGAGGCGGAGGCGCGGCTCGCCGCCTCCCGGCTGTCCGCGGGCCCGCTGCCGGGGTGGACCGTGGAGCGGGCCGACGGGCGTCCGCTCGGCGACGACGACGACCTGGCGGCGCTCGGCGCGCTCCTCGCCCGGCCCATACCCGCCCAGCCCCGGATGTACGTGCCGGACAACTCGGCGGACCACGCCCGCCGGGTCCTGCGCCGCGCGGAGAACGAGGACCGGCCGACCGGGCGGACCGCCCGCCGGCTGCGCATCGCCTTCGCCCACCACATCACCCAGGTCTTCGGCCGGAACTGCCCCGTGGAGGGCGGCCGGGACGCCGGCTTCACCCTCTACGAGCACCAGTTCCTGCTCCTCGACGGCAGCGAGCTGAGCCTCTGGGAGGTCGAGCACACGGCCACCCCCGACGGCCGGCACATGTGCGAGGTGTACGAGTCGGAGGCCGCCGCCCGCGGCGCGATGGAGGCCCGCTCCCGGGTCCGCTGAGACCCCGCCGGGCGGCACGCAGAGGAGCGGCCGTCCGGCAACACCAGCGAGGGGCCCGCAGGCCCTCGCGGCCCCCTCCCCGAGGGGCCCGCGGAGTCGCCGGGACCCGCGTGAACAGGCTCTTTCGTGCTCTGTCCGGGTGTTCGCCCCGGCGTACGCGTCCATCCGGGACCGGGTGTAGGCCGGTGGTTGGATTGCCCCTCGCGTTCCTCAAGGCGCCGCGATCGCGACCCGAACATTCCAGTGAAGCCCGAACAGGTTTCCCGAGAATGTTCGATCCGGTTTCGAACCGGGTGTCGAAGGAGCACATGTATGCGTCCTGATTCCAGGACCCCGTCCACGCTGGGGCCGATCGCCCGACGACGCTCTTGGCGCACCGGCAGTGCCGTCGCCTCGCTCGCGCTCGTCATCGCCGGCGTCGCGAGCCCCTCGGTCGCCGTCGCCCACAGCCCCGCCCAGCAGGCGGGCGCGCAGGCGGAAGCGCCCACGGGCGACGAGTGCGGCCCGCCGCACCACCAGGACGGCCCGCCCCCGCACCACCCGCACGCGGTGGCCCGGCACGTCGATGACGCGCTCGGCATGGTCGAGCGGCTGATGGAGGGCCCGCCGCCCCACGGGTGCCTGACCGGTCCTCCCGGTCCTCCCGGCCCGCCCGGACCGCCCGGACCGGAGGGCCCGCAGGGACCTGAGGGACCTGAGGGACCGCAGGGCGAGACCGGACCGGCCGGACCGGCGGGACCGGCCGGACCCGCGGGACCGGCTGGACCGGCTGGACCGCAGGGGCCCGAGGGACCTGAAGGACCGGAGGGACCCGAGGGACCGGAGGGTCCGCAGGGCGAGACCGGACCGGCCGGACCGGCCGGACCCGCAGGACCGCAGGGACCTGAAGGACCGGAGGGACCCGAGGGACCCGAGGGACCCGAGGGACCCGAGGGACCGCAGGGCGAGACCGGCCCGGCCGGACCGGCCGGTCCCGCGGGTCCGGCGGGACCGGAGGGGCCCGAGGGCCCTGAGGGCCCTGAAGGACCCGAGGGACCGCAGGGTCCCGCCGGGCCTCAGGGGCCCGCCGGTCCGCAGGGGCCGCAGGGTGCGCAGGGGCCCACCGGTCCGTGCATCGACGTCGACGGCTACAACCCCGCCAACAGCCGCGAGGTCAAGGCCGTGCTCAGCGACGGCGTCACGTACGCCGGCATCCGGGATCTCACCCCCAACGTCACCCCGTTCATCTGGTACGACCTCACCGACCCGATGCTCCACCCCGGCTACCCCTCCAACGCGTGCGCCGTCTCGGTCGCCTCCCAGGCGAACAACGTCTCCGTGCAGGTGCTGACGGAGAACGGCGAGGTGTGGGAGACCCGGTGCGAGATCGTGCCCGGCACCCCCGACGCGCTCGACTGCGTCGGCGAGCCCATGGACGACATCGGCCCGTGGTTCGAACTGACCACGCCGACCCCGGGTGACCCGCCGCTCAAGAAGGGCGCGGCCAAGGACAAGGCGCCCACGGACAAGGGCGACAAGACCAAGGACAAGATCACCACGAACAGGTTCCTCGGGCAGCTGAACGCGTAACGGCGCCGGGAACGGGACGAGGGGCGGTGCGCTCGCGGTGCGCGCCGCCCCTCGTCATGGCCCCCTCCTGTCCGGGGGGCCGGGTCAGGCCGCGACGGTCACCGCCGCCCCGGCCTCGGTCCGGTCCTCCGGGGTCCCGGCCCCGGCGGGGTTCTTGCGGGTGGTGCTCTTCAGGAGGATCACCAGGCCGGCGCTGACCAGGACGCCCGCCACGATGGCCAGCAGGTACAGGAAGGGGTTGCCGATCAGCGGGATCACGAACACCCCTCCGTGAGGGGCCCGCAGGGTGCACTCGAAGGCCATCGACAGGGCGCCGGTGACGGCGCCGCCCGCCATCGCGGCCGGGATGACCCGCAGCGGGTCGGCGGCGGCGAAGGGGATCGCGCCCTCCGTGATGAAGGAGGCGCCGAGGACCCACGCGGCCTTGCCGTTCTCGCGCTCGGTCCTCGTGAAGAGCCGGCCACGGACCGCCGTGGCCAGCGCCATCGCCAGCGGCGGGACCATGCCCGCGGCCATCACGGCGGCCATCACCTTGAGGGAGCCCTCGTTGGGGGTGGCGAGGCCGCCGACGGCGAAGGCGTACGCGACCTTGTTCAGCGGGCCGCCGAGGTCGAAGCACATCATCAGGCCCAGGATCACGCCGAGGATGACCGCGTTGGCGCCGGAGAGGCCGGAGAGCCAGTCGGTGAGGGCGGACTGGAGACTCGCGATCGGCTTGCCGATCACCAGGAACATCAGGAAGCCGACGGCGATCGACGACAGCAGCGGGATCACGACCACCGGCATGATGCCCCGCAGCGCGGCGGGCACCCTCGCCTTCTGGATCGCGAGGACCGTGCCGCCCGCGAGGAGACCGGCGGCGAGACCGCCGAGGAAGCCGGCGTCGATGGTCAGCGCGATGGAGCCGCCGACGAAGCCGGGGACGAGGCCGGGCCGGTCGGCCATCCCGTACGCGATGTATCCGGCGAGCACCGGCACCAGGAAGGCGAACGCGAGCCCGCCGATCTGGAACATCAGCGCGGCCCAGCTGTCGATCTGCCCCCAGGCGAAGTGCTCGGCGACGGACGGGGCCTTGTCGATGTCGTAGCCGCCGAGGGCGAAGCCCAGGGCGATGAGGAGACCGCCGGCGGCGACGAACGGGACCATGTAACTGACGCCGGACATCAGCCACTTGCGCAGCTTGGTGCCGTACCCCTCCTCGGGCTCGCCGGCCTTGTCGACGGGGGTGGGGGCGGCGGCCGCGGTGGTCTCGCCGCGCTCGGCCCGGCCGCGTACCTCGGCGATCAGCTCGGCGGGACGGTTGATGCCGGCCTTGACGCCGACGTCGACGGTCGGCTTCCCGGCGAAGCGTTCCTTCTCCCGGACGGGCACGTCGTGGGCGAAGATCACGCCGTCGGCGGCGGCGACGGCCGCCGGGTCGAGCCGGGTGAAGCCGGCCGAGCCCTGCGTCTCCACGACGAGTGCGACGCCCGCCTCCCGCCCGGCCTTCTCCAGCGCCTCGGCGGCCATGTAGGTGTGCGCGATGCCGGTGGGGCAGGAGGTGACGGCGACGATCCGGAAGGGAGCGGCCTTCGAAGGCTCCCGCACCTGCTCAAGCTCGGGCTCGGGTCCGGGCTCGGGTCCGGGCTCGGGCTCGGGCTCGGGCTCGGGCTCCAGCTCGGTTTCGGGTGCCGGTGCCTTGGCGGGAAGCTCCTCCCCCGCGATCATCGCCGCCGCCTCCACCGGGGAGTCCACGGCCCGCAGCGCGCCGGTGAACCGCTCGTCCATCAGCTGCCGGGCCAGCGAGGACAGGATCGTCAGATGGGCGTCGTCCGCGCCGGCCGGGGCGGCGATCAGGAAGATCAGGTCCGCCGGGCCGTCGGGGGCGCCGAAGTCGACGCCGACGGCGGAGCGGCCGAAGGCGAGGGTCGGTGCGGTGACGTGGACGCTGCGGCAGTGCGGGATGCCGATGCCGCCGTCCAGACCGGTCGGCATCTGGGCCTCGCGGGCGGCGACGTCCGCCAGGAAGCCGTCCAGGTCCGTCACCCGGCCGAGCGCGACCATGCGCTCGGCGAGCGAGCGGGCCGCGGCCTCCTTGGTGCCGGCGGACAGGTCGAGGTCGACCAGGTCCGCGGTGATCATGGTGCTCATCGCGGGCTCCCTTGCTCGCTGAGGACGGTGTCCAGGGGTACGTCGGAGGTGACGGTGACGGCGGCCGGGTCGAGGTCCGCCGGGCCGGGCATCTGACTGCCGGGCAGCTGGACGGCGGCAGCTCCGTGGGCGACGGCGGCGGCCAGCGCCTCCGGCCCCTCGCCGCCGGCCGCGAGGAAGCCGGCCAGGGAGGCGTCGCCCGCGCCGACGTTGGAGCGGACCACGGGGACGGCGGCCGAGCCGAACCAGGTGCCGGCGGCGGTGACGAGGAGCTGCCCGTCGGCGCCGAGGCTGGCGAGGACCGTGCCCGCGCCCCGCTCCCGTACCTCCTCGGCGGCCTTCACGGCGTCGCCGACGGTGCGGAGGGGGCGGCCGACGGCCTCGGCGAGCTCGTCCGCGTTGGGCTTCACCACGTCGGGCCGGGCGGTGAGGGCGGCGAGCAGGGAGGGGCCGGAGGTGTCGAGGGCGATCCGGGCGCCGGCGCCGTGGGCGCGGGCGACGAGCCGCGCGTACCACTCGGGGGCGAGGCCGCGCGGGAGGCTGCCGCAGCAGGCGATCCAGCCGGCGGCGGCCGAGTGGGCGCCGACCGTGGCGAGGAGCGACTCGGACTCCTCGGCGGTGAGTTCGGGGCCGGGGGCGTTGATCTTGGTGAGGGTGCCGTCCGGCTCGGCGAGGGCGATGTTGGAGCGGGTCTGGCCGGCGACCGGGACCGGGGCGACCTCGATGCCCTGTCCGGCGAGGAGCTGGGCGACGAGAGCGCCGGGGGCGCCGCCGAGGGGGACGACGGCGACGGTCCGCCGGCCGGCGGCGGCGACCGCGCGGGAGACGTTGACGCCCTTGCCGCCGGGGTCGACGCGCTCGGCGGTGGCCCGCAGCACCTCGCCGCGGTCCAGGCCGGGGACCTCGTACGTACGGTCCAGGGAGGGGTTGGGGGTGACGGTGAGGATCATGCGCGGACGACTTCCGTTCCGGCGGCCTCGATGGCCGCGGCGGTCTCGGGGGCGAGGCCGCTGTCGGTGACGATCAGATCGACGTCGGAGAGGGCGCCGAAGCGGGCGAAGTGCTCCTCGCCGTGCTTGGCCGAGTCGGCGAGGAGGACGACCCGGCGGGCGGAGGCGAGGACGGCCCGCTTCACCGCCGCCTCGGCGAGGTCGGGGGTGGTGAGGCCGTGTGCGGCGGAGAAGCCGTTGGCGCCGACGAAGGCGACGTCCGCGCGGATCTCGCCGTAGGCGCGCAGCGCCCAGGCGTCGACGGCGGCGCGGGTGCGGTGCCGGACGCGGCCGCCGACCAGGTGCAGGTCGATGCCGGGGTGGTCGGCGAGCCGGGCGGCGGCGGGCAGCGCGTGGGTGACGACGGTGAGGGCGCTGTCGAGGGGGAAGGCGGCGGCGAGCCGGGCGACCGTGGAGCCGGCGTCGAGGACGACGCTGCCCTCGTGGGGCAGTTCGGCGAGGGCGGCGGCGACGATGCGGTCCTTCTCGTCGGCGGCGACCGCCTCGCGCTCGGCGAGGTCGGGCTCGAAGTCGAGCCGGCCGGCGGGGATGGCACCGCCGTGCACCCGGCGGACGAGCCCGGCCCGGTCGAGGGCCTTGAGGTCGCGCCGTACGGTCTCGGCGGTGACCTGGAACTCCTCGGCGAGGGAGAGGACGTCGACGCGGCCGCTCTCGCGGGCGAGCCGGAGGATCTCTTGCTGTCGCTCGGGTGCGTACATGGTGGGTATGTGTCCGTTCGATGCCCGAACCTGTGGTTTCACCGTCAGACTACGCCCACGCTTCCCGCAAGTAAACGGATCCGGGCATTCAAACGGGCACGAACGGACATCGAGGGCGAAGGGCCGGGCGGGGTGCCGCCGAAGGGCCGGGCGGGGTGCCGCCGAAGGGCCCGGAGGGAGCGGGGCGAAGGGCCGGCGGCGGGCATGGCGAAGGGCCCCGGTCCGGAGACCGGGGCCCTGCGCTCGTACGGGGTGCGGTCACCCCTCTACGTGGTCCGCGTGGTTCAGGAGACGAGCGCGGGCTCCTTCTCCACCGCCCCGGGCTCGTCCTCGCCGCCCTCGCCGTCCTCGCCGCCCTCGCCGTCCTCGTCGCCCGCGCCGCCCTCCAGGTGCTGCTTGGGCCGGGCCGGCAGGGCGAACATCACCAGGAAGATCCCGGCGAGGACCACCGCGGCCCACCCGAGGGAGTTGCGGAAGGCGTCCGTGAAGGCCGTCGTGATCTCCTGCGGGGCCGTCTTCAGCCGCTCCTCGTCGAAGGTGCCGAAGAAGACCACCGACACCAGGCCGAGTCCGATCGCGTTGCCCATCTGGCCCGTCATGTTGATCAGGCCGGAGGCCGAACCCGCGTGCTCCTTCGGGACCTCCGACAGCACCGCGTCGGTGAGCGGCGCCACGATCAGGCCCATGCCGACGCCCATCACCACGAGGGCCGGGATCATCTGCCAGGACGCGATCTCCGCGCCGTACCGCCCGGCGACGAAGAAGTAGAGCAGGATGCCCGCGGCCATCGTCAGCGCGCCCGCCTGGAGCACCTTGCGGCCGAAGCGCGGGACGAGCAGCTGCACCGACAGGCCCGCCGCCGCGGAGACCGCGATCGAGAACGGCACGCCGGTCAGGCCCGCGTGGAGGGCGCTCCAGCCGAGGCCGAGCTGCATGTAGAGCGTCCACACCAGGAAGAAGATGCCGAGCACGATGCCGAAGGTCAGCTGCACGGCGATGCCCGCCGCGAACGACTTCACCCTGAACAGCGCCAGCTCGATGAGCGGCGAACCGTCCTTCTTCGTCTTGTACCGCTCGTACGCGACGAGGACGGCGAAGACCACCGGGCTGGCCGCCATCATCAGGTGGCCCCACAGCGGCCAGTCCAGCTCGCGGCCGCGGGTCAGCGGGTAGATCAGCAGGAGCAGCGCGGCGGTGACGAGGACGACGCCGACGAGGTCGAGGCGGAGCGCCTTCGGCGCCTTCGACTCGGTGATGAACTTCCGTCCGAGGATGAGCGCGGCGACGCCCACGGGCAGGTTGATGAGGAAGATCGGGCGCCACTCCAGGCCCGCGATGTTCCACTCGGTGAGCAGCGCGCCAAGCAGCGGGCCGGAGACCGCGCCCAGGCCGACGATGGCGCCGAAGAGGCCGAAGACCTTGCCGCGCTCGTGCGGCGGGAAGGTGACGTGGACGATCGACAGCACCTGCGGCACCATCATCGCGGCCATGGTGCCCTGGAGGAGGCGGGAGGCGACCAGCATCTCCGGGCTGGCGGCGAGGCCGCACAGCGCGGAGGCGACCGTGAAACCGGCCGTGCCGAGGAGGAAGAGCCGCTTGCGGCCGTAGATGTCGCCGAGCCGGCCGCCGGTGATGAGGCCGGCGGCGAAGGCCAGCGCGTAGCCGGCGGTGATCCACTGGATCGCGGTGGTCGTGGTGCCGAGGTCGTGCTCGATGCTGGGGATCGCGATGTTCACGATCGTGGCGTCGACCAGGTCCATGAAGGCGGCCGTCATGACGATGGCCAGGGCGATCCAGCGCTTGCTGTCCCCCGTGGTGCTGCTGCCCGCCCCCGTGGCGGCGTCGGTCTCGTGTGCGCTCATAGGAGGACCATAAGAGTGATGTAGGCCAGATGGCGTCCTAATTGCCGCGCATGATGGTGTGCATGACGGACACCCCGGCACGACTCCTCAATCTGCTCTCGCTCCTCCAGACCCCGCGCGAGTGGCCCGGAAGCGAGCTCGCCGACCGGCTCTCGGTCTCCCCGCGCACGATCCGCCGCGACATCGACCGGCTCCGCGACCTCGGCTATCCCGTCGAGGCGACGAAGGGCGCGATCGGCGGCTACCGGCTCGTCGCCGGCACGGCCATGCCCCCGCTGCTCCTCGACGACGAGGAGGCCGTCGCCATCGCCGTCGGCCTCAGGGCCGGCGCGGGGCACGCCATCGAGGGCGTCGACGAGGCATCGGTACGGGCCCTGGCCAAGCTGGAGCAGGTGCTCCCGGCGCGGCTGCGGCACCGGGTCTCGACGCTCCAGAACGCGACGCTGCCGCTGACGCGGGGCGACGGCGCCACCGTCGCGCCCTCGACGCTGACGGCGCTGGCGGGCGCCGTCACCGGCCGCGAGCGGCTGCGGTTCGCCTACCGCGCGGGCGACGGCGCCGAGACGAAGCGGCTCGTCGAGCCGTACCGGCTGGTGTCGACCGGCTGGCGCTGGTACCTCGTCGCGTACGACATCGGGCGCGAGGACTGGCGCACCTTCCGCGTCGACCGCGTCAGCGACCCGCTCCCGACCGGCGCGCGCTTCACCCCGCGGGAGCTGCCGGAGGGCGACGAGGCGGCGTACCTGGTGCGGTCGATGACGCGGGCGCAGGGGGAGGAGGTGGAGCTCGACGTCACCTTCGAGGCGCCCGCGGAGACGGTCGCGGGGCGGCTGCCGGCGCATCTCGCGCCGGTCGCGACGGGGGCCGGTACGTGCCGGCTGCGGGCGCGGTCCGGTGACTCCATGGACTGGCTCGCGGTACGCCTGACCCTGCTGGATGTCCCCTTCAAGGTCCAGTCCCCGGAGACCCTCCGCACCCACCTCCACCACCTCAAATCCCGCCTCACCGAGGCCCTCACGTAACGCGCCCGCGCGCCCGCCGCACCCGCAGGCCCGTTGCGACCCGCGCGCCCGCCGCACCCGCAGGTCCGTTGCGGCCCGCGCCCGCACCCGCAGGTCCGCGTTGTGGCCCGCGCCGCCGCTCCGTTGTGGGCATACGTTCCGCTAGGGCGGAACGGGTGGGCACAACGGAACGGCACCCTGCGCGGGTGCCTCCGCTTCCGAGCCTGGACCCGCACCGGTACGGCGCCGTCGCACGCGTGCGGGTTCAGGCGCGGAAGCCTGGGCGCGGCTGGGCGCGCCGTCCCGTGTGCCCACCCGTCCCGCCCTGCGGGACGCCTGCCCACACGGGGGGGTGCGGCACAGCGCGCCGCCCCGCAGGGCGCGAGGCGCGGAAGGTGCGAGGCGCGGAAGGCGCGAGGCGCGGAAGGCGCGGGGCGCGGCACGGAGGCGCCCCGCGCAGGGCGCGCGACGCGGGGCAGGCCCCACGGGCGCTCAGCACGGAGACGCACGGCACGGGGGCACCGCGCGGAGGCGCGCAGCGCCGAGGCGCTCTGCGCTGCGCCTGGCCGCGCAGGACACGGAGGCGCGACGCGCGACGCGCAGTGGCCGCGCGACGCCCGTCCCCGTCGCCGGCCGCTCTAGGCCACCGCGTCGAAGCCCGTATCCCGCGCCATCTTCTTCAGCTCCAGCAGCGCGTGCTTCTCGATCTGGCGGATCCGCTCGCGCGTGAGGCCGTGCTCCTTGCCGACCTCCGTCAGCGTCCGCTCGCGCCCGTCCTCGATGCCGTACCGCATCCGGATGATGGACGCCGTCCGGTGGTCGAGCTTGTCGATGAGGTCGTCGAGCTCCTCGCTGCGCAGCAGCGTGAGGACGGACTGCTCGGGCGAGATCGCCGACGTGTCCTCCAGCAGGTCGCCGAACTGCGTCTCGCCCTCGTCGTCGACCGACATGTTCAGCGAGACCGGGTCCCGCGCCCAGTCGAGGACGTCCGTGACCCGCTCCGGGGTCGAGCCCAGCTCCTCCGCGACCTCCGCGGGCTCCGGCTCGCGCCCGTGCTCGCGGTTGAACTCGCGCTGGACCCGGCGGATCCGGCCCAGCTCCTCCACGAGGTGGACGGGGAGCCGGATGGTGCGGGACTGGTCGGCGATGGACCGGGTGATGGCCTGGCGGATCCACCACGTGGCGTACGTGGAGAACTTGAAGCCCTTCGCGTAGTCGAACTTCTCGACCGCGCGCACCAGGCCCGCGTTCCCCTCCTGGATCAGGTCGAGCAGGGGCAGGCCGCTGCGCGGGTAGCGCCGGGCCACGGCGACGACGAGCCGCAGGTTGGACTTGATGAAGAGGTCCTTGGCGCGCTCGCCCTCGGCGGCCAGCGCCTCCAGCTCCTCGCGGGTCGCCCCGCCGCCCTCGGCGCCCTCCACCGCGTCCACCTCGCCGTCGAGGATCTGCTGGGCGTACACGCCCGCCTCGATGGTCTGCGAGAGCTCGACCTCCTTGGCGGCGTCGAGCAGGGGCGTGCGCGCGATCTCGTCGAGGTACATGCCGACCAGGTCGCGGTCGGCGATCTCCCCGCCCACGGCGCGAACGCTGCTTGCCCGGCCGTCCCCGCTCTTGGCGGCGGACTGACGACGGGCGACGGCACGGGTTGCCATGCGAGCTCCCTTGCTGAGTAGGTCGCGACACCCTTCCGGGTGCCCTGCATCCGACGGAAACAACGACCGGAATCGGGACAGAATTCCCAGGAGGCTCAGGATTTTCGCGATCATGCAGTATCCTGCGCGCCCCGCGCCCGGCCCGGCGGCTCGCCACCGGCACGGATCCGCAGGTCAGAGGCGACGGAACGGCCTTCCGGGCGTTCCCCGACCGCACTGCCGGTGAGACGGCCGTCACACCGGCGGCCGTCCGCCCTTCCCTCCCTTTACGACGCGAGACAGTGGCGAGAAGTTGCCTCACGGGCCCCGTACTCGGGCCACCGACCGAGCCGCCCTCCGCCGCCCGGTGTAGGTCCCGAGCCCGTTACGGCCCGCCACTCCCCCGCCCTACCGTCCCCTCCATGGACACCACGGACATGAACACCACGGAGACCACAGAGACCACGGGCACCACGGGCACCACGGAAACCACGGAGACCACGGACACCACCGGCATCCTCGACGAGGCTCTCGAACGGCTTCACACCACCGGACCCGAGCGGAACGGCTGGCTCACCAATCACGCGCCGATGGCGGTGGAGGCGCTGGCCCGGAACGGGCACGCCGCCGCCGTGCACCGCTGGCTGGACGCGTACGCGCCGAAGCTGGAGGAGGCGCCCGCCCCGTACGCCCCGGTCACCGCCGGGAACTGGCGGGAGGCGCTGGGCGATCCGGTGCGGATCACCGACTGGACGCGGTTCTTCGCCCGCGAGCTGGCCGACCGGCCGTGGCGGGAGGTCCTGGCCGAGTGGTGGCCGCGCCTGCTGCCCGGCATCGCGGCCGGCGCCACGCACCCGGTCATCCGCACCGGGCACGCCGTACGGACCCTGCTGGCGCCCGGCGGGGAGACGGCGCCCCGGCGGGCCGAGCTGGCGCACGCGCTCGGCTACTGGGCCGCCCGGCACATGCCGCTGCCGCGGCTCACGGCGCTGCCCGTCGCGCCGGACGCGGCCGC
This sequence comes from Streptomyces sp. NPDC085460, assembly GCF_044541975.1. Classification (NCBI taxonomy): domain Bacteria; kingdom Bacillati; phylum Actinomycetota; class Actinomycetes; order Kitasatosporales; family Streptomycetaceae; genus Streptomyces; species Streptomyces sp. NPDC085460. The sequence continues at coordinate 210,274 of NZ_JBITTO010000011.1, forward strand.
CGCGCTCGCCGCCGTACCGCCGGTCTCGGAGCAGGAGAGCGGGTTCAGGGAGCGGTTCGCGCAGCTGACGGCCGTGCCCGTCTGGGGCACGGAGACGGATCCCGAGGCCGCGCGGGAGCGGCTCGCGGAGCTGGTGACGGCGGCCGTGCACCGGTACGCGACGCACGGGCACGGCGATCCGATCATGATGGTCCACGCGGCGACCGCGCCCAACGCCGTCCTGCGGACCCTGCCGGCCCTCCCCCGGGAGCTGTGGGCGCCGAGTCTGGCGGCCGCCTGGTCGGCCTCGGCGGTGGTGACGGCCGCGTACACACCGCGGGAGGCCGCCGCGTACGCGCCGGCCGGTCTCGCCCCGGAGGAGGTCTTCGCGCGGGCGGCGGCGCACGGCGACGACCACACCATCAAGTTCACCGACACCGCGCTGGACGTCGGCGGCGAGCTCGCGCTGGCGGCCGCCCTCCGCTCGGTGGAGCTGAACCCGCCGAAGTTCTGAGAGCCGGCCGGGCCGCTCCCGGGGCCGCCGCCTCGGCCGGCCGGCCGCTCCCGGGGCCACTGCGACCGGCCCGCGCCGCTCCCGCTCCCGCCGCCGGCCCCGGAGGGCTCAGCCGAACTGCACCGACCGCTTCGCGAGGCCCATCCAGAAGCCGTCGATGACCGACCGTTCGGCGTCGAGGTCGCCGGCCGCGTCCGCCGCGCCCATCGTGACGAAGAGCGGCGTGAAGTGCTCCGTACGGGGGTGGGCGAGGCGGCCGGCGGGGGACTTGCGCTCGAAGTCGAGCAGGGCGTCCACGTCCTGGGCGGCGAGGGCCTCGTGCCCCCAGGCGTCGAACTCGGCGGACCAGCCCGGGACGCCTCCGCCGGGGTGCCGGAGGGCGGCGAGGTTGTGGGTGAAGAAACCGCTGCCGACGATCAGCACGCCCTCGTCGCGCAGCGGGGCGAGCCTGCGGCCGATGTCCATGAGCCGGCGCGGGTCCAGGGTCGGCATGGAGATCTGGAGGACCGGGACGTCCGCGCCGGGGTACATCTCGACCAGCGGTACGTACGCGCCGTGGTCGAGGCCCCGGTCGGGGATGTCCTGCACGGGCGTGCCGGGGGCGCGCAGCAGTTTGCGGACGGCCTCGGCGAGCGCGGGCGCGCCGGGGGCGTCGTACCGGACGCGGTAGTAGTGCTCGGGGAAGCCCCAGAAGTCGTAGACCAGCGGGATCGTCTCGGTGGCGCCGAGGGCGAGCGGGGCCTCCTCCCAGTGGGCGGAGACCATGAGGATCGCCCGGGGCCGGGGCAGTCCGGCCGACCAGGCGGCGAGCTCGCCGGGCCAGACGGGGTCGTCGGCGAGCGGCGGGGCGCCGTGGGACAGGTAGAGCGCGGGCATCCGTTCCTGTGTGGCGGCCATGGTGTCGCCTCCTCCTCCGGCAGACATGCTCCGGCAGACGCGCGAGAAGTCTTTGAAACTTCAAGCTGATGCATGCAGCGTAAACCTACATAGTTCAACTTTCAAGAACGGGTCGTACGATGGGTGGCATGGGAGACAGGACCGAACCCGGACCGCGCTGGCTCAGCGACGGCGAACAGCGCGTCTGGCGCTCGTACCTCCACGCCACCACGCTCCTGGAGGATCATCTCGACCGCCAGTTGCAGCGCGACGCGGGGATGCCGCACGTCTACTACGGGCTGCTCGTCCAGCTCTCCCAGGCCCCGCGCCGCCGGCTCCGCATGACCGAGCTGGCGAAGAGCGTCAAGATCACCCGCTCCCGGCTGTCGCACGCCGTCGCCCGTCTGGAGAAGAACGGCTGGGTACGGCGCGAGGACTGCCCCTCCGACAAGCGCGGCCAGTTCGCCCAGCTCACCGACGACGGCATGGAGGTGCTGCGGCGGACCGCGCCCGGGCACGTGGCGGCGGTGCGGCAGGCGCTGTTCGACCGGCTCAGCCCCGAGCAGGTCGAACAGCTCGGCACGATCATGCGGGTGATGGCGGAGGGCCTGGAGCCGACGGACCCGGACGCGGACCTGCCCTGGCTCCGCTGAGCGAGACGCCGAGCGGAACCAGGGCAGGGATGTCCCCGGAAGGCGGGGACGCCCTGAAGGGCAGGGACGCCCCCGGAGGGCAGGGATGTCCCTGAAGGCAGGGGGACACCCCTGGAGGGCCGGGGCTCAGTGCGCGATGACCGGCACCTTCACCTCGTCCTCGGCCCCCTCCCCGGAACCGGCGACCACGCCCGTGTCCGGCTTCCCGGTGGTGATCAGCACGGCCGCGATGGCCGCGGAGACGACCAGGATGCCGACCGCCCACCAGATCGCGGCGGTGTAGCCCTCGACCATGCCCTGGAGCTGGAGCAGCTTCTGGGCGGCCGGAGTCGTCGCGCCGGCCGCGTTGTCGACGAGGTACGCGGTCGTCGCCGAGGCGGCGATCGTGTTCAGCAGGGCCGTACCGATGGCGCCGCCGACCTGCTGCGAGGTGTTGACCATCGCGGAGGCCACGCCGGCGTCCCGCGGGTCCACGCCGTGCGTGGCGAGCGACATGGCCGGCATGAACGCCGTGCCCATGCCCAGTCCGAGCAGCAGCTGCGCGGGCAGGATCAGCCCGGCGTACGAGGTGTCGACCGCCAGCTGCGTCAGGAGCAGCATGCCGGCGGCGGCGGTCAGGAAGCCGGGGGCCATGAGCAGCCGCGGCGGGACCCGGGTCATCAGGCGCGTGCCGATCTGGGTCGAGCCGATGATCATGCCCGCGATCATGGGCAGGAACGCGAAGCCCGTCATGACCGGCGAGTAGCCCTTCACGACCTGGAGGTAGTACGTCAGGAAGAGGAAGAGGCCGAACATCGCGATGACCGCGAGGCCGAGGGAGAGGTAGACGCCGCCGCGGTTGCGCTCGGTGAGGACGCGGAGGGGCAGCAGCGGGTTCTTCACCTTCGCCTCGACGAACACGAAGGCGCCGAGCAGGACCACGGAGGCCACGAACATGCCGACCGTGCCGGCGTCGCTCCAGCCCTCGGACTCGGCGCGGGTGAAGCCGTAGACGAGCGCGACCAGGCCGAGGGTCGAGAGGATCACGCCGGGGATGTCGAGCGCGGAGCGGTTACGGCCGCCGGCCGGCTCGCGGATCACCAGGTACGCGCCGACGGCGGCGACGATCGCGAACGGGATGTTGACGAAGAAGGTCCAGCGCCAGTTCAGGTACTCGGTGAGGAAGCCGCCGAGGATCAGACCCACGGCGCCGCCGCCACCGGCGATCGCGCCGTAGATGCCGAACGCCTTGGCGCGCTCCTTGGCGTCGGTGAAGGTCACCGCGAGCAGCGAGAGCGCGGCGGGCGCGAGCAGCGCGCCGAAGGCGCCCTGGAGCGCGCGGGCCCCGAGCATCGTGGCCTCGCCGGTCGCGGCTCCGCCGAGGGCGGAGGCGGCGGCGAAGCCGATCAGACCGACGACGAAGGTCCGCTTGCGGCCCCAGAGGTCGGCGATGCGGCCACCGAAGAGCAGCAGACCGCCGAAGGCGAGGGCGTAGGCGGTGATGACCCACTGCCGGTTGCCGTCCGATATGCCGAGATCCTGCTGGGCGGAGGGGAGGGCGATGTTCACGATGGTCGCGTCGAGCACGACCATCAGTTGGGCGAGGGCGATGAAGACGAGGGCCTTCCAGCGACCGGGGTCGGGCTGGGGGGCGGCCGTCGACCGGGCGGTCTCGGCGGTTTTGGGCATGGGGGTAGCCACCTCTTGGCACGTAAGCGAAGAAAAGGGATGTTCTGGGCTTGTGAAGTTCTGGGGTTACGCAGTACGAGCGTTACGCAGTACGGGGGTTACGGAAGTACGGAAAGTCTCGAAGCACTGGGGCCGTCAGGCGTCCCGCCTCAGGTCCCCCAAGGTCGCCGCCGACCCCGGCAGTTCGGAGCGGGCGGGCGCCTCCAGGCCGTCCAGGAAGAGCTGGAGGTGCCGGTGGACGAAGGGGGCGAAGTCCTCGCAGCCGGTGCCCGGCAGCGGCCGGGTCAGCTGGGAGACGCCGACCATCAGGTCACCGACGCCGACGTCGGGGCGGAGCCGGCCGGCGGCCTGCGCCCGCAGGACGAGACCCTCGACGGCCTCCTCCAGGCGCTCGCGCTCGACGACCAGGTCCGGGTGGTCCTTGTCGAAGGTGCCGTCGAGCATCGGGCAGAGCGCGCCGACCCGTTCCTCGGCGGCGGCGTGCGCGAAGCGGCTGAGGGCGGCGAAGGTGTCGGACTCCTCGGCGGCGGCCGTCTCGGCCCGCTCGGTGAGCCGGGCGAGGATCGAGAGCACGACCTCGTGGACGAGTCCGGGCCGCTCGGGGAAGTTCCGGTAGAGAGTGGCGTTACCCACTCCGGCGCGGCGCGCGATCTCGTCGTACGGCACGGAGCAGCCGAACTCCACGAACATCTCGCGGGCCGCCGCCACCAGCCGCTCGCGGTTGCGCACGGCGTCGGCGCGCGGGCGAGGGACGCGGCGCGCGGGGACATCGCCCACGGGCGTCGCCGATCCCGCCGAGGCCACCGATCCCGCCGATGCCACCGGCCCCGCCGATTCCGCCGACGCCACCGGCCCCGCCGATCCCACCGACGCCACCGCCCGCTCCTCCACGGGAGTCTCTCCGTCCGTACGGATCACGCCACGACCTCCTCGAACCCATCCATCCGGACCGGCCTCTCAACCGTCCGAAGCCACCTGAAGCCATCCGGAGCCATCCGGAGCCATCCGGAGCCATCCGGGGAAACACTCCCCACTTCGTCGAACTCTCTCCTAAACGGGGAGACGGTCCCCGCTTATTTCGACCCTCCATGTGACCTGAGTCACACGCCACGCTCCGTCTCCGCGTACCCACGATCGGTCCAACCCCGCGCGCGCCCCCGCACCGCTCCGCACAGGCTGATCGCACGGCACCACGCCGCTGACCTGGCCCCGACCGGAGAGGCGACCGCATGCAGCACACCCGCCGGCGGATACGCAGACCGGTCGCCCTCGCGGCGACCGCGGCCCTGCTGCTCACCGTGCTCGTCTCGGCGAGCACCACGTTCCCCGGGCCCGCCCCGGCCTCGGCAGGCCCCGTGGCCGCCGCGCCGGACACCACCCGCCTCGGACCGTGCCGCATCGCCACCACCATGGGTGTGCAGATGTCGGAAGGGCTGCCGACCGCCCCCGGGTTCGCCCGCTCCACCGGCCAGGTCCGCGCCCTCACGCTCATGGTCGACTTCCCCGACGTCCGCGGCGAGGGCACGGCGATGGCCCGCTTCCGCGAGTTCTTCCCGCAGACCTCCGACTGGTTCCACACCAGCTCGTACGGCCGGCTCCAGTACCGGGCCGAGACCCCGATACCCGACTGGTTGCGGATGCCGCGGCCGTTCTCCTCGTACGGGATCGAGCGCGGCGCCCCGTACGAGCCGGGCTACCGCTCCTTCGTCGAGGACATCGTGAAGACGGCCGACGAGAAGGTCGACTTCAGCGCCTACGACCTGGTCAACGTCCTGGTCACGCCGAACGCCGGCCCCTCCGCCCTGGACACGGTCCTCTCCGTCACCTTCTCCGGCAACGCCGACGCCCCCTACGCCGACGGCGTCCCGCTCGCCAACACGTCCTTCGTCTACAGCCGCCAGGACGACGGCTCGGGCAGCTTCGCGGAGACCGGCTACCGCGTCCTCCCCCACGAGAACGGGCACGTCTTCGGCCTCCCCGACCTCTACACCGCCGACGGCGGCGGCACGGTCGGCCACTGGGACATCATGTCCGAGGACTGGGGCGCCAACAACGACCTGCTCGGCTGGCACAAGTGGAAGCTCGGCTGGCTCGACAACGCCCAGATCCGCTGCGCCTCCGCCACCGGCACCAGCGAGCACCTGCTCACCCCGCTGGCCCTCGCCGGCGGCCCCAAACTGGTCTTCGTCCCGCTCTCCGACACCACCGGCTACGCCGTCGAGGTGCGCACCCGGGACGGCAACGACGAGGCCGTCTGCGAGCCGGGCGTCCTCGTCTACCGCGTCGAGTCCGACGTGGACACCGGCCACGGCCCGGTGACGGTCGCCGACAGCGACCACGCCAGCGGCGGCTGCACCCGCCGCCCCAACGTGCACGCGGAGCTCTCCGACGCCCCCTTCCGCCCCGGCGAGACCTTCACCGACCGCGCCCACGGCATCCGCATAGGCGTCCTGGACGAGGACACGGAAGGCAACTTCCGCGTCAGGGTCACAAGGAACTGACGAAAAAAGCTAGTCCAGCGCCCCCTCCAGCACCTCCTCCAGCAACCGCCGCACCGGGCCCTTCAGCAGCTTCCCGGCCTGGTTGCGGGGCAGCTCCCCCTCCCGTACGAGGACGTGCGCGGGCACCTTGAAGGCGGCGAGGCGCGCGGCGACGTGCGCCCGCAGCTCCTCGGCGCCGACGTCGGCGCCGGCCCGGAGCCGTACGACCGCCCCGACCTCCTCCCCGAGCAGCGGGTGCGGCACGCCGACGACGGCCGCGTCGAGCACGTCCGGGTGGGCCTGGAGCGCCTGCTCCACCTCGACGCAGTACACGTTCTCGCCGCCCCGGATCACCATGTCGGTGAGCCGGTCGACGATCGACACCCGCCCCTCCTCGTCGACCCGGGCGAGATCACCGGTACGGAACCACCCGCCGGGCGCGAACGCGGCACGCGTCGCCTCCGGATCCCCCCAGTACCCGCGGAACAGCGACTGCCCCCGCAGCCACAGCTCCCCGACGCCGTCGCGCGCGCCGTCGATCCGGACCTCGGTGGCGGGCGAGGGCCGCCCCACGCTCCCCGGGTGGTCCCGGTACTCGGCCCCGACGTTGGCGAGCACGCCGCCGCAGGTCTCGGTGAGCCCGTAGCCGTTCCGCGGCTGGATCCGCTCCCCGTACCCCTCGGCCAGCTCCCGGGTGATCCCGGCCGGCGCCGGGGCCCCGCCCGTACTGACCAGCACCACGCTGTCCAGCGGATCCCCGGTCTCCCGGGCGAGCGCGAGGAGCTGGAGCGCGGTGGTGGGCACCCCCGCGTAGTGGGTGACGCGGTGCTCCCGGATCAGCTCCAGCGCGCGGACGGGATCCCACTTCCGCATCATGACGAACGTCCCGCCCCCCGCCATGACGGCGTAGAGCGACGTGAAAGCGGCCACGTGGAAGAACGGAAACGTCGTCAGCGACACCACGGCCGGCCCGCCGCCCGGCAGCTCGCCGCGCGCGAGCGCCGCCGCGGCGGCGAAGTACCGCGGATGGACGGCGGCCCCGGCCTGCGCGAGCTGCGTGGCGACGGCCCCCTTGGGCCGCCCGGTGGTCCCCGAGGTGTAGAAGATCGTCGCGTCGTCCTCGGCCGCCACCTCCAGGTCCGGCGGCCCGAGCAGCGGATCGTCGTCGACCTCGTACGCGGCGAACCCGTCCTCCGCCTCGCCCCGGAACACGATCCCCGGCACCCCGGCCCGCCGGGCCCACGCCCGCACCCGCGGCACCCGCTCCCCGTCGACGAGCAGGACCCCGGGAGCGCAGTCGTCGAGCGCGTACGCGAACTCCTCCTCGGTCCACCAGGCGTTCAGCGGCACGGCGACGAGCCCGGCGAGCTGCACGGCCCAGAAGGCCACCTGCCACTCGGGAACGTTCCGCATGGCGACGACGACCCGGTCCCCGCGCCGCAGCCCGTACTCCCCCACCAGCTGCCGAGCGAGCCCACACGCCCGATCGAAGAAGGCCCGGTACGTCAGCACCTCCCCCTCGTACACAAGGAAATCCCTGTCGCCGAACCCCCACACCGCCTCGACGAACTCCCGCAGCGACCGAGGCCCCCCGACATACACCCCGTCCCGCACCTCGAACGGCGCCCCGCCCCCGCTCAACCGCCCCACACCACCACTCCGCCCCACAACCCCTCCTCCATCCGGTCCCCCAGTCTGACCCACACCCCCACCCCCCAACCCCCCATCCGCTAGGCTGTCCCCGGCCCCGCCTCCGTAGCTCAGGGGATAGAGCACCGCTCTCCTAAAGCGGGTGTCGCAGGTTCGAATCCTGCCGGGGGCACAAGCCGAAGGGCCAGCTCACAGGGGTTTTTCCCCGGAGCTGGCCCTTTCGCATGATCACGCCCGTGCCACCTACGTGCCAGAAGGCGGCGGATCACCCTCTCCTCGGGCCTGCCGGATCATCTCCCCGAGCTTCCCCGCGATGTGCTGATCACGGTCACTCGTCATGTGCTGATAGATCAGCGCGGCCCGGGTCGTGCTGTGCCCCATCCGCGTCATCAGCTCACGCGTGCTCGCGCCGGCGCTGGAGGCGAGCGTGTTCCCGGTGTGGCGAAGATCGTGGAAGTGCACGTCACCGGAGACGCCGGCCTCTGCGCGTGCGGCCGTCCAGTCGTCGCGGAAGTTGCTCCGCCGAAGCAGCCCGCCACGGGGACCCTGGAAGAGGTGACCGTCCTGCCCGGCGGCGGCGAAGCGCTCCAGGTGGTGAGCCAGCTCGGAGACGAGTTCGGCGGGGAAGGCGACCGGCCGGACGCCGGCGGCGGACTTCGGTGCCTTGTCGGCGAGCTTCCCGTTCTGGAGCTCGGACTGGGCCCGGCGGACCAGGACCACGCAGCGGCTCAGGTCGAGGTCCCGGCGTCGGAGCGAGGCCAGCTCACCGAAGCGGAGCGTGGTGAAGGCCGCGAGGAGGACGAGCGCCCGGTAGCGGGCCTGGATGGCGTCGGCCACGGCGTACACCTCGGCGACGGTGAGGACCGGCCGCTCTGGGACGTCGTAATGGTCGGCGCCCTTGATGCGGCACGGGTTGCGGCGGATCAGCTCGTCGTCCACCGCCGTGTTCAGGATCGCCCGCAGGAGCTGGTACGCCTTGACCACGGTGGGCTCCCCCACGCCGGAGTCGAGCAGGGCGGTACGCCAGGCACGGACACGAGGCGTGGTGATCGCGGCCAGAGTGCCGGCACCGAAGGTCGGCTTGATGTGCAGCCGGAGTACGCCCTCGTTCCGCTCGCGGGAACGGTCCTCCAGCTTGCGGTGCTTCAACCAGTCATCGGCGTACGGACCGAAGGCGACCCTCCCAGCGTCCGGTGCCTGGTAGGTGCCCCGGATGATCTCCGCCTCGATGGTGGTCAGCCACACGTCGGCGTCGGTCTTCGTGGCGAAGGTCTGCGGCGCGGACTTCGTCTCACCTGACAGCGGATCGCGGTAACGGGCCTGCCAGCGCCCCGAAGCGAGCTGCCGAACCGTCCCGAACCGACGACGCCGGCCTTTGCTGTTCGCCATCACGCCACCTTCCCGAAGCGCCGCACGACGGGCTCCACGGTGTGGGTCTGGATGTACGCCTCCACAGCAGGCTCCGGGATGCGGACGTGCCGACCGACCTTGACGAAGGTGATGCGCCGCTCCTCGATCAGTCGGCGCGGGAACCGGACCGAGGTGCCGAGGAGTTCGGCGACCTGAGCGACGGTGAGCAGACGAACGGACATGGTCACCACTCCTGTTCGGGGGACGCTTCGAGCTGGGCGCGGAGTTCGCGGGCGTGTTCGCGGTTGTGCTGGATGTCGCGGCGGATGTTGGCGGCGAGCCAGGACTCGCCGGGTGTGGCGCCGTGGCCGGCGTAGGCCCAGTGCG
>NZ_JBITTO010000012.1:0-190327 GCF_044541975.1 Streptomyces sp. NPDC085460
GCGGCGTGGCCGTGGGTGTCGTTGATGGCCTTGAAGTCGTCCAGGTCGACCAGGATCACGAGCGCGTTCGAGTGCTTGCTCATGAGGTGGTCGGCGCGGGCGGTCCATCCGGCGCGGGTGTGCAGGCCGGTGAGGGGGTCGCGGCGGGCGGTGGCCAGGCGGCGCCAGAGCAGTCCGCCGTGGAGGGCCCACCCGAGGGCCGGTAAGCCGGCGGCCGCGATCGTCTGCGTGTCCATGAGTGCTACCGGCCCTTCTGCATGTCGCGGACCAGGAGCCGCAGCACGACCGCGACGACCGCGATGGACACCCCGGTGATCGCGACGGCGAGGAGCATGGAGACCAGGACTGCGCCGACGACCAGGACGACGGCGCCACCACCCGCGGCGAGGGCGACCGCGCTGCCGGGGGTGAGCTGGACCGAGCCTCGGGGCTTGGCGGACGGCGTGGGGGCGGGGGCCTGGACCACGACCGGGGCCGGGGTGGTCATCGCTTCGGTTCGGGTCGGGGGGCTGGGGTGGCCGGTCGGGAGCGGGTTGACCGGGATGCGGGGCTGGAGCATGACGCAGGTCTCCCTACTTGGCGATGGGGTCGATGAGCGGGGTGAGGAGGCTGTCGGCGAGGAGGTAACCGCAGAGGAGGAGGGCGGCGACGAGCCACCAGGGCGGGCGGATGAGCTTGATTCCGAGGCCGCCGATGACGATCAGGGCGAGCCAGAGCGGGACGTCCATGACGCGATCTCCTGATTTGCTAGCGGGGCTGGCAGCGGTGGGTGCGGGCGGCGAGCTCGGCGGCGGCGCGGGTGTTGTAGTCGGCGGAGAAGTCGCAGCCGGGGGCCGTGCACACGGCGGTGTGCTTGGTCCGGCCCCGGCCGTCGCGGTGGGTGCCGACCTGCACCGGGCCGATCTTGATGACGTTGTGGAAGCGGTTGGGGCGCACGGGGCTTACCTCCTTCCTGGGTCAGGCGAGCTGGAGGGCGATGGAGTCGGCGAGGGCCGGGGGCATGCCGTGGCGGGTGCGGAGGGTTTCCGCGTCGATCGGCCGCCCGGTCTGAGCCCGGTGCGCGTCCGCGATCTTCTGGGCGTGAGCCATCAGCGCGGGCGGCACCGCCACAGCAGGCACCGAGGGAACAGGTGCAGGTTCGGGCTGTTCTTCCTGCGGGGCGGGTTCCGGCGTGACCTCTGCCGGTTCGGGTTCGGCCGGAGGGAGTTCAGGGGCCGGTTCCGGGGCGCGTTCCACGGTCACCGCGGCGACCGGCTCCGGCACCGCGACGGGTTCCGGGGTGAGTTCGGGGGCGGGGTGGGGCGTGTGGGCGAGGAGGGTGCCACCGAGGAAGGCGATGGCAGGCCATCCGGCGACGAGGATCCGCAGCCACGGCGGGACGTCGTTCATGTCGAGGAGTCCGGCGGTGGCGACGTTGGCGCCGAGCGACGCGATCAGGGCGATGGCGAACCAGAGCCAGGCGTCCCGGTTGCCGGCGTCGGTACGCATCCGGCGCCAGGCCGCGACCAGGAGCAGGTCGACGGAGACGGGGTAGGCCCACGCCTTCCATCCGTCCTGCCCGGCCGCTTCGGCCAGGTCGTGCAGGTGGGCGAAGGACAGGGCCCCGGCGATGACGGCCTGGATGAGAACGGCGTCGAGGCGGAGGGTTCGGAACACGGTTCACCTCCTTTCGGGCATGGGTCGGGTAGGGACCTGGCGTGAGACGGTCACGCCGACCGAGAGGGTGGGGGTGTTATGCGGTGGCCGGGTTCGGCTTCACCAGCGGGACCGACGCCGCATCGGCGCTGGCGTCGTCCGGGAGGACCGGGCGGTAGGCGGCGAGGGCGGGAAGGTCCGGGGTGAGGTCGGCGTGCGCGGTGCAGATGTCGGCGACCTCGGCGGCGGACAGCTCGGGGGTGCGGATGCGAGTCCAGCCGCCGGAGGTGTCACCGGCCACCGCGACGCCGGGCCGGTCCGGCGGGATCGCGGTCACGGCCACCACCGCGTCCGGGGCGATGTCCCCGAGTCCCATGTCGGCGGTCTGCTTGTCGTTGACCCGGTGCACGACCCGGCCGGTGAGCTGGGCCCGCAGGGTGGTGGCGCCGCGGCCGAGGTCGGAGCCGAAGCGCTGCCCGCACACCTCCAGGTAGATGCCGGCCGCGCGGGCCATCTGCCCGAGCCGGATCATCTGCATGACCATCCGGTCCCGGCGTTCCTCGTCCTTCTTCCCCGCGACGAGAAAGAGTTCCGCGACCTCGTCCACCAGGACCACGACCGGGACCGGGCGTGCCGTCTCGGGCAGGGCCCAGATGTCGGCGACTCCGGCGAAGCTCAGCAGGTCGAAGCGGTCTTCCATCTCCCCGACCAGGGCGTCGAGCAGGCCGGACGCTTCCTCGGGGGTGGTGGCGAACCCCGACAGGCGGGGCGCGTACCCGCGCTGTTCCACACCCCGCTTGCAGTCGATCCCGACCAGGGCCACGTCGAGGCGGGCGAGCTGGGCAATCAGGTTGCGCTGGTACATGGACTTACCGGACTGGTTCGCGCCAAGGGTCAGCGCGTGCGGGACCTTCAGGTAGTCCCGGACGAACGCCGACCCGTCCTCGCGCAGCGCCACAGGAACCGCCAACGAACCGGACGGGCGCCGTCGGGAGCGGGGCATGCGGACCCGGCGGAGAACGTCGTAGCCGGTCATCCGCAGTTCCACGAAGCCGGGCTTGGTCTCCACGACGTGCACGGAGTGGACGCCCCAGGCGTGCCGCAGCCGCTCGGAGGCCGCCATCACGTCGGCGGGCTCCAGACCGGCGGGGAGTCGCAGGGTGACCCGCATTCCGGTCGAAGTGCCCCGCACACGGCGGACCTTCGGCGGGACGGGCTGCACCTCGGAGCGGCGGGCGACGTTGCGGACCATGAACGCCCGCAAGCGGGACGGCTGCACCGTCAGCCCGCACACGTCCATCGTCGCGTGGTAGTTCACCGCGAACCGCACCCGCGTGACCGGCAGACCCACCAGCGACCAGAACACCCGGGGCGCTCGGACCTTGGCGTATCCGAGGCCGCCGGCGGTTGTGGCGAGGGGGAGGCCGACCTCCCATAAGGTCGAGATGTCAGTCATGGTCAGGCGCCCATGGGGGTGACCGCGACGGCGCGGAAGGAGATGCCGTGGCGGGTCTGGCCGTTGAACGTGTTCTCCCAGTCCCGGGCCTTGAGCCCGATGACCGTCACCGGCATGCCCGGCGTGAGCCCGTCGGGGAGACCGGTCTCCGGGACCGTGACCTGGTAGAGGTTGCCCTCCCCCTCGTCCGAGATCAGCAGGCCCACCGTGGAGAGCCCGGCCCCGGTCTCCCGGTCCACCGCCCTCTCCCCGGTCTGCTTGCTCACGAGCTTCGGCGTGGGAGCGGTCGCGACGAAGACCACGGCGGTCGACGTGTCCACCTTGAACGACGGCATGAGTTTCTCCTTCGAAAGGGCAGGAAGGGACTAGGTGACCAACCTGGCTAACCTGGTTGGTCACATCTCGAAGTTAGAAGACGTGGCTAGCCATGTCAACAACATGACTGGCCTGACTGTCCTGCCTAAAGGAACTCGCCTACCATCGACTTCATGACCTTTGTCCCCGAGCCCCTCGACCCCGACGACGACCGAGCCCCGTACGAGCAGGTCGCGAGCAGCCTGAGCGCAGCGATTCGTACGAGGAGGCTCGGGCCGGGCGAGAAGCTGCCGTCGCACAAGGAGTTGACGGAGCTCTACGGCTTCGCGCGGGCGACGATCCAGCGGGCGCTACGGGACCTTGAGGACGAAGGACTCGTGGTCTCGCGCAAGGGCAGCGGTGTCTACGTCCGCAACCGCACGGAACGGCCGGCGGGCCTTCGGCCTTACGTGGAGCAGGCGTTCGCGAAGGATCACGTCACCATCGACTTCGCGGGGTTCTCCAGCGAGACGCTGCACGGCGCTCTTCAAGAGCCGCTCGACAAGATCCGCGTCGGCAGGCTCACGCCGTCGAGCATCACCATGCGGATACTCGTCCCCGACATGGCGGTGCCTCAGGCGGCGCCGGTCCGGATGTCAGACGGAGCGGACGACAAGAGGCTCCGCGACCGCATGCACGACATCATGGTCGGCTACACCCGCAGCATCCGGGACGCGATCACCGAGCTGGAGCACCTGGGCCTAGTCGCCGAGACGCGCATCAACGTTCGCGTCCACAGCGGCACCCAGTTCTTCAAGCTGTACGTCATCAACAACGAGGACGCGTTCTTCGGGTACTACCCGATCCGTCCGAACAAGGTCGTCGCACAGGGCGAGGCGATCGAGATCTATGACCTCGTCGGCAAGGACACGACCCTGTTCCACCACTCGGTCAACGACGGCGAGTCGTCCGGCGGAGCGCAGCAGGTCCAGCAAGCCCGGATGTGGTTCGACAGCGTCTGGGAGACCATCGGAAGGGACTTCGACCTTGACGCACGATGACCAGCTCCCCGAGGTCCTGGGCAACGCCCGGGTGGTCTTCTTCGACTTCGACGGCCCCGTGTGCGATGTGTTCGCCGGGCTCCCTGCCTCCCAAGTCGCAGAACAGCTCACGGCGATCCTCGCGGTGAAGGACGTATCCGCGGGCTCGAAGGCGGCCGAGACCGATGACCCCATCGAGGTCCTGCGCATTGCCTATAAGGCGGACGCCGAGCTGGGCGGGGAGATCGAGCAGCGGCTGACGGAGGCGGAGGTCGAAGCCGTCGCGGTGGCGGGCCCGCCGACGCCGGGAGCAGTGGAAGCCCTCCAGGCGGTGAACGCCTCCGGGAGGGCGGTCGCGGTGGTGAGCAACAACTCGGCCGAGTGCGTCGAGAGCTTCCTCAAGGCGCACGGGCTGGAGGGATACGTCGCGAGGGTGGTCGGCCGGCCGACGGGACAGCCCCACCTGATGAAGCCGAACCCGTTCCCGCTCATCACGGCGGCCGAGCGGATGCACATCGACGTCACGAACTGCGCCCTGATCGGTGACTCGCTCACGGACATCCAGGCTGCCCACGCAGCCGGGGCCACGGTGATCGCCTACGCCAACAAGCCCCACAAGGCCGACCTCTTCGCCGAAGCCCAGGCCGACACCATCACCGACGACATGCGCGCCATCGCCGACGCACTCACCACGGCATAGCCGAGGAGCAACGGGGGAGCTGTTACAGGTTTCTCTACCTCATCAAGCACCCGGCTGCGCTCCGCTCCGCCGGGCGGGCTTCCCGGCTCCGCTCGGGGCGCCGCTCCTGCCTTCGGCCCGCTCCGCCCCCGCTGCGCCGACGCCCGCCCCTGCAAGACGGGATAGGCCCAAGAGCATGAGTCCGAGCCCCAACGGCCGCCGGTTCCCCAGGTCACCGACATGCCTCCGGCGGGGGCGCTCAGGCTCCGGGATGGGAGGGGCCCGCGGGCGGGTGCCGGCCGGTGGGGTGTAGCGGTGGGGAACTCCCATCCCGTCTGCCGTCGACCCAGGCAGAGCCGAGCAGACACGGCACCGGGCGTCCAGGTCGTTCGTACAGTGGCGCGCTCCACCTGGACGCCCGGCACCGCGCCTGCTCCACGGTGTGTGGGTCGACGGCAGACGGGATGGGAGTTAGGGCGAGTGGTGGTGAAGGTGGCAGTACGTGCTGAGCTCGGCGTTGAGGCTAAGCCGTCCCGCCGAGGCTGAGCATCTTGTCCGGGCCGAGTCGACCGTTGTAGAGGGTGACGATGTGGCCAGCCAGAGGAGTGGCGCGGGAGGACGAACCTCCACCACTGGGAAGTGCGTGTAGAGCCTTGGTCTTCCACAGGCCCACGGGCATCTTCCTCAGGGTCCTAACCAGACGGGCATCGTCGATCCTGTCCCAGTTCTGCTGAATGACAACCCCCAGCCCGCGCAGCATGATGTTGTCCCAGCTCGTCGCGTCGCGACCCCATGCCTGCTCAGCCGTTCGCAGAACACGGGTGACCAAGCCCTCGCGCTTAGCGCCAATCGCCATCAATGCCTGCACGGCGCCCACTCGGTTCACCGACGTCCCGCTGGAGACCTCAAGGCCGCACGCCTGAACCTCCTCCTGTACCCGGGTCGCCAGCGGATCCTTCGCCGTGATCGCAACCCTGAAGTTGTCGAACGGCTTGACGGGCTTGCGGTCCCGGTTCGCAGACAGGAAGAGCTTGGCCTCCATCTCAGAGTCGAGGTTCTCGTAAACCATGCAGTCACGCAGGAAGTCCGGACCCTCAAGGTCCAAGGCCACCTTGGTGCTGTGCTGCCCATCGATCAGGTAGTAGTTGCCGTCAGGGCGCTGGGAAACCGTCGCAGCGAGCAGAACGCCCGGGTCCCAAATCTTGGCGAGCTTGTTGGCCCATGTCGGCTGGAAGATTCGTTGCGCATCGAGCTTGGGGTCTACGCGCAGCTGACCAACGGGGATCGCCTTGTACGACTTCTTGATCATCGGCTCGTTCACCGCACACCTCCTGGAGGCTCCTGGAGATTCCAGCGTACGCGAAGATATCTTCGCGTGTCGTTTTTTTTCGCTCCTCCTGGATTCTCGCTCCACTTGAATCCTCGCTCCGCCGGAGACTTCGAACGTTGCTCCAGCATGCAGGCGGGATCGTCCGTGGGGGCCGTCGTGGGTGCCGTCGGTGGCCAAGGGGGGTGAATGACCGGTTCTCGGGACGGCGACGGCAGCTTCAGTCGAGATGTGTGGTCGGTCGAAGATCAGGCCGAGGCAATGGGAAAGGCTGCGGTGACCATCTACCGCCCTTGCTTCCAGTCCGCGTCGAGGATGGAGGCATGTACGGCGGCCACGATCATGGTGATCGCGAGGACGCCGCCCACCCAGTTCTTTGGGTTCCCCACAAGTGATCCCAGAACGGCAGTGCCGTAGATGATCGCTGCGTACACCGCGGGCACAGCCATGCTGACGACGCGTTTCTTGACAGCGATGAAGAAGAGGGGCGGTGCCAGGAGGCCGGCCGACGCCACGACGGCGACTACCCAGGCGACCTTGTGCCAGATGTTCGCGTACATCCGAGCTTGAATTGACGCACCCACGTGTGGACTGCTCATAGTTCCCTCCGCTTCACAGGGGCCCAGTGTGACGTGAGGCACCTGACGTGTGGGGGTGTTTCCCGCGATAGGAGCGAGTCCGCAGGAGCGGCCTGGGCCGCCTGTGGGCCGTGGAAGGGCAGCCGACGGCGGCCAAGGGTGACAACTGGCGACAGCTCGACCGCAGGTCAGAGGCCATCAGCCGGATAGCGCCCCAGTCCGGATCAACAACCAGGGCAAGAAGTAGCAGGAACAGTGATCATGCCCCTGACCTGCGCACACGGCGCAGATCGGGGGCATTTTCATGTCCTGGGCCCACCCTGCCCTCGCGCCGGGGAGGCGTCCGGCCTCGGCCCCCTGATGCCATCTGCGGCCTTCGGACATGCACGCCTCTTGTGCGGCGGACCGTCCCGTACAACCTTTCGGCCTCCCGTCCGTCATCAAGAGTGGGGCGCGTGGTGCGCCCGGTGTCTTCGAGGGGGAATCCGACGTGTCCTACAGCCGCGTGACCCGGCGGCGGCTCTGCGCCGCGATCACCACGGTGCTCGCCGTGACGCTCTGCGTCGGGGCGCTGAGCGCCCCGGCGTCCGCGTCCCCGCGCACCACGGCCGCGGTGGGGGGCGCGAGCCCCGCGTCCGCCGCCGACGACGTCACCCTTGTCCGGCACACCGTGCCGTCCGTCGTCGATCTGAGCACCAAGACGAAC
Source organism: Streptomyces sp. NPDC085460 (assembly GCF_044541975.1). NCBI lineage: Bacteria > Bacillati > Actinomycetota > Actinomycetes > Kitasatosporales > Streptomycetaceae > Streptomyces > Streptomyces sp. NPDC085460. Next base: position 7,716 of record NZ_JBITTO010000012.1, read on the forward strand.
GTCGAGATGAACTGGGAGCTCAGGGGAGCCGGATGGGCCACCGTGGTCCTCCGTCACCAGCGCACAGGGATCACGACCGAGCACCTCCTCGGCGACGCGGGCGCCCCCGGCACCTTCACCCTCTTCTGGGACGCCCATGCCATGAACGTCGGTGACGTCCCGAACGGCGAGTACACCTGGACACTGACCGCCGAGACCCTCGCCGGCACTCCGCTCGACTTCCGCGCCTCCGGCTCCTTCACGCTCGTCCGCGAGACCGCCCCGCACGACTTCAACGACAACGGGTCGCTCGACATCATCCAGCGCGACAGCCTCGGCTCGCTGTGGCGGTCCGACACGACCGTCTACTCCGGCGGCACGCTGGAAGTGGCCTCCCGCCAGTTCATCGGCCGGGGCTGGGAGATCTACGACCGGATCGAGGCGGCCGGCAACCTCGGCGGAACGGCGGTCGGCGACCTCCTGGCCCGGGACAAGGCAGGCGTGCTCTGGCTGTACCAGGGCAACGGGCGGGGCGGATTCGCCACCCGGGTCCGGGTGGGCGGGGGCTGGGGGATCTACGACGAGATCGCGGCCGGCAGCGATCTGACGAACGACGGGCGGGCGGACGTGGTCGCCGCCGACAAGTCCGGCGGTCTGTGGCTGTACCCCGGCACCGGGAAGGCCGGCACCCCCTTCGGCGCCCGGAAGAAGATCGGCACGGGCTGGGGCGTCTACGACGAGCTGACCGCCGTCGGCGACATCGCGGGTGGCCGGGCCGGAGACCTGGTCGCCCGCGACAGGTCCGGTGTGCTCTGGCAGTACCTGGGCAAGGGCGACGGCACGTTCGCCCCGCGCACGAGGATCGGCGGCGGCTGGAACTCCTACGGCTGGCTCATCGGAGCCGGTGACGTCACCAAGGACGGGCGTCCCGACCTCCTGAGCGGCCCCGCCCGCCCCAGCCTCGGCGCCGAGGACCCCCTCTACCTCTACCGGTCCACCGGCAACTGGCGCGCCCCCCTCGCCCCGGTCCAGCGGTCGTCGGTGTACAACCCGGGCTACGCGTGGGACGAAACCGCCTGACGTACGGGAGCCGCCGTCGCGGTGGGTGAGCCGGAACCTCCGCGGGTCCCGTCGTCACCCGCCGAGGCGGGCATCGTCCCGCTGCGGTGTCAGTGTTCCTCGCGGCCGCCCGCCGCCTCGTCGCAGGCGCCGTCGCGGAAGTCGTCCAGGGACGTCGTGCGGATCTCGTCGCCCAGGGTGTAGCGCACCTGGCCGGGCTTCAGGCGGGACAGGTCCTCCGGGGTGAACTCGACGGGCACCGTGGACCAGGAGTCGTCCGCGGTCCCGCCGTACAGCCGGTACGACCGGCCCTTGTCCAGGCGGGTCGTCTCCTGTTCGGCCGTCCAGCGCTCGGCCGCCGGCGCGCCCGACGTCGGCAGCAGCGGCCAGCTGGTGAAGCCGGTGACCCGTCCGTCGTGGCGCCAGGCGCCCGTGGTCTCCCCGGACTCCGGAGGCCCGCCGCTCGGGTGGAGCACCGCGCCGTCGACGTGGTCGTGGCACATCAGGAGGACCCCCAGCGGGGTGCCGTCCTCCGCGACCGAGACGCCCGTCAGTCCGGCCGGAGGATCCGTCGGCGAGCACCCCGTGAGCAGCAGCGCGGTGGTCCCGGCCGCTGCCGCTGAAAGGAGGATCGCTCGGGCGGAGGGCATGGCCGCAATTCTGTCGGGCGAAGCCGCCGATGCCCAGGGGTGACCGACGGTAATCCGAGGTGAAGGGGGGATCGGGGGGTGGGGGCGGGGGAAAATCGGGCGCCGTGGCCGGGCGCGCTCGCTACCGTCCCGTGCATGACACGATCACCGCGCCTCGAACCGGTCACCCCGGCCACCGTGGACGCCGCCCTCGCCCTGCGCGTCCACCCCCGCCAGGAGGGGAACGTCGCACCCGTCGCGACGTCGCTGGCCGAGGCGTACGCGTACGGGGAGACCGCCTGGCCCCGCCTGATCCTCGACGGCGACCGGATCGTCGGCTTCGTCATGGCGTTCCTCGACATCGCCTGGCGCGAGAAGGAGGACCCGTCGGACCGGCGCAGCGGGCTGTGGCGGCTGAACATCGCCGCCGACGCGCAGGGCGCGGGGTACGGCCGCTTCGCGGTCGGCGCGGTCGCCGCCGAGCTGCGCCGGCGCGGGGTCCGGCGGATGTACGTCACCTGGGAGCCCGGCGAGGACGGGCCCGGGGAGTTCTACCGCCGGCTCGGGTTCCGTACCACCGGGGAGGAGAGCGGCGGGCAGGTCGTCGGTGTGCTCGACCTCTGACCCGGATCCGAGGAGGGGAGGGCCCGGTTCGGGGCCCTCCCCTCCCGCGCGTCAGCCCGTGCAGCCGCCGCACTGGCACGGCGCGCCCGCCTGGCAGCCGCAGCCGCAGCCGGGGCCGCAGCCGCAGGCGCCCAGGAGGGGCAGGGGCGACCGCTCGCGCGGGGGCTCCGCCACGGGGTCGGTCGTGATGGGGGAATCGGCCATGGGGGTCCCTCCCTCGCGGGACGCGGTTCGTCCCTCGTCCCCCATTCCATGCCCATCCCGACCGGCGCATCAACGGCGCACGGAAGCCCCGTGCGCCTGTGCGCCCCCCGAGTGCCCCAGCGGACCCGCGTACGCGCTACGCGCCCTCGACCGGCGTGTCCGTCGGCTGGAGCTCGTCCGCGTGCTCGCCCGTCACCAGGTAGACGACCCGCTTCGCCACCGACACCGCGTGGTCGGCGAACCGCTCGTAGTACCGGCCGAGCAGCGTCACGTCCACGGCGGTCTCGATGCCGTGCTTCCACCGGTCGTCCATCAGGTGCTGGAAGAGCGCCCGGTGCAGCAGGTCCATCTCGTCGTCGTCCTGCTCCAGCTGCATCGCCAGGTCGACGTCCTTGGTGATGATGACCTCGGCGGCCTTCGCCATCAGACGCTGCGCGAGCTGGCCCATCTGGAGGATGGTCGCGTGCAGGTCGTTCGGGACCGCGCGGTCGGGGAAACGCAGGCGGGTCAGCTTGGCCACGTGCTGGGCCAGGTCGCCGGAGCGCTCCAGGTCGGCGCTCATCCGCAGCGAGGTGACCACGATCCGCAGGTCCGTCGCCACCGGCTGCTGCCGGGCCAGCAGCGCTATCGCCCGCGCCTCCAGGTCGTGCTGGAGGTCGTCGACCTTCTGGTCCGCCGCGATCACGCTCTCCGCGAGCTTCAGGTCCGCGTCGAGCATCGCCGTGGTGGCGCGCCCGATCGCCGACCCGACCAGCCGGGCCATCTCGACCAGGCCCTCGCCGATCGAATCAAGTTCCTCGTGGTACGCGTCCCGCATGGATGTCCCTCTCTCCGGCCGTGCTCTCTTCGGCAGTGCTCTCTTCGGCAGTGCTCACTCGTGGCAGTGCTCTCGTCGGGCAGTGCTCACTTCATCGGGTGGTCGCTCCGGACCCCACGCTCCCACGTTCGGCCCTCTGTGCGTCCGGCTCCATCCCCTCACGTGAACCACCATGGGCCTGAAGGTGAACTCTGGGCGACGCGGGGGGCGGTGCCCCTCGGGGCAAATGAACCACCCCCGTCCCCAGGGTGAACTCTGAGCGACGAGTGTTCGAGCAGCCACTCGGACGGCTGGGAGAGTGTCCGCGACCACGCATAACCTGGATGGCATGGACGTGAACGCGGCGGTCGCCGCATTGGCCGCGATCGCCGGCGTGTGTACCGGCGTGATCGCCATGCTGGCGTTCCGCTGGAGCGAGCGCGACCAGGCGCGACCGACCCGTACCTCCCTGCACACCGACGCCGTGCTGCCGCCCGGCGTCGACACCGTGCTCTCCGTGCTGCGCTCCTCCGCGGTCGTGCTCGACGAGAGCGACTCCGTGGTGAAGGCGAGCTCGGCGGCGTACGCCCTCGGGCTCGTCCGCGGCGGGAAGCTGGCCGTGGAGCCGATGCTCAACATGGCCCGCGACACCCGCAGGGACGGGGAGATACGCCAGGTCGAGCTGGACCTGCCCCGGCGCGGCGGCGGCCGCGGCGAGGCCCTCGCGGTCTCCGCGCGGGTCGCCCCGCTCGGCTCGCGGCTCGTGCTGCTCCTGGTCGAGGACCTGACGGAGGCCCGCCGTATCGAAGCGGTACGGCGCGACTTCGTCGCGAACGTGAGCCACGAGCTGAAGACCCCGGTCGGAGCGCTCTCCCTGCTCTCCGAGGCCGTCATGGACGCCTCGGACGACCCCGAGGCCGTCGTGCGCTTCGCGGGCCGGATGCAGATCGAGGCGACCCGGCTGACCAACCTGGTCCAGGAGCTCATCGACCTCTCGCGGGTGCAGAACGACGACCCGCTGGAGGACTCCGAGCCGGTCTCCGTGGACGAGCTGGTCGCCGAGGCGATCGACCGCTCGCGCCACCCGGCGTCCACCAAGCAGATCACCATGGCCTCGGGCGGCGCCGCCGACCTGTATGTCTGGGGCAGCCGGGGCCAGCTCGCCGCCGCCCTCGGCAACCTGGTCGAGAACGCCGTCAACTACTCGCCGGCCCGGACCCGCGTGGGCATCGCCGCCCGCCGTGTCGCGGCCCCCGGCGGGGACCTCATCGAGATAGCCGTGACCGACCAGGGACTCGGCATCCCGGAGAAGGACCGCGAGCGGATCTTCGAGCGCTTCTACCGCGTCGACCCGGCACGCTCGCGTGCCACCGGCGGTACGGGGCTCGGGCTCGCGATCGTCAAGCACGTGGCCGCCTCGCACGGCGGAGAGGTCACGGTCTGGAGCACCGAGGGTCAGGGCTCCACCTTCACCCTGCGGCTGCCCGAGGCGGGCTCCGCGCGGGACCGCCGGAACGCCGCCTCCCCCCTCACCCCCGATCTCATGACCGAACCGCTTCCTGCACCGGAGGTCCTTCCGTGACCCGAGTCCTTGTCGTCGAGGATGAGGAATCCTTCAGCGACGCCCTGTCGTACATGCTCCGCAAAGAAGGTTTCGAGGTCGCCGTGGCGGCGACCGGCCCCGACGGACTCGACGAGTTCGAGCGCAACGGAGCGGACCTCGTCCTCCTCGACCTGATGCTGCCCGGCCTGCCCGGCACGGAGGTCTGCCGGCAGCTGCGCGGCCGCTCCAACGTCCCGGTCATCATGGTGACCGCGAAGGACAGCGAGATCGACAAGGTCGTCGGGCTGGAGATAGGAGCCGACGACTACGTGACGAAGCCCTTCTCCTCCCGCGAGCTGGTCGCCCGCATCCGCGCGGTGCTCCGCCGTCGCGGCGAGCCGGAGGAGGTCACCCCGGCGGCCCTTGAGGCCGGACCGGTCCGCATGGACGTCGACCGGCACGTGGTGACGGTCGGCGGGGCCAAGATCGACCTCCCCCTGAAGGAGTTCGACCTCCTGGAGATGCTGCTCCGCAACGCGGGCCGCGTCCTCACCCGCATGCAGCTCATCGACCGCGTCTGGGGCGCCGACTACGTCGGCGACACCAAGACCCTCGACGTCCACGTCAAGCGCCTCCGCGCCAAGATCGAGCCCGACCCGGGCGCTCCGCGCTACCTGGTGACGGTGCGCGGCCTGGGCTACAAGTTCGAGCCGTAAGCCGTAGAGCGACCTCGGCCCGTACCCGGGCCGAGAAAGCCACCTCGGCCCGTACCCGGGCCGGGAAAGCCACCTCGGCCCGCACCCGGGCCGTACGGAGCGGTGCGTGCGCGTACGCGTATACGCCGGGAGGGGCGCCCCCTGACCTAGGGGGCGCCCCTCCCGGCGTACGACGAGGTGGGGATCAGTGGCCGGAGGACTGGCCGGCGTCGCTGCCCTCGGTGCCGTGGCCGCCGGTCTCGCCCGCGTGCTCGCCGGCCTCGGCCGAGGCTTCGGCGGAGGGGGTGGCGTTCGGCGGGAGCGGGATCTCGGTCGGGCCGAACTCCTTGAAGTAGCTCGTCGACGGGACGACGAAGGCGTCCAGGGAGACGTCGCCGGTCTGGCTGAGCTTGAAGGTGACCTTCTGGGCGTCGCCGTTCTTGGCGGCCTCGTGGCCGTTCTCGATGGTGGCGGAGGCGTTGCCCGCGCCGCCGATGACGACGGAGCCGCCGGCCGGGACGACGACCGGCCCGGCGCCCTTCGCGGACTTGAGGACGACCGTCGCGCCGCTGCCGGGCAGGCTGATCGACTCCAGCGTCTGCGGCGCGCGGCCGTTGTTGAAGACGGTCGCCGAGACGACGGCCGGGCCCTTGGCGCCGGGGGTCGGCTGGGTGATCACGAGCGCGTTCTGGATCTTGACGTCGTCCACCGTGACGGCGGCGTTGTCCGGCTTGACGCCGAGCGTCTGGGCGTTGTTGCCCGCCCCACAGGCGGACAGCGCGGCGATCGAGAACACGATGGCGGTGGCGGCGAGAGCGCCGCGTCGAAGGCTGCGGCTCACGGCGGCGGCAACTCCTAGGACGTACGGACGGGAGAGGTACCGGAGCGGTACCAGGGGTACTAAGGGCCAGCTAAAGGTGCGTCAGCGCGCTTAGGTTACCGAGCCGCCCTCTCCGTCCGGCACCCGACCCGCCCCTAAGGGCCCCGCACCGCACGCGTAAGGCCCCCGCGCCGCGCGCGCGGTCCCGGGGGGACGCCCGGTGACGCGTCCGGGGCGTGGCCGGAACACATCCCATTGGCCCCGCGTTCACATAACCGACGTGATCAATTCCGGCGGTCGCGTCGCATTCCGCATCGCCTCCCTTACGGAAAAGCACGGACGGGGCGCCCGCTGATCAATTCCGGATTCTTGCCGTGATCCCTCCGTACGGGTGGTCGATCCTCGAACGGAGTACGTGAAGGAGACCACTCGGGACCGGACGAACCAGGACATATCGCACGCTCCGGCGGTTCCCGGATGTGTGTAACGTGCGCGTTTCTCTCCGTCGACACAGCCGCTCCGACCTGCGAATACCGCCTTCCGGAAGCCCTCCGCAGCACGCGGGCGACGCACTTGTCAAGCCCCGAGATATGCCCTGACCTGCGGAAACGCCATTCAGAAGAACCAGTTTCCGTGTTACCCTGGATAGCCACGGAAGGGGTACCTGTCACATGACGTTCAAGGTTGGCGACACCGTGGTCTATCCCCATCACGGGGCCGCGCTGATCGAGGCCATCGAAACTCGCCAGATCAAAGGCGTGGACAAGACCTACTTGGTGCTCAAGGTCGCGCAGGGCGACCTGACGGTTCGCGTGCCGGCGGACAACGCGGAGTTCGTAGGCGTGCGCGACGTTGTCGGGCAGGACGGGCTGGACCGGGTCTTCGAGGTGCTGCGCGCGCCGTACGCCGAGGAGCCGACGAACTGGTCCCGCCGCTACAAGGCGAACCTCGAGAAGCTCGCCTCCGGCGATGTCATCAAGGTCGCCGAAGTGGTCCGCGACCTCTGGCGCCGCGAGCGCGAGCGTGGTCTCTCCGCAGGCGAGAAGCGCATGCTCGCCAAGGCGCGGCAGATCCTGGTGAGCGAGCTGGCGCTCGCGGAGAACACCAACGAGGACAAGGCCGAGGCCCTCCTCGACGAGGTGCTCGCGTCCTGAAGCCTGGCGCACACCATGCCCAGCAGTAAGAGCAATGCCGCGGTGCCCGCCGACACGCTGTGAATCACCGATTCCACAGCGCCGTCGCCGGGCACTGCGGCATGTCCGTCTCCTCTTTTCCCTCCCATGGAGCCAGGGGCGGGCACAGAGCCCGGGACCCGAGGCTCCCGCACGGCGACGCCCCGACCGTCGTCACGGAAAGGGCCCGGTCGAGGCGTCGTATCAAAACCTGCTGACGCCATACCCACGTCGCCCGCGGAAACAAACCTGCCGGAGTGCAACCGATGTCTGACGAAGCGCGTCCCCGTCGTACCGCCGTGGTGATCCCCGCCGCCGGACGGGGCGTACGCCTCGGCCCGGGCGCCCCCAAGGCGCTCCGCGCGCTGAACGGCACCCCCATGCTCATCCACGCCGTCCGCGCCATGGCCGCCTCCCGCGCGGTCCAGCTCGTCGTCGTGGTCGCCCCCGCCGACGGCGTCACCGAGGTCAAGCACCTCCTCGACGCCCACGCCCTGCCCGACCGCACCGACTACCTCGTCGTCGCCGGCGGCGACACCCGCCAGGAGTCCGTCCACCTCGGCCTCAAGGCACTCCCCGCCGGCATCGACACCGTCCTCGTCCACGACGCGGCCCGCCCCCTCGTCCCCGTCGACACGGTCGACGCCGTCATCGAGGCCGTCCGCGACGGCGCCGTCGCCGTCGTCCCCGCGCTGCCCGTCGCCGACACCGTCAAGGAGGTCGAGCCGGCCGGGAAGCCCGGCGACCCCGAGCAGGTCGTCGCCACCCCGGTCCGCGCCCGCCTCCGCGCCGTCCAGACCCCCCAGGGCTTCGACCACGACACCCTGGTGAACGCCCACGCCACCATCGCCCTCGCCGGCGAGGGCGCCACCGACGACGCCGGCATGGTCGAACGGCTCGGCGCGCCCGTCGTCGTCGTCCCCGGCCACGAAGAGGCGTTCAAGGTGACCCGCCCCCTCGACCTCGTCCTCGCCGAGGCCGTACTCGCCCGCAGGAGGGCCAACGATGGCTTCTGACCTCCCCGTACTGCCCCGCACCGGCATCGGCACCGACGTCCACGCCTTCGAGAAGGGCCGCGAACTGTGGTGCGCCGGCCTCCTCTGGGAGGACGCCGACAGCGACGGGTACGGCCTCGCCGGGCACTCCGACGGTGACGTCGCCGCCCACGCCGCCTGCGACGCGCTCTTCTCCGCCGCCGGCGTCGGCGACCTCGGCGCCCACTTCGGCACCTCGCGCCCCGAGTGGTCCGGCGCCTCCGGCGTCACCCTCCTCGCCGAGGCCGCCCGGATCGTCCGCGCCGAGGGGTACGAGATCGGCAACATCGCCGTCCAGGTCGTCGGCGTCCGCCCCAAGATCGGCAAGCGCCGCGACGAGGCCCAGAAGGCGCTGAGCGAGGCCGCCGGCGCCCCCGTCTCCGTCTCCGGCACCACCACCGACGGACTCGGCCTCACCGGCCGCGCCGAGGGCCTCGCCGCCCTGGCGACCGCCCTCGTCTACCCCGTGACGCGCTGACACCCCGGAAAAACGTGCCCCGCGACCCGGAATCGGTCGCGGGGCACCACCGCACGCCCACTACCCTGGACCCGTGACTATTCGCCTGTACGACACCAACGCCCGGCAGATCCGTGACTTCACCCCGCTCACGCCGGGCTGCGTCTCGATCTACCTCTGTGGCGCCACCGTCCAGGCGGCCCCGCACATCGGGCACATCCGGTCGGGGCTGAACTTCGACATCATGCGCCGCTGGTTCGCGTACCGCGGCTACGACGTCACCTTCATCCGCAACGTCACCGACATCGACGACAAGATCATCACCAAGGGCAGGGACCAGGACCGCCCCTGGTGGTCCATCGGCTACGAGAACGAGCGCGCCTTCAACGCCGGCTACGACGCCCTGGGCTGCCTCCCGCCCACGTACGAGCCCCGCGCCACCGGCCACGTGCCCGAGATGATCGAGATGATGCGCGGCCTCATCGAGCGCGGCCACGCCTACGAGGCCGACGGCAGCGTCTACTTCGACGTCCGCTCCTTCCCCGGCTACCTGGAGCTCTCCAACCAGGACCTGGACGACCTCCGCCAGCCCGACGAGGGCGTCTCCGGCAAGCGCGACCCCCGCGACTTCGCCATGTGGAAGGCGACCAAGCCCGGCGAGCCCGACTGGGAGACCCCGTGGGGCCGCGGCCGCCCCGGCTGGCACCTGGAGTGCTCGGCCATGGCCCACAAGTACCTCGGCTCCGCCTTCGACATCCACGGCGGCGGCCTCGACCTGATCTTCCCCCACCACGAGAACGAGATCGCCCAGGCCAAGGCGTTCGGCGACGAGTTCGCCCGTTACTGGGTCCACAACGCGTGGGTCACCATGAGCGGCGAGAAGATGTCGAAGTCGCTCGGCAACTCCGTCCTCGTCTCGGAGATGGTCAAGAACTGGCGCCCCATCGTCCTCCGCTACTACCTGGGCACCCCGCACTACCGCTCGATGATCGAGTACAGCGAGGAGTCCCTGCGCGAGGCCGAGGCCGCCTTCGCCCGCATCGAGGGCTTCGTCCAGCGCGCCACCGAGAAGGCCGGCCGGACCGTCCCGCCCGCCGCCGAGGTGCCCCCGGCCTTCGCCGAGGCCATGGACGACGACCTCGGCGTCCCGCACGCCCTCGCGATCATCCACACCACCGTCCGGCAGGGCAACAGCGCGCTGGGCGCCGACGACAAGGACGAGGCCATCGCCCGCCTCGCCGAGGTCCGCGCCATGCTCGGCGTCCTCGGACTCGACCCCCTCGACCCCCAGTGGGCCGACGGGTCCGGCGGCGGCGAGGAACTCCACGGCGTCGTCGACACCCTCGTCCGCCTCGTCCTCCAGCAGCGCGAGGCCGCCCGCGAGCGCAAGGACTGGGGCACCGCCGACGCGATCCGCGACCAGCTCACCCAGTCCGGCCTGGTCGTCGAGGACAGCCCCGACGGCCCCCGCTGGACCATCGCCAACCGATAGAACGCCGAAGACGTGCCGCCCGGACCCCCGGGCGGCACACTTCACATACAGACTTCTGTACGCAGTCAGTTAGAGGAACAGGTAGCAGTCATGGCCGGGAACAGCCAGCGCAGGGGACGTCGTACGTCGAACAAGAAGGGTGCGACGGTCGGCAGCGGTGGCAAGCGACGCCGCGGCCTGGAAGGCAAGGGTCCGACGCCGAAGGCCGAGGACCGCAAGGGCCACAAGGCGTTCCGCGTCTCCAACGCGATGGCCAGGAACGCGGCCAAGCGCAAGCCCGTCGCCCGCCGCGGCGGCAAGGGCCAGGCCGAGATGGTCGTCGGCCGCAACCCCGTCTTCGAGGCGCTGCGCGACGGCGTGCCCGCCACCACCCTCTACGTCCAGCAGTTCATCGACAACGACGAGCGCGTGCGCGAGGCCCTCAACCTCGCCACCGGCCGCGGCAACATCAACATCATGGAGGCGCCGCGCCCCGAGCTCGACCGGATGACGAACGGCCTCAACCACCAGGGCCTCGTCCTCCAGGTCCCGCCGTACGAGTACGCGCACCCCGAGGACCTCGCCGCGGCCGCCTACGACGAGCACGAGGACCCGCTCATCGTCGCCCTCGACGGCGTCACCGACCCGCGCAACCTCGGCGCGATCGTCCGCTCCGTCTCCGCCTTCGGCGGTCACGGCGTCGTCGTCCCCGAGCGCCGCGCCGCCGGCATGACCGCCGGCGCCTGGAAGACCTCCGCCGGCACCGCCGCCCGCACCCCGGTGGCCCGCGCCACCAACCTCACCCGGTGCCTCCAGGAGTACCAGAAGGCGGGCCTGACCGTCGTCGGCCTGGCCGCCGACGGCGAGGCCGAGGTGCACGAGCTGGAGGCCCTCGAAGGCCCCGTCGTCATCGTCGTCGGCTCCGAGGGCAAGGGCCTCTCCCGCCTCGTCGGCGAGACCTGCGACATCCTCGTCCGCATCCCGATGCCCGGCGGCGCCGAGTCCCTCAACGCCGGCGTCGCCGCCGGCGTCGTCCTCTACGAGGCCGCCCGCCGCCGCATGGCCTGACCCGCCTCCCCCGTACGGGCTGACCCGCACGGGGGACGCACCCCGGCCGTGATCTTGACGGACCTCGGACATTCCGAGCATGTCAAGGCAGTGTCCTAACCGCGCGTCACTCGGTTAGATGAGTGTGGACACCAGAACGCCCCGGCCGGGGTTCGACGACCAGCCCGCGCTGAGCATGGTCAAAGTGGATTCCGATCCCGCCCAGGTGATCGTGAACCACGCCAGCTTCCGTGTGCGGCTCGCGCCGGCCCAGCAGCCGAAGTTCGCCGCGAACCCCCGCGTGGCCGCCCTCTCCGGCGCCGGCGGCGCGGGGGCGCCGCGCCGCCGACCCGTCGTGTGGACCGGGAAGGCCACACCGGGCGCGACCGGACTCCTCCAGGCCGTGCGCGAGTCCTCGGGCCCCGCCGTCTCCACCCTGGAGCCGGCCACCCAGACCATCCCCCGCATCGACGACACGATGCCCACCCCCGTCGTGCCGGCCGAGGCCGCCGCGCCCATCCTGCCGCCCATGCGGCGGGCCGAGGGCGCCTACGACGACGTGTACGAGCTGCGGCCCGAGCCCGAGGCGTACGACGAGGCCCGCCAGGCCCCCCAGCGGCCCGGCACCGACCCCGTCCGCCACGCCTACTACCCGGGCCGGCGGATGAACCTCGGCGTGGTGCTCCTCCCGCTCCGCGTCTTCCTCGGCTTCATCTCCATCTACGCCGGCATGGGCAAGCTCTGCGACCCCGTCTACTTCGACGGCGGCGAGCGCGGCTCCATGGTCAAGTGGCTCACCCAGCTCCACCCCTGGCCGCTCGCCGAACCGCTGAGGGACTTCGCCCTCCAGCACCCCGTCGGCGCCGGACTCACCGTCGCCTTCCTCCAGGTCGTCGTCGGCGTCCTCACCGTCCTCGGCCTCTGGCAGCGCGTCGCCGCCGTCGTCGGCGCCCTCCTGTCCGCCGCCCTCATCCTCACCGTGAGCTGGCGGACCGTCCCCGTCTACGACGCGCCCGACATCATCTACCTGGCCGCCTGGTCCCCGCTGATCATCGCCGGCGCCCCCGTCTACTCCCTCGACGGACGGATCGCCGGCGAGGCGTGGCGGACCCTCGGGCCGCGCGCCGAACTGTGGGAGCTGCGCCGCCGGGTGATGCGCCGCTCGCTCCTCTTCGCCTCCGTCGTCGTCGGCCTCACCCTGCTGGTCGGCTCCGTCCTCGGCGGCGCCGTCCGCTCCACCGAGATGGTGACCGTCCCCGGACCGAACGACGACCCGATCAACCACCTGCCCGGTCAGCCGCTGCCCACCGAGACCGAGGGCCGCCGCGCCCCGTCCGAGTCGCCCCGCGGCGAGCGCACCGAGCCGGCCGCGCCGACCACGGCCGAGGCGCGCGAGGAGGAGAAGACCCGGGAGGCCACCCAGGAGGCCACCCGGCCGACCGAGACCGGCTCCGGCACCTCCTCCGCCCCGGCGCGGGAGACCAGCCGGCCGACCGCCACCGACGGCACCGGCGGCACCGGCAGCAGCGCCCCCACCCGGTCCGAGCCCGCCCCGCCGCCCGCCACCAGCGACAGCCCCAGCGCCACCGGCACCGGCGGCGGCTCCTCCTCCTCGTCCGGCGGCGGCTCCTCCACCGGCACGCCCAGCCAGGAGACGCCGACCCAGGAGGCCACCACCGGCGGTGGCGGCGAGGCCCCGCGCAACCCGATCGGCGGCCTGCTCGGCTGAGCCCGGAGCCGTACGCGTACGACAGAGGCGGCGCCGTCCCCCGAAGGACGGTGCCGCCTCTTCTCGTGCCCGGCGTTCAGAGCCCCTGCGCGGCGAGCTCCTTCGCGGCCTCCGTCAGGTCCTTCGCCGTGTCGATGGCCCGCCAGTACGCCCCCTGGGGCAGCGGGAAGCCGGCCAGGCGCCGCTCCCGGGCGAGACGCGGGAAGGTGGTCCGCTCGTGGTCGCCCAGGTCGGGCAGGAGCTCGGTGAAGGCGGGGGAGAAGACGTACACGCCGGCGTTGATGAGGAACGGCGACGGCGGCGCCTCGACGAAGTCGGTGATGTGGCCGAACGTGTCGGTCTCGACGGCGCCCCACGGGATCCGGGGACGGGCCAGGGCCAGGGTGGCGGTGGCGTCCCGCTCGTCGTGGAAGGCGGCCATCTCGCGCAGCGAGAAACGGGTCCAGATGTCGCCGTTGGTGGCGTACCAGGGCCGGTCCGGCGCGGGCAGACGCGCGGCGGCGTACTTGAGGCCGCCGCCCCGGCCCAGCGGCTCGGTCTCCACGACCGTGGTCACCTTGAGCGGGAGGTCGGCCCCCTCCAGCCACTCCTGGAGGACTTCGGCGAGGTGCCCGCAGGAGACGACGGCGTCGGTCACGCCCTCGGCGGCCAGCCAGGAAAGCTGATGGCCGATGATCGGGGTCCCGGTGCCCGGGATCTCGACCATCGGCTTGGGGCGGTCGTCGGTGTAGGGGCGCAGGCGCGAGCCCTGGCCGCCCGCCAGGACCACGGCCTGCGTCGGAGTGGTGTGCATACGGGGAACGATAGGTGCCCCGCGGGCGCGGAGGCGGTGACGGCGCTCAGCCCGTCGCGCGCATCACGCCGGTCGCGTACGCGGTGTCGCAGACCGGCCGGGAGAACGCCTGGGCGCGGGCCGGGCCGTAGTGCTCGACGGCGGCGCGGCCGAGGGCGCGGGCGATCGACACGCAGTGCTCGGCGAGAGAGGGGCGGTGCTCCACCTCGCGCTGGAGGTGGGTGAGGGCGACGCCCGGGTCCTTCTCCTGGAGCTCGGCGAGGAGCCGGTCCCGCAGGACGTCCTGCGGGGCGCGGGACTTCGCGCGGGTGGAGACGTCCGCGGCGGAGGCGGTGAGCATCTGGCCTTCGGGGTCCTGGCCGGCCCACGGGACGGCGGACACCGCGAGCGTTCCCGACAGGACCAGGACGACGGGCAGGACGAGGGCGAGGGAGCGGCCGATTCGGCGGGCAGTGTGCGTCACACCGGCGAGCGTAGCGGCCGGTAGTGATATGGCGACATTTAGTCACTCTCGCGAGGGATGGTTCGACGCGCCTTTTCGAATCCCGTGTTGACGCGGGGCGGTGGGGAGGGCCCCGAATGCCGGGGTTTTCGGGGGTAAGCCCGTTTAAACGAACGACCCCGCATCCGCAAGGGATACGGGGCCGTTCGCCACGGACCGTTTCAGGTCGCGGTCACTCGCTGATGCGGAGCTCCGTCGACTTGGAGAAGACGTGCAGCTCGCCGGCGCGCGGGACGACGTGCAGCGTGGAGCCCTTCGAGGGGATCTCGCGGCCGCCGACGCGGATGACGATGTCCTTGTCCTCGCCGCCGACGCGGGTGGAGCCGTAGACGAAGCCGTCGGAGCCGAGCTCCTCGACGACGTTGACCGTCACGGCCACGCCGTCCTTGCTCGTCGGGCCCGAGACGTCGAAGTGCTCCGGGCGGACGCCGACGACCACGGTGGTGTCGCCGTTGGCGGCGGCGGTGGCGAGCGCGTCGCGGGAGACCGGGACGATGCTGTTGCCGAACTTCACGCCGCCCTCGGTGATCGGGACCTCGATCAGGTTCATGGCCGGGGAGCCGATGAAGCCGGCGACGAAGAGGTTGGCGGGCTTGTCGTACATGTTGCGCGGGGTGTCGACCTGCTGGAGCAGACCGTCCTTCAGCACGGCGACGCGGTCGCCCATGGTGAGGGCCTCGGTCTGGTCGTGGGTGACGTAGACCGTGGTGATGCCGAGGCGGCGCTGGAGGCCGGCGATCTGCGTACGGGTCGAGACGCGGAGCTTGGCGTCGAGGTTCGACAGCGGCTCGTCCATGAGGAAGACCTGCGGCTCGCGCACGATCGCGCGGCCCATGGCGACACGCTGGCGCTGACCGCCGGAGAGTGCCTTCGGCTTGCGGTCGAGGTACTGGGTGAGGTCGAGGATCTTCGCGGCCTCTTCGACCTTGGCGCGGATCTCGCTCTTGTTGACGCCGGCGATCTTGAGCGCGAAGCCCATGTTGTCGGCGACGGTCATGTGCGGGTACAGCGCGTAGTTCTGGAACACCATGGCGATGTCCCGGTCCTTCGGCGGCAGGTGGGTGACGTCGCGGTCCCCGATGCGGATGGCGCCCGCGTTCACGTCCTCCAGGCCGGCCAGCATGCGCAGCGAGGTCGACTTGCCGCAGCCCGAGGGGCCGACGAGGACGAGGAACTCGCCGTCGCCGATCTCGATGTCGAGCTGGTCGACGGAGGGGGTCTTGGCGCCGGGGTAGATCCGGGTCGCCTTGTCGAAGGTGACAGAAGCCATGGTGATAGATCCCTTCACCGGCAGGAACGTGCCGGACGATCCGAGTGGAAGGAAGGATGGGTCTAGTCCACCTGGGTGAACTTTTCCCGACGCTACCTTGGCGGCGTCCGGTCTGTCAGTAGTCGCAGGCGAGGAGATTTCCGAGCCCGTGAACTTCCTCGTGAGGCGTCGGCGCCGCTGTGTAGAGTGGGGCTACTCGCGCGTGGGAGCGCGCGTGTGCCTCCTTAGCTCAGTCCGGCCAGAGCAACGCACTTGTAATGCGTAGGTCGTCGGTTCGAATCCGACAGGGGGCTCCGCTGAACTTGTGTCCCGGACCAGGCTGGTCCGGGACACTTGTGCGTTACGGGGGCGTGTACGCGGTGTGGGGTTTCTCCGGGGAGGGGTGCGGTCGATGGGTCGGCGTTCCGGTGGGCTGATCGGGATCTGGGCCGAGCAGCAGCGGGTGGCGCAGCGGGAGCGGGAGGGGCAGCAGCAGGCGTTGCTGCGGCAGCAGCGGGACGCGGAGCGGGCGCGGCTCGCGCACGAGCGGGACGTGTCGCGGATGCAGCGGGAGCAGCGGGCGGCGTACCGGCGGCACCGGGACGCGGACGCGCTGCGGCGGACGCGGGAGATCGACGAGCGGGTCGCGGTCCTCGAGGGGTTGCTGGCGGCGGGGTGCCGGGCGCCGGCGTTCCGGGTGGAGTCGTTGCGGCGGGCCGAGGAGGTGGAGCCGTTCGCGCCGGGGCCGCTGGGGCAGCCGGTGGCGATGCCCGACCAGCGGTCGTACCACGGGTTCGGCGGCGGTGGCCGGGCGCGGTTCGAGCAGGACTGGTACGCGGCGCAGGCGGCCGAGGCGCGCCGGCTGGAGTCGCTGGCCGCGTACCGGAGGGAGTACGACACCTGGGCGGCGGCCCGGATCGCCGAGATCCGGGAGTACAACCGGGGGGTGGCCGGGACGGCCGGGGCGCTGTCGGGCGGTGAGCCCGAGACGGTCGTCGAGTACTTCTCCGCGGTGCTCTTCGCGTCGGGTGCCTGGCCGGAGGGGTTTCCGCGCGAGGTGTCGGCGGCGTACGACCGGGGTGGGCGGGGGTTCGTCCTGGACTGGGGGCTGCCCGGGTACGAGGTCGTGCCCGAGGCGAAGGGGGTCAAGTACCTGCCGAGCACCGACCAGGACAAGGAGGTGCCCCGGCCGGTGACGCAGCGGCGGGCGCTGTACCGGGGGGTGCTCGCGCAGAGCGCGCTGCTCGCGGTGCGGGAGCTGTTCGCCGCCGACCGTTTCGGGGCGCTGGAGTCGGTGGCGCTCAACGGGTACGTGGGCGGGGTCGACCCGGCGACGGGGCTGGAGTCCCGGGTGTGCGTGGTGTCGGTGGTGGTGGGGCGGGAGGAGTTCGGGCGGCTCAATCTGGAGCTGGTCGACGCGGTGGAGTGTCTGACGGGGGCGCTCGGCGGGCGGCTTTCGGGGAAGCCGGAGGAGCGGGTGGCGGTGGTGCCGCTGCGCTCTCCCGACCAGGTCGGGTCGGAGGTCGTCGTCCAGGGGGACGGCGAGGAGCCCGATCTGCTGTCGATGGATCCGATCGCCTTCGAGGGGCTGGTCGCGGAGTTGTTCCGGGCGCGGGGTCTTCAGGCGGTGACGACGCGGCGGTCGAACGACGGCGGTGTGGACGTCGAGGCGCTGGATCCGGATCCGATCAGCGGCGGGTCGATCGTGGTGCAGGTGAAGCGGTACCGGAACACGGTGCCGCCGAGTGCGGTGCGTGATCTGTTCGGGACGGTGCAGGGGGCGGGGGCCAACAAGGGGGTGCTGGTCACGACGTCGAAGTTCGGCCCCGGTTCGTACGCCTTCGCCGACGGCAAGCCGCTGACGCTGATATCCGGTACGGAGCTGGTGGAGCTGCTGCACCGGCACGGGTTGCGGGGGCGTCTCGGGGCCGGGGGTCCGGCGCCGGAGTCGGTGCGGGTGGAGCCGTCCGTGGAGGCGGACGAGGACTTCAACGTGCTGGGCATGGTGTGGTCGGGGGCGGTCGCGCTGGACGTGTGCGCGCTGGTGTGCGCGGGGAGCAGGGTCCTGGCGGACGACTGGTTCGTCTTCTACAACAACGCGTCGACGCCGGACGGTTCGGTGGCGATGGTGGCGGCGCCCGCCGGGGACCGGGCGGCGGTGCGGGTCGGGTTCGAGGCGCTGCCCGCGGCGGCGGACCGGCTCGTGCTGGTGGCGGCGATCGATCCCGAGGCGAATCCGGACGCGGATCTGGCGGGTTTCGTGGACGCGGGGATCGTGCTGCGGGACGACGCGGGGGCGGAGCTGGACCGGCTGGTGGTGTCGGACGGGCGGCCGGGGGAGACGGCGCTGGTGCTGGGGTCGTTCCGGCGGAGGTCCGGCGGGGACTGGGACTTCGTGGTGGGCGGCAAGGGGTACCGGGGAGGGCTGGCCGAGCTGGTGGGTGATTTCGGGATCGATGTGGCGTGAGGGGGAGGGGCCGGGCGGGTCTCCCGCCCGGCCGGGCACCCCTGGTGGCGGGGCGCGGTGTTCCTCGCGGTACGGTGCGGCGCGCACCCAGGGGGGGTGCGGTTTCGCGATGAAGGACTGATCGCTTGCGCAGAACCATTGCTCTTGGGGGTACGGCCGCGCTGCTGGTGGCCGGGCTGGTGTCGGGGGCGTCGACGGCGTCCGCCGATGATTTCTACCCCATGTTCGACATCGAGGACCGGGTGATCCAGCCGGGAGGCTGGCCCGCGGAGGTGAATCCCAACGGCGTCTCGTACGACGACGAGGGGTTCGACGGCACCCTGGTGTACGCCTTCAGCAAGGCGCCGCTGACCGACCCGACGTGGGCCCAGGGCGGCCTTCCGGCCGGGGTCTCGGTCGAGGCCGAGAACTGCCAGGCGCGGGCGGGGACGGTCGGTGTCTACACCTGCCCCGTCTCGGACGAGGATTCCTACCCGGGGATCGACGTCCACGCGGCGGAGGGGACTCCGAACAACACGACGGTGCACTACGGCTTCGTCTACGTCCCGCGCGGCGGCGACCTGGCGGCGGCCGCGAAGGCGGCGCAGACGGTCGACCTGAAGCTGGAGGACGGCCGCCACGCCGCCCGTACGGTCACCGTGAAGACGGTGGAGCACGTGGCCCAGAACACGATCCAGCTGACCACCCCGCCGGTGGCCGTCGGCACGACGGTGACGCACACGGCGAAGGTGCACGCGGTGGACAAGGGCCGGCTCGCGGTCTTCCTGGAGCCGGGCGAGGGCATGCGGCACTGGGAGGAGGGCGAGCTCAAGGTCGGGGTCACCGGTGTCCGGCAGAGCTCCGGGACCACCGAGTGCGAGGTCACCAAGGAGTACCTCTCGCCCGGCGGCGTCTCGTGCGAGATCGACCCGGGTGCGGAGGGGCCGGTCGACGTCCTCGTCTCGTACACGGTGAAGGCGGATCCGTCCGCCGCCGCGTGGAAGCTCAACACCGGTGCGGTGTACGAGGTGTTCAGCGACGGGGACAACCCGCAGACCTGGAGCGAGTTCGCGGTCCAGAGCTCTCGTCCGGTGCCGACGCACTACGCGATGGTGTCCCGGGACAAGAGCGGGCTGCTGCACTGGCACCCCGGTACGGGCCGCGCGACCAAGCCGTTCCGTGAGTGGACGGAGACGGTCGGGCGGGGCTGGGGCATCTACAACGCCGTCACCAAGCTCGCGCCGATCACGAGCGAGGCCGCCGGCGGCGGTGTCGTCGCCCGTGACGCCTCCGGTGTCCTGTGGAGCTACCGGACCACGGGCCTTTCGTACGAGCCGCTCTCCACGCGCGTGCGGGTCGGCAGCGGCTGGGGGATCTACAACCAGCTCGTCGGCGTCGGTGACGTGAGCGGCGACGGGCGGCCGGACATGATCGGTCGTGACGCGTCGGGCGTGCTGTGGCTGTACAAGGGCACGACGAGCGCGACGGCGCCGTTCGCGACGCGGCTGCGGGTCGGCGGTGGCTGGGGGATCTACAACCAGTTCACCGGGGCCGGTGACCTGACCGGCGACGGCCGGGCGGATCTGGTCGCCCGGGACGCGGCCGGTGTGCTGTGGCTCTACCCGGCGACCGGCAAGGCCGAGATGCCGTACGCGGCGCGGGTCCGGGTCGGTTCCGGCTGGCAGGGGTACCCGCTGATGTCGTCGCCCGGTGACCTGACCGATGACGGCCGGGCGGATCTGGTCGCGCGGGACGCGGCCGGGAACGCGTACCTGTACCAGGGCACGGGCAAGGCCGCGGCGCCGTACTCGGGGCGGGTGAAGATCTCGCTGGGCGAGGTTCCGGCCTCGCTGAACGCGCTGTTCTGATCCTGAGTTCTGACCCTCAGGTGTGAGAAGGCCCCGGTCCCGTGAGGGGGCCGGGGCCTTCGTCGTGCGTCAGCGGCCGGCGATGCGGTTGGCCCAGGTGGCGACGCGGTCCGTGGTGGCGGTGTGGGTGGTGGTCTCGCGGTGGTCGGCGCCGCGGAAGGCGGCGTACATGGTCTGGACGCCGAGCCAGCGGAACGGTTCGGGCTCCCACTTGCGGACCTTGTGGTCGACCCAGGGGAGGGTGGTGAGGTCGGTGGCGCCGGACTGGCCGGAGTCCCGCAGGATCAGGTCGCGCAGCGTGCGGGCGGCGAGGTTGGTGGTGGCGACGCCGGAGCCGACGTAGCCGCCGGCCCAGCCGATGCCGGTGGTGCGGTCGAGGGTGACGGTGGCGCACCAGTCGCGGGGGACGCCGAGGACGCCGGACCAGGCGTGGGCGATGCCGACGCCGGCGAGCTGGGGGAAGAAGCGGACGAGGAGGTCGTGGAGGGCCCGGACGGTCTGCGGCTGGGTGCGGCCGTCGTTGTCGGTCTTCGAGCCGTAGCGGTAGGGGACGCCCCGGCCGCCGAGGGCGATGCGGCCGTCGGCGGTGCGCTGGGCGTACATGTAGGCGTGGGCCATGTCGCCGAGGGTCTCCAGGCCGTTCCAGCCGATGGAGTCCCACTGGGCGTCGGTGAGCGGCTCGGTGGCGATCATGGAGGAGTTCATGGGGAGCCAGGTGCGGCGCTGGCCGGCGAGGGAGGCGGTGAAGCCTTCGGTGCAGCGGAGCACGTACGGGGCGCGGACGGTGCCGTAGGGGGTGACGGCGTGCTTCGGCCTGATCTCGGTGACCGGGGTCGATTCGTGGATCGTCACGCCGAGGGCCTCGACGGCGGCGCGCAGGCCGTGGACGAGTTTCACGGGGTGGAGGCGGGCGCCGTGGGGGGTCCAGGAGGAGCCGACGGCGCCGGCGACGCGGATGCGTTCGGCGGTCTCGCGGGCGCCGTGGATCTCGCGGTCGGTCTCGCCGAAGGCGTGCTCGACGGCGTGGAACTCCTTGAGGCGGGCGAGCTGGGCGGGGGAGAGGGCGACCTCCAGGACGCCGCCGCGGTGCTGGTCGGCGTCGATCTTCTCGGTGTCGAGCACGTCGAGGACTTCGGTGACGGTGGCGTTCATGGCCTGCTGGAGGCGGACGGCGGCGTCGTGGCCGTGCAGCTTGGCGTAGCGGTCGCGGCCAGCGATGCCGTTGTAGAGCCAGCCGCCGTTGCGGCCGGAGGCGCCGTAGCCGCAGAAGCGGGCCTCCAGGACGACGATGTCGAGGAAGGGCGCGGCCTTCTTCAGGTAGTAGGCGGTCCACAGGCCGGTGTAGCCGCCGCCGACGACGCAGACGTCGGCGGTGCGGTCGCCGGGCAGCGGTTCGCGGGGGTCGGGCAGGCCCTCCTGCGCGAACCAGAACGAGATGCCGCCGTTGACCGTGTCCCTGCCGCCCGTGCCGGTGCCGCCCGCGCTGCTCGTGCTGCTGTTCATCCCTGTCCTTCTTCCCGGTGCGTGGCGGGAGGGTACCGGGGGCGTTGGTCCCGTGGATACGGGTCTTTCGGCGGTCGGTGGCGGGTGGGGGCGCGCCTAGGTTCGGAGGTGCGGATTTCGTCGCTCCGGAAGGGGTTGTCCATGGCTGTGCGCGGGACCGGGCGCGCTGTCGCCGGTGTGGTCGCGGCGGGGCTCATCTGCCTTGCCGCCGTGGGGTGTTCGGCGGGTGACGGGGTGGCGCCGGGGCCGTCGGCGGCGGCGGGCGGGGTGGCGGCGGAGCACGCGGAGACGCTGAGCGTGCTGCCGTCGCGGGCGGAGCGTACGAAGATCGTCGTCGGTGACGCGCGGGCCCCGCACACGGTGACGGTGTTCGCGGACCCCCGCTGTCCGTACTGCGCGACGTTCGAGGCGAGCGGCGGCAGGGTGCTCACGGAGCGGGCGGCGCGGGGTGAGGTGAGGATCGAGTACGTCGTGGCCTCCTTCCTCGACGGGCGGACCGGTGGCACGGCGTCGGCGCGGGCGGCGAACGCGCTGCGGGCGGCGGCGGACGCGGGTCCGGGGAAGTTCGCCGCGTTCCAGGCGGAGCTGTTCGCGGCGCAGCCCGCGGGCGAGCCGCGGGACGCGTTCACCGCCGACCGGCTGCTGGCGATCGCGGACCGGGTGGAGGGGCTGCGGGGCGGCGCCTTCGACGCGGCGGTGCGGGGCGAGACGCACCGGGCGTGGGTGGCGGCGGCGGAGCGGGCGTTCCAGGACTCGGGCGTGGGCGGTACGCCGTCGGTGCTGGTGGACGGGAAGGCGCTGGACGCCGGGACCGGGCTGTACGACGCGGGGGAGTTCGGGCGGATATTGGACGGCGCGCTGGGGTGACGGGCCGTAGGGTCGGGGGGTGAGCCATGGACCGGTCGACATCCGCGTACCCGAGGAACTCGCCGCCTCCCAGGCGAAGTACAACGGCGAGGCGGGGCGGGCGTTCGTCGCCGCGCTGCCGGGGCGGGCCCGGGAGTTCCTGGACCGGTGGGGGCTGCGGCTCGACGGTCCCTCGCTGTACGGGGTGGCGTCGCTGGTGCTGCCGGTGGAGCGGGCGGACGGGACGCCGGCGGCGCTGAAGCTCCAGTTGCTCGACGAGGAGAGCGAGGGCGAGCCGGTCGCGCTGCGGGCGTGGGGCGGGGACGGAGTCGTGCGCCTGCTGGAGCACGATCCGGGGACGGGGACGATGCTGCTTGAACGGGCCGATCACCGGCGGCACCTGTCGCGGCTCGGGGACGAGCGGGAGGCGGTGCGGATCCTGGCGGGGCTGCTGGCACGCCTTTCGGACCGGCCGGCGCCGGCCGGGCTGCGACGGCTCGGTGACGTCGCGGCCGGGATGCTCGCGGAGGTGCCCGGTGCGGTGGCGCGGCTGGACGGCGGGGACGCGGCGCTGCTCGCGGACTGCGCGGCCGCCGTGCGGGAGGTGATCGGGGAGCCCGGTGACCGGCTGCTGCACTGGGATCTGCACTACGACAACGTGCTGGGCGCGGAGCGGGAGCCGTGGCTGGTGATCGATCCGAAGCCGCTCGCGGGCGATCCGGGCTTCGAGCTGCTGCCCGCGCTGACGGATCTGTGGAATCCGGATCCGGCGGAGATCCGGTGGCGCTTCGACCTGCTGACCGAGCGGCTGGGCCTGGACCGGGAGCGGGCGCTGGCGTGGACGCTGGGGCGGGTGCTGCAGAACGGACTGTGGGACGTGGAGGACGGCGAGCCGGGGCTGGACGAGGACCAGGTGGTCATCGCGCGGGCTCTGCTGGCACGCTGACCCCATGATCCGTATCGCCACCCCGGCCGATGTGCCGGTGATCCACACCCTGATCCGTGAGCTCGCGGAGTACGAGAAGGCGCTCGACGAGGTCCGGGCGACCGAGGAGCAGCTCCGGGAGGCGCTGTTCGGCGAGCGGCCCGCCGCCTTCGCGCACCTCGCGGAGGACGGGTCCGGAGAGCCGGTCGGCTTCGCGCTGTGGTTCCTCAGCTTCTCGACGTGGCGCGGGGTGCACGGCATCCACCTGGAGGACCTGTACGTCCGTCCGGAGGCGCGGGGCGGCGGTCACGGGAAGGCGCTGCTGACCGAGCTGGCGCGGATCTGCGCGGAGCGCGGCTACGAGCGCCTGGAGTGGTCGGTGCTGAACTGGAACAGGCCGTCGATCGACTTCTACGAGTCGCTGGGCGCCCGCCCGCAGGACGAGTGGTCGGTGTACCGGCTGACGGACGGGGCCCTGGCGGCGCTGGGCGCCCCCGCGACGGTGTAGGAAGTCCTCATGTGCAACGACCACAGCGATCACGGTGACGACATGGGCGCCGAGGCCCGTTTCCGGCGGATCACCGATTTCATCGAGGCCCGGCTGACCCCGCTCTTCGACCCCGCGAACGGCAGCGACCACGGCTTCGGGATGGACGACACCTCCCGCGCCCTGCGCGCGCTGCGCTACACGGTGCAGGCCGCCTCACAGGTCTCGGGCCTGGTGGAGAAGCGGGAGACGGCGCCGGAGCTGCGCCAGGTGGTGGAGCAGGCGCTGGAGCACAACTGGGACGTGCTGCGCTCCATCGCCCGGATGTGGGAGGACCACGAGGAGTTCCGCAAGGAGTTCAAGGCGCACTCCTGGGACGTGCTCGGCGTCTGAGCCCCTGTCAGGGAACCAGTACCACCTTGCCCATCGTGCCCCGGGTCTCCAGGGCGCGGTGGGCTTTCGCCGCTTCGG
This sequence comes from Streptomyces sp. NPDC085460, assembly GCF_044541975.1. Classification (NCBI taxonomy): domain Bacteria; kingdom Bacillati; phylum Actinomycetota; class Actinomycetes; order Kitasatosporales; family Streptomycetaceae; genus Streptomyces; species Streptomyces sp. NPDC085460. The sequence continues at coordinate 32,065 of NZ_JBITTO010000012.1, forward strand.
CGAGGGGGAAGCGGTGGACAGCGGGGCGGAGGGTGCCGTCGGCGGCGGCGGCGAGGGCGGCGAGTTCGAGGGCGCGGACGTCGCCGCCGGCCTTCTGGATCATGACGGGGCCGAGGACGGAGCCGGAGGTGATGCCGCGGGCGGTGAGTTCCTCCTCGGTGAAGGTGAGGGGTTCGCCGTCGTGGAGTCCGGTGCTGGACCAGCCGAAGACGAGGTGCTGTCCGCCCTTGCCGAGGAGGTCGACGGCGGCGCGTCCGGTGGCGCCGCCGACGGAGTCGAAGACGTGGGTGGCGGTGCGGTCGCCGAGGTGGGCGCGGACCTGCTCGGGCCAGTCGGGGCGGGTGTAGTCGACGGCGAGGTCGGCGCCGTTCTCGCGGACGCGGGCGGTCTTGGCGGGGCCGCCGGCGAGGCCGATGACGGTGGCGCCGGCGTTCTTGGCGTACTGGACGAGGAGGGTGCCGATGCCGCCGGCGGCGGCGGGGACGATGGCGACCGAGTCCGGGCCGAGCGCGGTGAACTGGAGGATGCCGAGGGTGGTGCGGCCGGTGCCGATCATGGCGACGGCCTCGGCGTCGCCGAGGTGGTCGGGGAGGGCGTGGAGGCGGGCGGCGTCGGTGACGGCGAGTTCGGCGTAGCCGCCGGGGTTCATGCCGAGGTGGGCGACGACGCGCTTGCCGAGCCATGCGGGGTCGGTGCCCTCGCCGACGGCGTCGACGGTGCCGGCGACCTCGCGGCCGGGGACGGTGGGGAGTGCGACGGGGGCGGGGAAGGGGCCGGGCGCGCCCTCGCGGAGGGCGGTGTCGAGGAGGTGGACGCCGGCGGCGGTGACGGCGATCCGGACCTGGCCGGGGCCGGGCACGGGGTCGGGGACCTCCTCGTGGGTGAGGTTCTCGGCGGGGCCGAAGGCGTGGAGGCGGATGGCGTGCATGACGGTTCCCCTGACGTCGTGGTGTGCGGGCTGACGCGCCAAGCCTCGTACCTCAAGCTTCCTTGAGGTCAAGGGCGGGTCGCGCGGTGCGGGACGGATTGTCAGTGGCGTGCGTCACGATGGGCGCATGAAGCGAACGACCAGGGAGCCCCGCCGGGTGGAGCTGCGGCTGCCGCCCCTGGAGCCGTACGAGGGCGGGCTCGGGCCCGACGGGGACTACGACGGCCTGGAGCTGGCCGGGCTCGATCTGACGGGCGCCTCGGGGGAGGGCGCGCGGTTCCTGGACTGCGCGGTGCGGGAGTGCGTGCTGGACGAGGCGCGGCTGACGGGCGCGCGGTTCCTGGACTCGCGCCTGGAGGCGGTACGGGGCGTGGGGACCGACCTGTCGCAGGCCCGGCTGCGGGACGCGGAGGTGGTGGGGGCGCGGTTCGGGGGGACGCGGATGTACGGCTCGGCGTGGGAGCGGGTGCTGGTCGGCGGCGGCAAGTGGGAGTACCCGAACCTGCGGGGGGCGACCCTGCGGGACGTGGTGTTCGAGGGGTGCGTCCTGGTGGAGCCGGACTTCGGCGGGGCGGTGCTGGAGCGGGTCGCGTTCGTGGACTGCGAGCTGGTCGGGGTGGACTTCTCCGGGGCGAAGCTGGCCGATGTGGACCTGCGCGGGGTGCGCCGGCTGGAGATCGCGCGCGGGGTGGAGTCCCTGGCGGGGGCGGTGGTCTCCTCGGCGCAGCTGCTCGACCTGGCGCCGGTGTTCGCGGCGCGCCTCGGGGTGCGGGTGGAGGACTGAGGGCCCGGAGGGATAAGGCCCGGGGGGCTATCGCAGGCGGGGGAAGCGGGCCTGGAGGTCCCAGACGGCCGGGTTGTCGGCCAGGCCCTCGTGCATGTCGGTGAGGTCGGCGATCAGGTCGTGGAGGAAGTCGCGGGCCTCGCGGCGGAGTTCGGCGTGGGAGAAGGTGAGCGGCGGTTCCTCGCCGGGCATCCAGTCGGCCTCGACGTCGACCCAGCCGAAGCGGCGCTCGAAGAGCATCCGGTCCGAGGACTCGGTGAAGTCGAGCTCGGCGTACTGGGGGCGGGAGGCGCGGCTGCCCTTCGGGTCCCGGTCGAGCTGTTCGACGATGTCGCAGAGCGCCCACGCGAAGTCGAGGACGGGCACCCATCCCCAGGCTGTGGACACCTCCCGGTCCTCCTTGGTGTCCGCGAGGTAGACGTCCCCGCAGAAGAGGTCGTGCCGCAGCGCGTGCACGTCCGCCCGCCGGTAGTCGGTCTGCGGGGGGTCGGGGAAGCGCCGGGAGAGGGAGTAGCCGATGTCGAGCACGCACCGATGGTGTCACGCCGCCGGAGCGTCAGGCGCGGTGGACCGCCCTCGCCACCCGGGGGCCCAGCCAGCGCTTGAGGCGGCGCAGGGCTTCGAGGCGCCCCGCGGCGCGGTCCACGCGGTAGTACAGCTGCGGTGGCACGTACGGCAGCAGCGGGGAGTGGCGCTGGCCGAGGAGGGCGAACATCCGCTCCGGCGGCAGGTTCATGTAGCGGGGCAGGTTCTCGTACCACTGGGCGCTGAGGCGGGCCGCGCTCTGCGCGGAGACGAGTTCGGCGCGGCGCCGCCTCCCGTAGGCCGCGAGGGCCGTGTCGAGGTCCCCCGGGTGGGTGCGGAGCGCGTCGGCGAGCGCGAGGGCGTCCTCCAGGGCGAGGGTGGTGCCGGCGCCGATCGAGTAGTGGGTGGTGTGGGCGGCGTCGCCGAGGAGGACGGTCCGGCCGTGGTGCCACGTCCGGGTGGTGAGGGTGCGGAAGCGGAGCCACTGGGCGGGTTCGGCGCCCCGGTCGCGGCCGATCAGCTCGTGGCCGTCGAGCAGGTCGTGGAAGAGCTTCTCCAGGAGCGCCAGGCAGTCGCCCTCGGCCATGGTGTCCAGGCCGAGGCCGGTCCAGGTGCCGGGGGCGCACTCGACGACGCAGGTGGAGCGCTCGCCGCTGAAGCCGTAGGCGTAGCTCCAGATCCAGCCGTGGTCGGTCTCCTTGAAGGCGAAGCTGAAGGAGTCGAAGACCTTGCTGGTGCCGAGCCAGATGTAGGGGTTGCGGCCGGTGGCGAAGGCGGCGCCGTGGTGCTCGGCACGGGCCTCGCGCAGCACGCTGTGGACGCCGTCGGCGGCCACGACCAGGTCGGCGCCGGCCAGCTCGGGCGCGTCCGGGCCGGCGATCGGGTGCTCGTACGCGACGTCGACGCCGAGTGCGGCGGCCCTCTCGGCGAGCAGGCCCAGCATGCGGCGGCGGCCGATGCCGAAACCGGCGTCGCCCCGGTGCACGGTCCGCTCGTCGCGGACGATGGCGAGCCCGTCGGTCCAGGTGACCGAGGCGTCGGCGACGGCGGCGGCCGACTCCGGGTCGCCGGCCCGCAGCTTGTCGAGGAGCCCGGCCCAGTAGGTGACGCCCCAGCCGTACGTGGAGCCGGCCGCGTTCCGCTCGTACACGGCGATCTCGTGCGACGGGTCCTGGCGCTTGAGCAGGATCGAGAGGTAGAGGCCGGCGGGCCCGCCACCGACGACGGCGATCTTCACACGTGCTCCCACGAAAGGCATGACGCTGTGCACTGGAACGACAGCGCACGGTAGCAGCCTCAGGGGAGCAGGCGCTGTTCCTTCGCGACCGCCACGGCGCCGGCCCGCGTGTCGACGCCGAGCTTGGCGTAGATGCGGCCCAGGTGCGTCTTGACGGTGGCCTCGCTGATGAAGAGGGCGCGGGCGATCTCCTTGTTGCCGAGGCCGTGCGCCAGCTGGCCGAGGATGTCCCGCTCCCGGTCGGTGAGGGACGGGCCCGCCGCGCCCCGCATCCGGTCCATCACCCGGCTCGCGACCGGCGGCGACAGGGCCGTACGGCCCTGGGCGGCGGAGTGGATCGCGGCGAACAGCTCCTCGGGCCGCTCGGCCTTCAGGAGGTAGCCGGTGGCGCCCGCCTCGATGGCGCGGGTGATGTCGGCGTCGGTGTCGTAGGTGGTGAGGACGAGGACGTGGACGCCGGTCGGCGCGATCCGGCGGGTCGCCTCCACCCCGTCGATGCCGGGGCCGAGCTGGAGGTCCATCAGGACCACGTCCGGCTTCAGCTTCGCCGCCATCGCGACGGCCTCCTCGCCGCTGCCGGCCTCCCCGACGACCTCGATGTCGGGGGTGGAGCCGAGGAGGGCGAGCAGTCCGGCGCGGACGACGACGTGGTCGTCGCAGAGAAGGATGCGTACGGTCACGGGCCGGCCTCCACGGGGGGTGCGAGGGGGATGGCGGCGGAGAGCACGGTGCCCTCGCCGGGGGTCGACTCCACCGTAAGCGTGCCGCCCAGCTGCCGGGCCCTGACCCGCATCGCCGGCAGGCCGTGGCCGCGGACGCCCTCGTCGGAGCGGGGCGCGGCCGGGTCGAAGCCGCTGCCGTCGTCGGCGACGTCCAGGACCACCTGGTCGTCGAGGTAGGTGAGGGTGAGCGCGGCGGAGGTCGCGGCGGCGTGCTCGCGGATGTTGGCGAGCGCGCCCTGCGCGATCCGCAGCAGCGCCGACTGGGCGCGGTCGGGCAGCGGCACGGGCGTGCCGTCGACCCGGAAGGCGGCCGACTCGCGCGAGGCGAGCCCGCGCAGCGCCTGTTCGAGGCCGCCGCCCTCGGCGAGGTCGGCGGGGGCCAGGTCGTGCACGAAGCGGCGGGCCTCGGCGAGGTTGCGTTCGGCGATCGACTCGGCGGTCCGCACGTGCCGGCGGGCGGTGCCGGGATCGGTGTCCCAGGTGAGGTCGGCCGCCTGGAGCAGCATCTGCTGGCTCGACAGGCCCTGGGCGAGGGTGTCGTGGATCTCCATGGAGAGCCGCTGCCGCTCGGCGAGGGTGCCCTCGCGGCGCTCGATCGCGGCGAGTTCGCGGCGGGTGCGGATCAGGTCGTCGATGAGGGCCCGCTGGCGGGCCGCCTGCCGGTCGGCGTGGACGAAGACGCCGGTGGCGATCGCGGCGACGGCCGGCGGGGCGACGATCAGGTTGGGGTCCCAGCCGCCGTGCGAGAGCTGGACCTGCGCGAAGACGACGAAGGCGGTGAGGAGGGCGACGAGGACGATCGCGGCCTTCGGCGGCAGGGTCCGCAGACCGGTGTAGAAGAGCGGGACCGCGCACCAGGCGAAGCTGGGCGCGAGGACGACGAGCAGCACCCACACGGCGACGACCGTGCACAGCCAGGCGATCCGGCGCGGGGTGGCACGGGTGCCGAGGACCGGCCCGAGCAGGTAGAGGGCGGCGAGCGCCCCGCTGAGGGCGATGATCCAGGGGCTGCGGTCCTCCCACTCGTGACGGATCAGGAACCGTACGAGGGAGGCGCCGAGCAGCAGGAAGAACGCCACGTGCATGACGCGCGCGAGCCAGCCGGCGTCGGGGTCGTGCACCCGGCCGCGGGGGTCGTCGGCCCGGCGGCGGGGGTGGAGGGCGGATGCGGTGTCGGGGGCGTACGGGTCGGGGTCGTGCGCGCCGGAACCGTACGGGTCGGAGCCGTACGGGTCGGAGTCGTACGGGTCGGGGCCGCCGTGCGCCGTGTCGGCGGGCGGCGGGGAGTGCGGGGTGTGCCGCGCGTGCCGGCCGGTCCGGTCCACCGTCTCGCCTCCTTCGCGGGGTCCTTCCGCCAGGGCGCCGGTCCGGTGCGGTGCGACCGTGCTGACCTGGGTCTACGTATCCATGCTGACCCGCGCGGACCACCCCGGCATCAGCCGATCGGCTGACCCGGGCATCGTCCGGTGCGCGCCCCGAGGGCAGCCGGACCGTCGACCGTACGGGACGGGAACCGGACCCAGGATGGAGGGCAGAGCGACGGAGACCTCCTCACCTCCTCACCTCCTCGCCCTCCTCACCTCCTCACGCCGGACCGGTCAGGTCCGCCACGACCTCCTCGGGAGCCCACCATGAAGAAGAAGCTCGTTCTCGGTGCCACCGCCGCCGCCGTCCTGACCGCCGGCACCTTCGGCGCCGTCTCGGCGAACGCGACCGCCCCGGCCGCCGCCCCCGCAGCCGTCGCCAAGGCCGACGCGGACCGCGGCAACCTGCGCCAGACCACCCACCTCACCATCGACGCCGCCACCGACGCCGCCGAGGCCGTCCTGGAGGCCGCCGAGAAGGAGAACCAGCGCGTCTCCGTGGCCGTGGTCGACCGCAACGGCAACACCATCGTCACCCTGCGCGGCGACGGCGCCGGCCCGCAGTCCTACGAGTCGGCGGTCCGCAAGGCGTACACGGCCGTCTCCTGGAACGCCCCGACCTCCGAGCTCGCCAAGCGCCTGGAGCAGGCCCCGAACCTGAAGGACATCCCGGGCACCCTCTTCCTCGGCGGCGGCGCCCCGGTCACCGCCAACGGCGGCCCGATCGCCGGCATCGGCGTGGCCGGCGCCCCCTCCGGCGACCTGGACGAGAAGTTCGCCCGCGCCGGCGTCGCCGAGCTGGCGAAGTAACACCCCGAGGTACCCCCCCAGACCGGTGAAGGCGCCCGGCTCCCCCCGACGGGCGCCTTCACCGTCACCCCCTGCCCGGCTTGTCTAGGATTCGTACGTGAAGTGCGTGAAGCGCGTGACGTCCGTGACCCTCGCCGTGCTCGTCCTCGTCACCGGCGGCTGCACCTCCGCGGCCGGCGGGGTGCGGGGCACGCCCGGCGCGGCCGGGGTGCAGGACCCGTACTTCCCCCGGCTCGGAAACGGCGGCTACGACGTCTCCCACTACGCCCTCGACCTCGCCTTCGACCCGGCCGCCGGCCGCCTCGACGGCACCGCGCGGATCACCGCCCGCGCCACCCAGGACCTGTCCGCGTTCAACCTCGACCTCGCCGGCCTCACCGTGGCGAAGGCGACCGTCGACGGCGCTCCGGCCGCCGCCAACCGGGCCGGCGACGAGCTGACCCTCCGCCCCCGCGACGAACTGCGGCAGGGCGACGAGTTCACCGTCACCGTCGACTACTCCGGCGTGCCCGAGCCGCTCACCGACCCCGACGGCTCCACCGAGGGCTGGCTGAACAGCACCGACGGGGCCCTCGCGGTCGGCGAACCGGCCGGCTCCATGACCTGGTTCCCCGGCAACCACCACCCCTCGGACAAGGCGTCCTACGAGATCGCGCTGACCGCCCCCAGCCGCCTGACCGCCCTCTCCAACGGCGTCAGGGTCTCCGCCGCCCCCGTCTCCGGCGACCGCACCCGCACGGTCTGGCGCCAGTCCGAGCCGATGGCGAGCTACCTCGCGACCGTGATGATCGGCCGGTACGAGACCACCACCGGCACCGCGCTCGGCGACATCCCCGTCGTCACCGCGGTCGACCCCTCGCTCACCGCCGCCACCGCCGCGCTCCGCGCCGAACTGCCCGCGCTCCTCGCCGACCAGCGCGACCGCTACGGCCCGTACCCCTTCGGCGCGGCCGGCGCCGTCGTCACCGCCGACGGCCTCCTCGGCTACGCCCTGGAGACCCAGACCCGGCCCGTCTTCCCGGCCTCCTCCTTCGACCGCACGACCCTCGTCCACGAACTGGCCCACCAGTGGTTCGGGAACTCCGTCACCCCCGAGAGCTGGCAGGACATCTGGCTCAACGAGGGCTTCGCCACCTACGCCGAGTGGCGGTACGCGGAGGACCACGAGGACGTCCCCGCCCGGAGCGCCTTCGAGGACGCCTTCGCGGACGAGGCCAACTGGGCCTTCCCGCCCGCGGATCCGCCCGCCGCGGAGAACCTCTTCGGCGCGCCCGTCTACCAGCGCGGCGCGATGGTCCTGCACAAGGTGCGGGAGGCGGTCGGCGACGAGGTCTTCGACGAGCTGCTGCGGGGGTGGGCCGCGAAGTACCGGCACGCCAACGCGACCACGGAGGACTTCACGGCGTACGCGGAGACGGTGGCGGGACGGGGCCTGGACGCGGTGTGGGACGTCTGGCTGTACGGCGAGGAGAAGCCGGCGAACCCCGGCTAGGCGGTCCGTCCCGTGCCGGCGGGTCGTCCGCTCGCCCTGGCTAGGTGGTCCGCCCGCCCCGGCTAGGCGGTCCGCTCGCCCCGCTCGCGGCCCCAGGCCGCGAGGGGCTCCAGGGCGTCGTTGAGGCGCATGCCGTCCTTGGTGAGGCCGTACTCGACGCGCGGCGGGACCTCCTCGTACGAGACGCGGCGGACGATCCCGTCCGCCTCCATCTCCCGCAGGTGCGAGGCGAGGACCTTCTCGGTGACGCCCGGCACCATCCGGCGCAGCTCGCCGAAGCGCCGTTCCGTGCCGTCGTGGAGCGCCCACAGGATGAGCACCTTCCACTTGCCGCCGATCACCTCCATCGCGGTGTCGATCCCGCAGACGTGTTCCCCGTCGGCCTCCGGCCGGTTCAGCGTCGTCATCCCGCACCCTCCTGACCTGCTCGCTCACCCCAGGGTAACCACCCACTCCGAAGTGGGTACTTGAGCGCTCAACCGCCCGGCCGCAGGCTGGTCCCATGAACGCCACGACCTCCACCTCGCAGCAGACCCCCGTCTCCCTCCTCGGCCTCGGCGCGATGGGCACCGCCCTCGCCCGCACCTGGCTCACCGCCGGTCACCCGCTCACCGTCTGGAACCGCACCCCGGCCCGCGCGGAGGCGCTGGCCCCCGAGGGGGCCGAGGTCGCGGACAGCGCGGCCGAGGCGGTGGCGGCGAGCACCCTCGTCCTCCTCTGCCTCCTCGACGACGCCTCGGTGGAGGCCACCCTGGACGGCGTCGACCTCACCGGCAAGGACCTGGTCAACCTGACCACCACGACCCCCGCCGAGGCCCGGGCCCGCGCCGCGTGGGCCGAGGAGCGCGGCGCGCGCTACCTGGACGGCGGCATCATGGCCGTCCCGCCGATGGTCGGCGTCCCGGAGGCCGGCGGCTACGTGTTCTACAGCGGCTCGCGGGAGCTGTTCGAGCTGCACCGGGAGACCCTCGCCGTGCCGGTCGGCACCACGTACGTCGGCGAGGACCCGGGCTTCGCGGCCCTGCACGACGTGGCGCTGCTCAGCGCCATGTACGGCATGTTCGCCGGGGCCACGCACGCCTTCGCCCTGATCCGGCGGGAGAACATCGACCCGGTCGCGTTCGCCCCGCTGCTCGGCGACTGGATCAAGGCGATGGTCGACCCGTCGGTGGGGCAGACGGCCAGCCAGCTGGTGAGCGGCGATCTCACCTCGGACGTGGTCTCCAACCTGGCGATGCAGGTGGCCGGCACGAAGACCCTGCTGGCCACCGCCGAGGAGCAGGGCGTCAGCGCGGAGCTGATCCGGCCCCAGTTCGCGCTGATGAGCCGCCTCCTCGACCGGAGCACCGGCCTGGAGGACCTGACGGGCACGGTGGACCTGCTCGTCCGGGACCGCTGACGGGCCGGATCCCGCTCAGCCGTCCGTCACCGCCTCCGCGAGGCGTGCGAGGAGGCCGACGACTCCGGCGGGGCCGTCCACGGACAGGTCGGCGCGGTCGGCGAGTTCCGGCACCTCGGAGGAGCCGGAGCAGACCAGCAGGCCCGGAAGGCCGTCGCCGCGCAGCTTCTCCACGGCGGCGAAGGCCGGCAGGTCGCCCAGGTCGTCGCCCGCGTAGAGGACGGACCGGGCGGACTTCTCCCGTACGAACTCCGCCAGCGCGACCCCCTTGTCCATGCCGGGGGGCCGCAGCTCCAGGACCAGCCTGCCGGGCTCCAGGACCAGGCCGTGTGCGGCGGCCAGGTCGCCCAGCGGGCCCCGCAGGGCCTCGAAGGCGCCCTGCGGGTCCTGGGCCCGGCGGGTGTGGACGGCGACCGCGCGCCCCTTCTCCTCGATCCAGACGCCGGGCCAGGCGCCGTACCGGTGGAGGAAGCCGGGGAGTTCGGCGCGGACCGAGGCGACCCCGGGGTGCGGGGCGGCGGCGGTGACGGTGCCGGTGGCGGCGTCCCAGCGCTCGGCGCCGTAGTGGCCGAGGACGGTGAGGTGACCGAGGCCGGGCACGCCGGCGAGGCCGCCGTGGCGGACGGCGACCCCCGCGGGGCGGCCGGTCACGATGACGACGGCGGCCAGGTGCGGGGCGAGGGCGGCGAGCGCGGGGACGGCGCCGGGGTGGGCGCGGGCCTGCTCGGGGTCGGGGACGATCTCGGCGAGCGTCCCGTCGAAGTCGAGGGCGACGACGGCCTCGGAAGGGCGCGCGAGGAGCGCGGCGAGGCCGTCGCGGCCGGTGGGTGTGGCCGGGTGCGGAAGGCTGCTGACCATACGGCCGACCCTACCCACGCGGGCGGCGGCCGTCAGCGTGGCCGGACTCACCTCGTGGACCGGCCCCGGCGGGTTTACCGCCGGCGCCGCTTCTCCTCCCGGACCCGGCGCAGCCGGTTGACCGTGACGGGGTCGTGGGCGAGGGCGCGCGGGTCGTCGAGGAGGGCGTTGAGGAGCTGGTAGTAGCGGGTCGGCGAGAGCCCGAGGCCCTCACGGACGGCCCGCTCCTTGGCCCCGGGCCCGGGCCAGGACCGCCGCTCGACGGCCAGCACGGCCCGCTCCCGCTCACCGAGCCCGCCGTCGCCGTCGCTGCCGTCACCGGCGTCGGCGGTGCCGTCCGCGTCGGGCTCGGCGTCCGCGGCGCCGTCCGCGTCGGCCTCGGCGTCCGTGGTGCCGTCCGCGTCGGCCTCGGCGCCGTCCGCCCCGGCGTCCTCGGAGGCGCCGTCGAGCCCGCCGCGGCCGTCGGCGCCGTCCCCCGTCTCTTCGCTCATACGGTCAACCTATTACTCGGCCGCCTCCGCCGTCGTCGCGGTGCGGGCGATGGCGGCGAGGACGTCGTCGGGGCGGCCGGCGGGGGTGACGGCCTTCCCGATGTCCTTCTTGATGGTCTCGCTGACCTTGGCCCAGGAGGTCTTGCCGACCGGCGGGAGCTGCGCGGTGGGCAGTGCCTTCAGGAACTCGCGCAGGCCGGCGTGCTCGCTCGCGGTCTCCATGCGGGCGGAGGCGCTGACGGTGGCGGGCAGCAGGTCGTTGTCGCCGGCGAACTTCAGCACGTTCTCGTCGCTGAAGACGAAGTCGAGGAAGGCCCCGATCTCCTTGCGGTGGCCGTTCTGCTGGAAGCCCATGATCCAGTCGGCGACGCCCATGGTGGCCTCGGCCGGTCCGTCGACGCCGGGCAGCGGCGCCTGGCCGACCTTCACGCCCTGCTTGGCGGCCTCCTGCACGAGCGACGGGTGGCCGTTGAGCATGCCGACCTCGCCGCGCGCGAAGGCGGCGAAGGCGGCCTTGCGGTTGAGCTTGCCGGGGGCGATGGGCCCGGTGAGGCCGGGCGCGACGAGCTTCTCCTTCAGCCAGGTGAAGGTCTTGGTGTTGGCATCGGAGTCGATGGTGTACCGGTCGGACTCGTCGGTCCAGCCGCCCTCGCCGGCCAGCAGCCACATCAGCGACTCGGCCTGGGCCTCCTCGGGGCCGAGGGGGAGCGCGAAGGGGGTGCGGACGCCGTCGTCCTTGAGCTTCTCCGCGACCTCGGCGAGCTCGTCCCAGGTGGTGGGGGGCTTGACGCCGGCCTTCTCGAAAAGGTCGGCGTTGTAGAAGAGGGGGCGGGTGGAGGCGACGAACGGCATGCCGTACTGGGTGTGCTTGTGCTCACCGGCCTCGGCGAGCGCCGGGACGAAGTTCGCCTGCACCGGGATGGTCAGGAGGTCGTCGGCGGCGTAGAGCTGCCCGGCGGCGGCGTAGTCGGCGTAGGCGCCGATCTGGGCGACGTCGGGGGCCTGGCCGGCCTTCACCATCTCGGCGACCTTGCGGTCGACGTCGTCCCAGGACTCGATCTGGACCTGGACCTTGATCCCCGGGTGGCCGGCCTGGAAGGCGGCGACGAGGTCGTCCCAGTACTTCTTGGTGGTGTTGCCGCCGGTGAGGTCGTAGTCGGCGGCGACCAGGCGCAGGGTCACGTCGCCGCCGTCACCGCCGAGGGTGCCGCAGCCGGCGACCGTGGCGGTCAGGCCCAGGGCCGCGGCGGCCGCGGTCAGTCCAAGAAATCGTCGCCGCTCCACGGCTTCATCCACCTTTTGCTCGTCGTTGAGCAGCAGTGAGCTGCACATACATCGGGACGGGATTCGAAACTCTCCCCGACACCCGAACAAGAGGTCTACACCAGTCCGCTACCACTTCCGCAACTCCGGCGGGACCTTCGCCACAAACCCCCCACACCTTGCGGCCCGAATTTGTATCCGAGCGCAACAATCCTCGGCAGTGGACTAGACCTTTTGGGTGGTCGCGGGCGAGACTGTCCCCCGTGAGACACGTCATCGCCCTGGATGTGGGCGGCACCGGCATGAAGGCCGCCCTCGTCGGGGCGGACGGCACCCTGCTCCACGAGGCCCGCCGCGCCACCGGGCGCCGCCGCGGCCCCGACGCCGTGGTGGAGACCATCCTCGGCTTCGCCGAGGAGCTCCGCGCCCTCGGCCAGGAGCGGTACGGCGAGCCCGCCGCGGCCGCCGGGGTCGCCGTCCCCGGCATCGTCGACGCCGAGAACGGCATCGCCGTCTACGCCGCCAACCTCGGCTGGCGCGACGTCCCCCTCCGCGCCCTCCTCAGCGCCCGCCTCGACGGCGTCCCCGTCGCCCTCGGCCACGACGTGCGCACCGGCGGCCTCGCCGAGGGCCGCATCGGCGCCGGGCACGGCGCCGACCGCTTCCTCTTCGTGCCCCTCGGCACCGGCATCGCCGGCGCCATCGGCATCGGCGACCGCATCGAGGCCGGCGCCCACGGCTACGCGGGCGAGATCGGCCACATCGTGGTGCGCCCCGGCGGCACCGACTGCGCCTGCGGCCAGCGCGGCTGTCTGGAGCGGTACGCCTCCGCCTCCGCCGTCTCGCTCGCCTGGGCCGAGGCGTCCGGCGACCCCGAGGCGGACGCCGCCGACTGCGCCAAGGCGGTCGAGTCCGGCGACCCCGTCGCCGTCCGCGTCTGGCAGGACGCGGTGGACGCCCTCGCCGACGGCCTGGTCACCGCCCTCACCCTGCTGGACCCGCGCACCCTCGTCATCGGTGGCGGTCTCGCCGAGGCCGGGGAAACCTTGTTCACACCCCTTCGGGCCGCGGTGGAGGCACGCGTGACCTTCCAGAAGCTGCCCGCCATCGTCCCGGCGGCCCTCGGGGACACCGCCGGATGCCTGGGCGCGGGCCTCCTCGCCTGGGACCTGCTCGCCGACCAGCGCACCACCGAACCGGAGGTTTCCGCCTGATGTCCGATCACAAGGTTCTCGCCGGCGCACGCGTCGTGCTGCCCACCGGGATCGTCGAGAACGGACGCGTGATCGTCGACGGCGGCCGCATCGCGGGCTCCGCCCCGGAGGACGCCCCCGTCCTGGACCTCACCGGCCACTGGCTCGTGCCCGGCTTCGTCGACATGCACAACCACGGCGGCGGCGGCGCCTCCTTCACCTCCGGCACCGTCGAGGACGTCCTCAAGGGCGTCCACACCCACCGGCTGCACGGCACCACCACCGTCGTCGCCTCCTTCGTCACCGGCGACATGGACTTCCTCACCGCCCGGGCCGGTCTGCTCTCCGAGCTCGCCGAGCAGGGCGAGATCGCCGGCCTCCACTTCGAGGGCCCGTTCATCTCCCCCTGCCGCAAGGGCGCCCACGACGAGACCCTGCTGCGCGACCCGCACCCGGCCGAGGTCCTCAAGCTGATCGACGCCGCCCGGGGCCGCGCCAAGATGGTCACCCTCGCCACCGAACTGCCCGGCGGCATCGACTCCGTGCGCCTCCTCGCCGAGCACGGCGTCATCGCCGCCATCGGCCACACCGACGCCAGCTACGAGCAGACCGTCGAGGCCATCGACGCCGGCGCCACCGTCGCCACCCACCTGTACAACGCGATGCCCGCCCTCGGCCACCGCGCGCCCGGCCCGATCGCCGCCCTCCTGGAGGACGAGCGGATCACCGTCGAGCTCATCAACGACGGCACCCACCTCCACCCGGCCGCCCTGGAGCTCGCCTTCCACCACGCGGGACCCGAGCGCGTCGCCTTCATCACCGACGCCATGGACGCGGCCGGCTTCGGCGACGGGCGCTACATGCTCGGCCCGCTGGAGGTCGAGGTGAAGGACAGCGTGGCCCGGCTCGTCGAGGGCGGCTCCATCGCCGGCTCCACCCTCACCCTGGACCGCGCCTTCAAGCGCGCCGCCACCGTCGACGGCCTCCCCGTCGAGTCCGTCGTCCAGGCCATCTCCGCCAACCCGGCCCGCCTCCTCGGCGTCTACGACCGGGTCGGCTCCCTGGAGCCCGGCAAGGACGCCGACATGGTGGTCCTCGACGCCGGCTTCGACATCAAGGGCGTCATGCGCAAGGGCGAGTGGATCGTCGCCCCCCAGGGCATCCCCGTCCGGGTGCCGCAGACCGCCTGATCAGGCCAAAGGGGACGGTGATCGAGCCCGAGGGCTGGGCCGATCGCCGTTCCTTTGGCATGATCGCGCCTGTCTCCACAGGTCTTACCGGAAGTACGGGGGTGGACAGGTGATCCTCACGGTCACCCTCAGCACGGCGCTGGACCTCACCTACGAGGTCCCCGCCCTCGTCCCGAGGACGAGCCACCGCGTCGCCCGCGGCGCCGAGCGGCCCGGCGGCAAGGGCGTCAACGTGGCCCGGGTGCTCGCCGCGCTCGGCCACGAGACCGTCGTCACCGGCTTCGCCGGCGGCCCGACCGGGGACCGGCTCCGCGAACTGCTCGCCCCCGTCCCCGGGCTGACCGACGCGCTCGTCGCCACCGAGGCGACCACCCGCCGCACCCTCGCCGTGGTCGACACCGGCGCCGGGGAGGCGACCCGGTTCGACGAGCCCGGCGCCGACGTCACCGCCGCCGAGTGGACCGCCTTCCGCGAGCGGTACGCGGAGCTCCTCGACGGGGCCGCGGCCGTCGCCCTCTGCGGCGACCTCCCGCCGGGCGTCCACGTCGGCGCCTACGCGGAGCTGGTCCGGGCGGCCCGCGCGGCCGGCGTGCCGGTCCTCCTCGACACCGGCGGCGAACCGCTCCGCCGCGGCATCGCCGCCCGCCCCGACCTGGTGAAGCCCGACGCGGGCGAACTCGCCGGCCTCACCGGCTCCCGCGAACCGCGCCGCGCCACCCAGGACGCGCGCCGCCGCGGCGCCCACACGGTCGTCACCTCGCTCGGCGCCGACGGCCTGCTCGCCGCCACCCCGGACGGCCTGTGGAGCGCGGTGCTCCCGGACCCGGTGCGCGGCGACCCGACGGGAGCCGGCGACTCGGTGGTCGCCGCCCTCCTCGCGGGCCTGGTCGACGACACCCCCTGGCCCGAGCGCCTGGCGCACGCCGCCGCCCTCGCTGCGGCCACGGTCGCCGCCCCGGCGGCCGGCGAGTACGACCCGAAACGCCACGCGGACCTGCTTCCGCAGGTCCGCGTCACGGAGGAGAGCGCCTAGGGCCTGTCCGGCTAGGAGCGCTTCGGCGGGGTGACCTCGACCCAGTCGAGGAGCACGTCGCACTGGTTGCCGGTCTCGCACGAGATCTTGATCTCGTTGTCGCCCTTCTGGAGCTCGACCGGCGCCCAGGTGGTCTGCCAGTTCTTCTCCAGGTTGGTGTCCGTGGAGTGGATGAAGTTCTTCAGGCCGATCGGCTGGGAGTTCGCCTTGCCGTTGACCGTCAGGGTGGCGTTGGCGTCGACCGCGGGGATCGCGTACCGGACCGTGAGCGAGTAGTTGCCGCCCTCGGGCATGGTCGCCTTCCAGGTGACCGAGGAGCCCTGGGCGTTGAAGCCCGCCACATAGGCGCCGTCGGCGCCCTCGGCGCCCTTGACGTCCTTGGCGAGCGTGGCGCTGCCGCTGAGCGTGAGCGTGGCCGCGTCCTGCTTGGGCAGGGGGGCCTTGGTCGGCTCGTCGGTGGGGTCCGCGGAGCCGCTGGGGTCCTGGCTCGGGGTGGCGGGGGCGGAGGACTGGGGGGTGGTGCCGCCGCCCGCCTGCTCGTCCTTCTTGCCGCTCTGGTTGCCGATGATCGCCGCCGTGATGCCGGCGACGACGACCGCGACCACCGCGACCGCGCCGATCAGCAGGCCCTTGGTGTTCGGGCCGCGACCGCGCTGGGGAGGCATCGGGGCCTGGCGGGTCCGCTCGTTGCCGGGGTACGTCTCGGGCGCCGCGTACTGCGGATGCGGCTGGCCGTACGACGCCTGCTGCTGCTGCGGCGGCACGTACGGCTGCGCGGGCTGCTGCCCGTACTGGCGCTCGCCGACCGTCCTGACCTGGTTGTACGAGGTGCGGGGCACGCCAGGCTGCGCGGGGGCCGGACCTGGGTAGCCGTAGCCGCCGCCCTGCGGGGCGCGGCCGGCCGCTGCCTGTCCGTCCGCGTACAGGTAGCCGAACGGATCGTCGTCCTCGGGCTTGTTCGCGCCGTCGTTACCGGCAGCCATCCGGGTCATCCTCTCCATGCTCGCCAGCCGTCGCCGACCCGGCGAGCCTACCCCGAACGAATGAACCCGCCGTGCCGGGAACGATCATCCCGCGCGGCGGTGCACCTTGGCACGGGACCGCTTCTCCACGTACATCCGCTGGTCGGCGGAGTTGAGGACCTCTTCGACGGTCATCCCGCACTCGGCCCAGCCGATGCCGAAACTGGCCCCGACACGCACCGCGCGGCCGTCCACCCGGATGGGCGGGATGATCGCGTTGCGCAGCCGGACGGCGAGGTCGGCGGCGTCGGCGGCGCCCAGACCGTCGGCGAGGACGACGAACTCGTCACCGCCCAGACGGGCGACGGTGTCCCCGTCCCTGACGCCGGTGGTGAGCCGGCGGGCCACCTCGATGAGGACGGCGTCGCCGGTGTGGTGCCCGAAGCGGTCGTTGATCGACTTGAAGCCGTCGAGGTCGCAGAAGAGGACGGCGAGCCCCTTGGTGCCGTCGTCGATGTCGCCGCCGGTGGGCGCGACCGTGTGCACGTGGTGGTCGTACGCCCCGCCGCCGGTCTGCTCGAACCCGAAGCCGTGTTCGTGCTCGTGCTCGTACTCGTAGCCGCCCTCGTACGCGGCGGGCAGCTGGTCGGGGCGGTGGCCGAAGCCCGCGTCGGGGCCCGGTCCCTGGTAGGCGCCGGTGTGCGCGGGGCGCTCGCAGAGCCGGGCGGAGAGCCGGGAGCGCAGCTCGGCGCTGTTGGGCAGCCCGGTGAGGGCGTCGTGGGAGGCGCGGTGGGCGAGCTGGAGCTCGTGCCGCTTGCGCTCCTCGATGTCCTCGACGTGGGTGAGGAGGAAGCGGGGACCGTCGGCGGTGTCGGCGACGACCGAGTTCCGCAGCGACACCCAGACGTAGGTGCCGTCGCGCCGGCCGAGCCGCAGTTCGGCGCGGCCGCCTTCGGCGGAGGTGCGGAGCAGGGTGCCGATGTCCTCGGGGTGGACGAGGTCGGCGAAGGAGTAGCGGCGCATCGCGGAGGCGGGCCGGCCGAGGAGCCGGCAGAGGGCGTCGTTGGTGCGGAGGAGCCGGCCGTGCTGGTCGCCGCCGAGTTCGGCGATGGCCATGCCCGAGGGGGCGTATTCGAACGCCTGCCGGAAGGATTCCTCGCTGGCGCGGAGGGCCTGCTGCTCACGCTCCAGGCGGACCAGGGCGCGCTGCATGTTCGAGCGGAGCCGGGCGTTGCTGATCGCGATGGCGGACTGGGAGGCGTACATCTGGAGGGCTTCCTGCCCCCAGGGTCCGGGGTGCCGGCCGTTGCGCGGGCGGTCGACGGATATGACGCCGAGGAGTTCCCTGCCGGTCCCCGAGGCGTACATGGGGGCGTAGAGGCGGTCGTGGGGGTGCCACTCGTCCTCGAAGCGGGGGGCGGGGCCGTCGGTGTGCCACTGGGGCACGTCGTCGTCCATCAGGACCCAGCCCTCGGTGTGCGGGATGAACCGCAGGTCGCCCCAGGGGACGCCCATGGTGAGGCGGCGCTCCCAGGCGTCGCGGGAGCCGACACGGCCGGTGATGAGGGCTTCGGCGGCGGGGTCTCCGGCGAAGGCGGCGACGACCAGGTCACCGTCGGGCCGGACCAGGTTCACGCAGGCCAGCTGGTAGTTGAGGCCGGCGACGACGCCGTCGGCGACGGTCTGCAGGGTGTCCGCGAGGCTGCGGGCGGTGTTGAGGTCCGCCACGACCTGATGCAGCTGCCGCAGGGTCGAGAGACGGACGTAAGGCTCCGACTCGGTCTCCATCGCTCGCTCTCCCCGAGACCTCGACAGCAACTCCAGGGTTCTCATCGGCTTCGTGCTGCACTGTCTCCGCCACTGAATCACAGCGAGCTGCGCACCCGGTACACAGGGTCAGCAAATACTGCCTTCTGTGACTCAAGTCACAGCATTGCGTGGCGGGATCCGGCGGGTCGGCAGTGACCGGCGGTCCTTCCCTGCCCTCGATACCCGGCAGGGGTACGGCTCCAAGGGGCTACGGGGGGTGCGGGTCCTAGGACCCGCGCCGGGCTCCGGCCTGGTCCCCGGGCCCGATGCGGGCCGCGCGGAGCCGGGGCTAGCGTGCCGGTGTGCTGCAGAAGACCCCGCAGAAGACCCCGCAGAAGACCCCGCAGAAGACCCCGCAGAAGACGCCGCCCTCGCCGCCCGTCACGGACCTCGCCATCCCTCATGCTGAGGGGGTGAGCGACGACGAGTTCCGGGCGGCCATGTCCCGCCTCGCGGCCGGTGTGGTCCTGGTGACCGCGCACGACCCCGACGACGGCCCGCGCGGCGAGGACGTCGGCATGACGGCCACCGCCTTCCTCTCCGTCTCCCTCGACCCGCCGCTGGTCCTGGTCAGCCTGCGCAACGGCTCCCGGATGGACGACCTGCTGGACGAGGTGCCCGTCTGGGCGGTGTCGGTGCTCGGCGAGGGCCAGCGGCAGGTCGCCGGCCGCTTCGCGATGAAGGGCCGCGTCTCGGACCGCCTCCTCTTCGCCGACCTGCCGTACACCCGGGGCGAGGTGAGCGGGGCGCCGCTGCTCGGCGGGGCGCTCACGACCCTGGAGTGCCGCACGGAGAACCGGGTGGTGGCGGGCGACCACACCCTGGTGATCGGCCGCGTCCTGTCGGTCGGCCTGCCCGCGCCGGACGGGGAGCCGCTCACGTACTTCCGCGGCCGGTACCGCCGACTGGGCTGAGCCCGGGGCGCCGGGCGGCCCTTCCGGGCGCCGCCGCCACCGGGTTGGCCCCGCCGGGTCAGCCCCAGTCGCGGCCCTGTCGGCCGCGTTTCGTCTCGGCGCGCTGCTTCTTCTCCCGCAGCCGCCGCTCGTTGATGCCGCGCGGGATGCGGGTGGCCCTGCGGGGCTTCGGCGGCGGGGCCGTCGCCTCGGCGAGCAGCGCGGCGAGACGGACGGCGGCCGTCTCGCGGTTGCGCCACTGGGAGCGGTGCTCGGAGGCCCGTACGGTGAGCACGCCGTCCACCAGCCGGGAGGCGAGCCGTTCCAGGGCGCGGGACTTCCACACCTCGGGCAGCGCCTGGGTCGCGGCGAGGTCGAAGAGCAGCTCGACGCGGGAGTCGGAGGTGTTCACGTGCTGGCCGCCGGGACCCGAGGAGCGCGAGAAACGCCACTGGAGCTCGGCCTCGGGCAGCGAGACGGAGCCGCGGATCTGATACGGACCTGACATGCCTCCCATGTTCCCCGCGGCGGGCCCGGACCGTCATCCTGTTTTCACGTCCCCGGGAACCGCAGGGCGTTCCGCGGCGTTTATCCGGGCGAAGACAGCGTGCTGAACCACGATGAAAGGGACTTCCCATGGCAGTGAGCCTCTCCAAGGGTGGCAACGTCTCCCTCACCAAGGAGGCGCCGGGTCTGACGGCCGTCACCGTGGGCCTGGGCTGGGACGTCCGCACGACGACCGGCACCGACTTCGACCTGGACGCCTCCGCGATCGGCGTCGACGCCGCGGGCAAGGTCGCCTCGGACGCCCACTTCGTCTTCTTCAACAACAAGTCGACGCCGGACCAGACCATCGTCCACACGGGTGACAACCGCACCGGTGAGGGCGGCGGCGACGACGAGCAGATCAACGTCAACCTCGCGGGCCTCCCGGCGAACGTCGACAAGATCGTCTTCCCGGTCTCCATCTACGACGCGGTCTCCCGCTCGCAGAACTTCGGCCAGGTCCGCAACGCGTACATCCGCATCGTGAACCAGGCCGGCGGCGCCGAGATCGCCCGCTACGACCTCTCCGAGGACGCGGCCGTCGAGACCGCCATGGTCTTCGGCGAGCTGTACCGCAACGGCGCCGAGTGGAAGTTCCGCGCGGTCGGCCAGGGCTACGCCTCCGGCCTGGAGGGCATCGCCCGTGACTTCGGCGTGAACCTCTGACGCTTCCCGAGCGCTCACGAGAGCCCCGGCCGGTCTCCCGACCGCCGGGGCTCTCCCCTTGTCCGGAGGGCCGGGCCGCTCGTCCGGAGGGTCAGGCGGCGGAGTCGGGCGACGGCTCCCGCAGGGCCGCCAGCTGGTCGAGGAACCAGCGCTGCGGCGGGAGGGCGGTGGCGGCGGCGGCCAGGCGCTCGGTGCGCTCGGCGCGTTCGGCGGGCGGCATGGTGAGCGCCGTGTGGAGGGCCTCGGCGGTGGCGGAGACGTCGTACGGGTCGACGGTGAGGGCGTCCCGCGCCAGTTCCCGGTAGGCGCCGGCGCCGGTCGACAGGACCAGCGCGCAGCCCTCCTCGGAGACCACGGGTATCTCCTTCGCCACCAGGTTCATGCCGTCCCTGACCGGGTTGACCAGGGCCACGTCCGCGAGCCGGTAGGCGGCGAGGGAGCGGGTGAAGTCGTCCTCGACGGAGACCAGGACCGGCTGCCAGCCGGGCGTCCCGAACTCCTCGTTGATCTCCTCGGCCAGCGCCACGACGGAGGCCGTGTACGCCCGGTACGACTCCAGGTCCTGCCGGGAGGGGTAGGCGGAGGCCAGGTGGACGACCCGCTCGCGCCACTCGGGGTGGGTGACGAGGAGTTCCCGGTAGGCCAGCAGGCCGCGCAGGATGTTCTTGGACAGCTCGGTGCGGTCGACGCGGACGATGGTCTTCCGGCCGCCGACCTCCTCGCGGAGCCGGGCCAGCCGGTCGTCCACCTGGGGGCGGTGGGCGAGCGCCCGCAGCTCGTCGCCGTCGACGCCGAGGGGGTAGGCGTGGACGCGGGTGCGGCCCTTGCCGACGCCGTACCGGCGCCACTCCACCCCGCGCCAGGGGTCGCCGCTCGGCCAGACGCCCTGGGCCATGCCCGTGGCGTCGTCCCGCTGGGAGCAGCAGCTGATGAAGGACGAGGCCCATCCCCAGGTGTGGAAGCCGAGCTCGTCCGCGCCGAGCATGCCCCACAGCAGCTCCTCGACGATGTCGTCGGGCACCATCCGCAGGTACTCCGGCGACACCCACGGCGTGTGCGTGAAGTGGCCGATCCGCAGGTCGGGGCGGAGCTCGCGGAGCATGCCGGGGACCAGCGCCAGGTGGTAGTCCTGCACCAGGACCGCCGCGCCCTCGGCGGCCTCGGCGGCCAGGGCCTCGGCGAAGGCGCGGTTGTAGGCGCGGTACGACTCCCAGCGGCGCCGGAAGGCCGCGTCGAAGACGGGCTCGCGCGGGATGTCGTACAGGTGGTGGTGGAGGAACCACAGCACCGAGTTGGCGATGCCGTTGTACGCGTCGGCGTACACCTCGGGGTCGATGTCCAGCATCCGCACCCCGGGCTCGGCGACGCCGCGCCGCACCGCCTCGCGGTCGCCGTCGCCGAGCGCCGCGCACACCCAGAGGCCGTCCTGGGAGTCCACGGCGCTCAGGCCGGAGACGAGGCCGCCGCCGCCCCTGCGGGAGGAGAGCGTGCCGTCGTCACCGAGCGTGTACGAGACGGGCCCTCGGTTGGATGCCACGAGTACCGAAACCATGTGGCGAACCTAGCCCGTCCCGTAAACGCTCAAACGTACGTATACGGTCGGCGGTCGGCCGGATACGGACGGCCGCCGGCGGGTCAGCGGCTCCGTCGGCCGCGCATCGCGGCCTTCGCGACCAGGCCGGTCGCGGCGAGGACGACCGCGAGCGCGCCGAGCAGCCACAGCCGCTCGCCGTCGGCGCCGGTCTCGGCCATCGAGCCGCCGTCCCCGCCGCCGCTCCAGGCCGCGTCGCCGCCCCCGCCGCCGCCGTGGTTCGGGCCGGGCGCCGGGGCGGCGGGGGTGGTCACGGAGGGCGAGGGGTCCGGGTCGGCGGGGTCCGTGGCGGGACGCTCCGACGGGCGGCCGGTCTCCGGGGCCGTCGGGCGCGGCTCCCCGGACGGCGACGCGGTCGGGTCCGCCGACGGGCCCGGGTCCTGAGACGGGCCCGGGTCCTGCGACGGCGTCGGCGTGGACGGCGTCGGCGTCGGGTCCGGGGTCTCCACCACCGGGGCCACCGCGCACGCCGGATCCTCGCTGCCCTCGCCGCAGTTGGAGCGCGGGGAGGTCACCTCGACCGCGTTGCGGAGCTTCCCGTCGCCGGCGGCCGGGTCCTTCACCGTCACCGAGTACGTCACGGTCGCCGTCTTCCCGGCCGGGATGTCGCCGGTCCAGCCGATCCGCGGCCGCTCGTAGCTCACCTCGCCGAGGTCCGCCTCCGCGTCGCCCGCGTAGACGGCGTCGTCGAGGGTGTCGGTGAGGTCGTCGGCGAAGGAGGCGTTCGGGTAGTCGCGCCCGCTGACGTTCTTCGCGGTGATCGTGTACGTGAGGGTGTCGCCCGGCTTCACCGTGCGCGGCTTCGCCGTCTTGGTGACCTCCAGGTCCGGCACCGGCACCGAGAAGGCGAGGCCGGAGGGCACGTAGGTGTCGCCGGCGGTGGAGAAGGTCAGCTCCGCCGAGGTCGCGCCCACCGGGACGGCGCCCTCCGGGACGTCGAACTCCTTCGCGTCGATGGACAGGTTGTTGGTCAGGTCCGGGGAGACCGCGCCGTCGTCCTCGCTGACGAAGAAGTTGTTCGTGCGGCCCGTGTGGGCCTCGGTGACGTTCTTCCCGTCCACCAGGAACGTGTCGCCGGGCGTGTTCCAGTCGCCCTCGTACGCCGTCACGCTCGCCCGCGCCCTGCCCGGGGAGCGGTGGAAGCCGTCCACGGTGATCGTCGTCGCCGGGGAGGTCGAGCGCTGGAGCACGTGCCCGCCGTAGAGGTGGACGCTGCGCCGCTCCGGCGCCTTGACGGGGTCGGGGCCCGGGAAGCGGTGGACGACCGTCAGGGACCAGCCGGCGACGCAGCCCTTGCCGCCGGCCGCCCACACCCCGCCCACCCCGACCGCCACCGGCGCGCTCGTCCCCGAGACGCCCGCGAAGGCGGCGGTCACGTCGGACTCGCCCGTGTAGTAGTGCGGCCCGCCGGTGTCGGCCGGGTCCACGACCATGCTGTCGATCGAGACCGGCACGGGCGCCTTCGCGCCGACCGTGAGCCGCGGGGCCGTGGTCGCCGGGTCCCCGGGGGAGGGGTCGACGTCGGAGCCGGAGAGGTCGCAGCGCTTCAGGCGCGCCCCGCTGGGGCCCCGGTAGGTGCCGTCGTTGCCGCCCCAGGAGAGCCGGGCGTAGGCCACCTCGGCGCCCTCGGGGATACGGATCCGGCCGGTGCTGGAGCCGTACGCGTCGCCGCCGCCGTCGGTGTCGGCCCGGCGCATGACGAAGGCGTTGTTGTTGTCGGAGCCCTCGCCCTTCGTGGCGGTGGCGCAGCGGGCGGCCACGTCGGCGGGGGCCTCGGGGCAGACCATGACGGTGTTGCCGATCGTCGTGAAGTCCCCGTACAGGGACTCCTGGTACCGCTCCCCGAAGGGTTCGACGACGTCGGCGGCGGCCGGTCCTGCCGCCGTCAGCGTGAGCGTGCCCGCGGCGAGGAGGCCCGCCGCGAGCGCGCCGGTCACGCGGGAGGGGTGAGATCGTACGAATCGCATAAAAGGGCAATGTAGGCAAAGCCCATCATCTTCGGACGTTACGCCACGCGGCGGTGCGCGTACTCCGTGATCTCGGCCATCGGCGGGCGCTCCTCCGTGTCCACCGCGTACGTCCGCGGCTCGAAGCCCGAAGCGCCCCGCTCGAACTGGGTCAGCCGGGGGCGTACGAGATGCCCCCGGGAGAGCCGCACCTGCGCCGTCCGGTAGATCGCCGCCGCCATCCGGCCCAGCGCCTGCCCGTCCTGGTGCCGGTGCTTGCGCACCCCCACGTCCACCTGGGCGAGGGCGTCCAGGCCCACCGTGTGCAGCGCGTCCACCAGCAGCCCCAGCTCCACTCCGTAACCGACCGGGAACGGCAGCCGTTCGAGCAGCGAGCGCCGCGCCGCGTACTCCCCGCCCAGCGGCTGGACGAAGCCGGCGAGGCGCGGCCAGTGCAGATTGAGCAGCGGGCGCGCCACCAGCTCCGTCACCCGACCGCCCTGGCCAGGGGTGCTGCCGGAGAGTTCCGTGCCGAACGGGCGGTCGTACATCGCCTTGACGAAGTCCACCTCCGGGTCGGTGAGGAGCGGGCCCACGATGCCGGTGACGAAGTCCGCCGAGAAGTCCCTGAGGTCCGCGTCGACGAAGGCGACCACGTCCCCGCTGGTCACCATGAGTGACCGCCACAGGACCTCGCCCTTGCCCGGGACCGCCGGGATCCGGGGAAGTATGTCGTCCCGCGCGACCACCCGGGCGCCGGCCGCCGCCGCGACCTCGGCGGTCCGGTCCGTGGACCCCGAGTCGATCACCACGAGCTCGTCCACCAGCGGCACGGCGTCGGTCATCAGCTCCCGCCGGATCACGCCGACGATGTCCCCGACGGTCGCCTCCTCGTTCAGCGCGGGCAGCACCACGCTGACCGTCGTCCCCCGCTTGGCGGCGAGCACCCGCTCCAGGGGCCGGTCGGACACGGACCAGGACCGCCGGGTCAGCCAGCGCTCCACTTCTTCCAGCAACGTGATCTCCATCTCGCGGATCGGACGACCGTCTCCACCTTCGAAGCCTTCGGTTACAGTCTTGAACAACGCGGACGCCCGATGCATGTCGGGGTGCCACCCGCGTCTCACAATCGAATACCGCTCATCCAGAGGGGCAGAGGGATACGGCCCGTTGAAGCCCCGGCAACCCTCCAGTCGGTTCGTCTTGCGCCCGCGAGGCCCCCGGCTAGGGAAGGTGCCAAATCCGTCTCATGGCGAAATGCGCCATGAGGAAGATGAGGAGAAAGGGCCTCCCCTCCATGGCTGTACAGACCGTCGCTCCCGCCACCACCGTCGACCTCGGCCCCGCGTCCGGGCTCTCCTGCCGCGAGTGCGGCGAGGTCTTCGCCCTCGGCCCGATCTTCGCCTGCGAGCTCTGTTTCGGCCCCCTCGAAGTGGCCTACGACCTCCCGGCCGGCGACCCCGCGGAGCTGCGCAAGCGGATCGAGGCCGGACCCGCGAACATCTGGCGGTACGCGCCCCTGCTGCCCGTCCCCGCCGATGTCGCCGAGAAGCCGAACCTGAACCCCGGCTGGACCCCGCTGATCAAGGCGGACAACCTCGCCCGCGAGCTCGGCGTCGCCCCCGGCAAGCTCTTCGTCAAGGACGACTCCGGCAACCCGACCCACTCCTTCAAGGACCGGGTCGTCGCCCAGGCCATCGAGGCCGCCCGCGCCTTCGGCTTCACCACCCTCTCCTGCTCCTCCACCGGCAACCTGGCCGGCGCCGTCGGCGCCGCCGCCGCCCGCGCCGGCTTCCGCTCCTGCGTCTTCATCCCGCACGACCTGGAGCAGGGCAAGGTCGTCATGGCCGGTGTCTACGGCGGTGACCTCGTCGCCATCGAGGGCAACTACGACGACGTCAACCGCTTCTGCTCGGAGCTCATCGGCGACCCGCTCGGCGAGGGCTGGGGCTTCGTCAACGTCAACCTGCGCCCGTACTACGGCGAGGGCTCCAAGACGCTCGCGTACGAGATCTGCGAGCAGCTCGGCTGGGTCATCCCGGACCAGCTCGTCATCCCGATCGCCTCCGGCTCCCAGCTCACCAAGATCGACAAGGGCCTCCAGGAGCTCATCAAGCTGGGCCTGGTCGAGGACAAGCCGTACAAGATCTTCGGCGCCCAGGCCGAGGGCTGCTCCCCGGTGTCGGCCGCCTTCAAGGCCGGGCACGACGTCGTCCGCCCGCAGAAGCCGAACACCATCGCCAAGTCCCTCGCGATCGGCAACCCGGCCGACGGCCCGTACGTCCTCGACATCGCCCGCCGCACCGGCGGCGCCGTGGAGGACGTGAACGACGAGCAGGTCGTGGACGCGATCAAGCTGCTCGCCCGGACCGAGGGCGTCTTCGCCGAGACCGCCGGCGGCGTGACCGTCGGCGTGACGCGCAAGCTGGTGGAGAACGGCGTCATCGACCCGAACCTCACCACCGTCGTCCTCAACACCGGCGACGGCCTCAAGACCCTGGACGCCGTGGCCGACAGCTCTCAGGCGACCGCCACCATCCGCCCGAGCCTGGACGCGTTCCGCGACGCGGGCCTGGCCCACTGAACCCGGCCCACGCACCGGCGCACGAAAGGTCCTGAAGACACCATGGCCGTGAAGGTCCGCATCCCCACCATCCTCCGCACCTACACCGGCGGGCAGGCCGAGGTCGCCGCCGAGGGCGCGACCCTCGCCGAGGTCATCGCCGACCTGGAGAAGAACCACACCGGCATCGCCGCCCGCGTCCTGGACGACCAGGGCAAGCTGCGCCGCTTCGTGAACGTCTACGTGAACGACGACGACGTCCGCTTCGAGCAGGGCCTGGAGACCGCCACCCCGGACGGCGCGGGCGTCTCGATCATCCCCGCGGTCGCCGGCGGCTGCTGATCATCACCGGCTCCGCCCTTCGGCACTGAATTGCCCCCTCCGCCAGAGAAAGCGGAGGGGGCAATTCTGCATGGTTGAGCGCGGTAGAGTTGGGGAAGTCCCCTCCGCCGCTCATGCCACACGCATATGAGCCCGGCCCGGGACCTGACAAGAATGCGACAACCGGCGGCCGGAAAGCGCGCACAGTCTGCCCCTTATGCGCCTTTCGCCCGGCCCGACTTGCCCCGCAATTCAAGTATTTCTTCCGGATTCCCCTTTCCGCTCCGCCGAGAATTCCCGGTGGATTGCCCTGTTGCAGAGGGCAGTTGGACAGATACATTCAGCGGCGGTCGACGCGTTCCGGCGCAGGTTCTGACCCGGGTCCGTGAAGTGCGGATCCGCTCAAGGGCCAGTACGTAATAGGGGAGTTAGGCATGGCTCAGGGCACCGTCAAGTGGTTCAACGCGGAGAAGGGCTACGGCTTCATCGCGGTCGACGGTGGTGCGGATGTTTTCGTCCACTACAGCGCCATCCAGATGGATGGGTACCGCAGCCTCGAAGAAGGCCAGCGAGTCGAGTTCGAGATCTCGCAGGGTCAGAAGGGCCCGCAGGCGGACATGGTCAAGGTGACCGCCTGAGGCGCGGCGCGATCGGCCACCGACGTCTCGTCGTCGAGGGGCCCGCATCCCTAGGGGTGCGGGCCCCTCACGCGTTCCCGGGCGGCCACGGCGACGGGATGGCGCGGAGGTGCCCGATCCACGAGAGTCGCTTGCACTCGCATGGGTCGAGTGCTAATCATTGGCGTTAGCACTCGGAAGGTGAGAGTGCTACGAGGACCGGGCATGACGAGGCCGCCGACCGGGTGGGGCAAGGAACCACGCGGAGCGCGGAGGCCGTCCGTCGCGGGCGTCGGCGCGGTCCTGGAGCGTTATCCACCCCATGTCCGGGAGGACCACTTCACATGGCCAAGATCATCGCGTTCGACGAGGAGGCCCGGCGCGGTCTCGAGCGCGGCATGAACCAGCTCGCTGACGCCGTCAAGGTCACCCTCGGCCCCAAGGGTCGCAACGTCGTCCTCGAGAAGAAGTGGGGCGCCCCCACGATCACCAACGATGGTGTCTCCATCGCCAAGGAGATCGAGCTCGAGGACCCGTACGAGAAGATCGGCGCCGAGCTGGTCAAGGAAGTCGCCAAGAAGACGGACGACGTCGCCGGCGACGGTACGACCACCGCCACCGTCCTCGCCCAGGCGCTCGTCCGCGAGGGCCTCCGCAACGTCGCCGCCGGCGCCAACCCGATGGCCCTCAAGCGCGGCATCGAGAAGGCCGTCGAGGCCGTCTCCGGCGCCCTGCTCGACCAGGCGAAGGAGGTCGAGACGAAGGAGCAGATCGCCTCCACCGCCTCCATCTCCGCCGCCGACACCCAGATCGGCGAGCTCATCGCCGAGGCCATGGACAAGGTCGGCAAGGAAGGCGTCATCACCGTCGAGGAGTCGCAGACCTTCGGTCTGGAGCTCGAGCTCACCGAGGGCATGCGCTTCGACAAGGGCTACATCTCGGCGTACTTCGCGACCGACATGGAGCGCATGGAGGCCGCGCTCGAGGACCCGTACATCCTCATCGTCAACTCCAAGATCTCCTCCGTGAAGGACCTCCTCCCGCTCCTGGAGAAGGTCATGCAGTCGGGCAAGCCGCTGCTGATCATCGCCGAGGACGTCGAGGGCGAGGCCCTGTCGACCCTGGTCGTCAACAAGATCCGCGGCACCTTCCGCTCCGTCGCGGTCAAGGCCCCGGGCTTCGGCGACCGCCGCAAGGCCATGCTCCAGGACATCGCCATCCTCACCGGCGGCACGGTCATCTCCGAGGAGGTCGGCCTCAAGCTGGAGTCGGCCGGTCTCGACCTCCTGGGCCGCGCCCGCAAGGTCGTCATCACCAAGGACGAGACCACCATCGTCGACGGTGCCGGTGACAGCGAGCAGGTCGCGGGCCGCGTGAACCAGATCCGCGCCGAGATCGAGAACAGCGACTCCGACTACGACCGCGAGAAGCTCCAGGAGCGCCTCGCGAAGCTCGCCGGCGGCGTGGCGGTCATCAAGGCCGGTGCCGCGACCGAGGTCGAGCTCAAGGAGCGCAAGCACCGCATCGAGGACGCCGTGCGCAACGCCAAGGCGGCCGTCGAGGAGGGCATCGTCGCCGGCGGCGGCGTGGCCCTGCTCCAGGCGTCCAGCGTCTTCGAGAAGCTGGAGCTGGACGGCGACGAGGCCACCGGTGCCGCGATCGTCAAGCTCGCGCTGGAGGCCCCGATCAAGCAGATCGCGGTCAACGCCGGCCTTGAGGGCGGCGTCGTGGTCGAGAAGGTCCGCAACCTCACCCCGGGTCACGGCCTCAACGCCGCGACCGGCGAGTACGTCGACCTGGTCGCCGAGGGCATCATCGACCCGGCCAAGGTGACGCGCTCCGCGCTGCAGAACGCCGCGTCGATCGCCGCGCTCTTCCTCACCACCGAGGCCGTCATCGCCGACAAGCCGGAGAAGGCCGCCGCGCCGGCCGGCGGCGGCATGCCGGGCGGTGACATGGACTTCTGATCCTGACGGATCGGTGGTTCATCGCTGAACGCGAACCGAGGGCGGCACTCCCCGAGAAGGGGGGTGCCGCCCTCGGCGCGTTCCCGGACTCACACCACGGGCCGTACGAGCGCCTCGGCGAGCGGCTCCCCGGTCCGGCGCGCGTACGCCACCCGCGCCTTCACCTCGGACAGCGTCCGGGGCCGGTAGCCGGGCCCGCACCCCTGACAGCAGCTGACGTGGAACCGCACCCCCGCGTGCAGCAGCACGGACAGCACCCGCCACCCCTCGTCGTCCCGCCGAGGCGGCGGCTGAAAAGCCGACCCCACCCCGATCATCGGCTCCCCACAGCGCGGACACCTCCGCTCGTCACCGTGCTCCCGCCCCTGCTTGTACGAGCCCCGACACGGCAGACAGACGTACGAGGTCCTGTGGATACCCATGGGGGCAGGGTAGGGGCGGGGCGCGTCCCGTGCCCGTGATTTCGGTCCTGGCTCGGACCGGGGCCCTCCGCTTCCCGTTGGGTTTCGGCCAGTTGTACGATCACGCCAGCCGGCAGGTGGGGGCATCGGGCCGGCGCCCGCGCGAAACGTCCGCGGCCGTCGTGCCGCCGTTCCGCGTTCCCCCGCGTCGCCTGTCGCCATCGACGTCCGCACGAGGGGACCCCTTTCTTGTCCGTCCGAAGAACCGTCGCGCTCGCCCTGAGCGCGACCCTGGCCCTCACCGGCCTGACGGCCGTCACGGCCCCGGCCGCGGTGGCGGCCGACACGGCACCGTACGAGGTGACGATCCCGGCTACGGGCGACCCGGAGGCTCCGGTCCACGCCGAGATCCGTGCTGCCGGAACCGGCGTCCAGGTGCTCGGCCCCCGGCAGGTCAGCTGGCACGACCTGCGCGGCGGGGCCCCCGCCTACGCGCCGACGTGCGAGCCGGGCGAGTCGTACTCGGCCGGTGACGTGGTCGTCTGCCCCGACGGGTACAGCGAGGCGTTCCCCGCCTACGCCACCGTCCACGACTTCGCGACCGGGCGGACCCACACGCCGGAGACGGAGTCCGGCGAGGCGTGGCTCCCGGTCGTCGCGGGCCGGCAGCTGGTCCGGTACCGGACCGGCACCGACGGCATCACCCTGTACTTCGTCGGCTACGAGGAGAACGCCCCCGCAGGCCGGGAGGTGCTCCTGCCGGGCGCCACCTCGGGCCCGTCGGTCCTCACCCAGGACGGTACGGGCGCGGTCCTCCACTATGCCGTCGGCGCGACGGCGGTCACCGCCCTGCTCGACTTCGCCTCCGGCACCGTCACGCCGCTGCCGGAGCCTCCGTTCGCCGCCGTGGGGTCCGCCGCGCTCGACGCGCGGAGGGTCCTGCTCGGCGGCACGGCCGGTACGACCGAGGCCGTCGTCCTCTCCCGCACCGACCCGGCCGCCCCCGGCGTGCGGGTCACGCTGCCGCACGCCGCCACGGACACCACCACGCGGCTCGGGCTCGTGGGCGACTGGCTCCTCGGTCAGAGGGCGCTCTCCACGACGGACGACGACTACCGCGAGCAGGCCGCACTGTACGCCGTCCCGCTCGCCGGCGGCGCCTCCCGCGACCTCGGCGTCACCGTCGTGGCCGGGGACCAGGCCCAGCGCGGGGCGGACGGCGCCGCGTACCTGGCCGGCACGCCGGGCGCGGGTGAGTTCGGCGTCCAGCGGATCACTCCCGGCGCCGACGGCGCACCGGTCGTCCAGCACGTCCTCACCCTGGTCGGGTCCTTCCCGCGGGCGGGCCTGACCCTGTCCCAGGGGCGGCTCGTCGTCCAGGACGACGGCTGGTGGAGCTCGGGCCGCCGGGTGCTCCAGGGGTACGACCTCGCCCTCACCGGTACCCACGCGGCGACCGCGCGGTGGAGCTGCGACCCCCTGGGCTCGGCCGCCGACTGCCCGCAGGCCCTGTCCGGCGCCGCCTCCACGCGCTGGTGGGCGGACACCGGCGACGGCCGCCTCGTCACCCTGGAGAGCGTGAACGGGTCGGGCTGCACCGAGTGCGCCGTCGCGGTGCACGTGACGACCCCAGGCAGGGGCGGC
Organism: Streptomyces sp. NPDC085460; assembly: GCF_044541975.1. Lineage (NCBI taxonomy): Bacteria > Bacillati > Actinomycetota > Actinomycetes > Kitasatosporales > Streptomycetaceae > Streptomyces > Streptomyces sp. NPDC085460. The sequence continues at coordinate 63,280 of NZ_JBITTO010000012.1, forward strand.
ACCACCCGCAGCGTCGTGGTCAAGCACGCGAGCCGGCTCGCCCTGGACACCGTCGTCCGGGCCTCCGGCCGATACGTCCACTTCTACGCCGACGCCGGTTCGGTCGGCCGCTCCATCGTCGCGGACATCGAGACCGGTGCCGTGCTCCGGGACTCCACGAACCGGAACCAGTCGCTGTGGGGCCGGCAGCTGTGGACCGGCTCCGCCACCGACGGCAAGGTCACGGCGGTCGACGTCCGCACCGGAGCGACCGTCGCGACCGCCGATCTCGGCACGAGCTGCGCCTTCACCGGCCTTGAGGTCGTCGGCAAGTGGATCCACCAGCGGTGCGAGGACGACCGCGGCGCCGTGGTCGTCCACGACCGGGAGAAGCGCCAGTCGGTGTGGACCCGCATCCCGGACGACGTCCAGGCGCACCTCGGCGACGGATTCCTCGCCTTCCCGGCCGCGCCCTGGGGTGAGGAGCTGTACGCGGTGGACGTCCGCTCCGGCACCGACCGGGAGCGGGCCCTCGGCGAACTCCCCGCGGACCGGAACGACTTCGACGGCCAGAGCTGGACCGTCGACCGCTTCGGCGGAGGTGTCGCCTTCATCGACACCTGGGAGTCGGCCCGCGTCACCGGCCTCGGCGGCGTCACCGGCCGGCTGGCCGCCATCGACGCCGACACCCCCGCCGCGAACATCAAGTCCGGCGGGTGGAAGCCGCGTTGGTGGCTGTCCAAGCCCGGTTCCTCCTGGGTGCTGACGCTGAAGAGCAAGATCGACGGCAAGGTCGTGCGGACCCTGACCGGCGGGGAGGCGCGCGGGATCGTGGCGCCGGCGTGGGACGGGAAGGACACGGCCGGGAAGTACGTGCGGAACGGGGCGTACACCTGGAGCCTGACCGTGAAGCCGGCCGACGGGCACGGGGCCGATCTGGTGGTGTCCGGGGGCGTCGCCGTGTCCGGTGCCGCCGCCGTGTGGCGGGACATGGCCGGCGACGACGGGTTCGGTGATCTGCTGACGGCGGACACCGCCGGTGCGATGTCGCTGTACCGGGGGAACGGGACGGGCGCGCTGGCGGCCCGGACCGCCGGGGTCGGCGGAAAGTTCGCCCCGACCACCCTCTTCGTCCCCGTCGGCGACCTGAACGGCGACCGGTGCGCCGACGTGTACGCGCGGGTGGGGGACCAGCTGCGGGCGTACCGGCCGGGGTGCGGGAAGGTCGTGACGGCCTCGTCGGCGTACACGCTCGTGGGGACCGGGTGGGGCGGGTACGACGTCCTGACCTCGACCGGTGACGTGAACGGGGACGGGTTCGCCGATCTCGTCGCCCGGCAGGCGTCGACCGGTGACGTGTACTTCTACGCCGGGACCGCGACCCACACCCTGAAGGCGCGGGTGCGGATCGGCACGAACTGGAAGCTGTACAAGAAGCTCGTCGGGGCCGGGGATCTGAACGGTGACGGGCGGGGCGACCTGCTCGGGGTCGACTCCGCGGGCGTGCTGTGGCGGTACTACGGGACCGCGAGCGGTGGCGTCACCGCGCGCGTGAGGGTCGGTGGCGGCTGGGGCGGCTACTCCGCGCTCGTCGGCGTCGGCGACCTGTCCGGGGACGGGCGGGCGGATCTCCTCGCCCGGGACACGGCCGGGAAGCTGTGGCGGTACGCCTCGACCGGGGCCGGTACGTACGGCGGCCGGGTGCTGATCGGCAGCGGTGGCTGGAACGGGTTCAAGGGCCTGTTCTAGGCGCCGGGAAGTCCGCTGTTCGCCGTCGGCGCATTCCGTGCGCCGACGGCGAACCCCTTTCACGGGGACGGGGGTTCGGTGGTCGACTGGGGCGCATGAACATTCTGGTGCTCGGTGGTACGGCGTGGGTGGGACGTGAGGTGGCGCGGCGGGCGCTGGCGCGGGGACACGCGGTGACGTGTCTGGCGCGGGGGGAGAGCGGCGAGGTCGCGGAGGGGGCCGAGCTGGTCGTCGCGGACCGGCGGGAGCCGGGGGCGTACGACGCGCTGGCCGGCCGGGACTGGGACGCCGTGGTCGAGGTGTCGTGGCAGCCCGGCTTCGTGCGCGGGGCGCTCGACGCGCTCGCCGGGCGGGCCCGGCACTGGACGTACGTGTCGTCGGGGAACGTGTACGCCTCGCAGGCGGAGATCGGGGCGGACGAGTCCGCGGAGCTGATGGTGCCGACCGAGCTCGACGAGGTCGGGCGGGAGCTGTACGGCGAGGCGAAGGCGGCCTGCGAGCTGGCGTCGGCCGCCGCGCTCGGGGACCGGCTGCTGGTCGCGCGGGCGGGGCTCATCGGCGGGCCCGGTGACGTCAGCGGCCGCACCGGCTACTGGGCGGCGCGGGCCGCGCGGGAGCCGGAGGCGCCGATGCTGGTGCCGGACGAGCCGGAGCTGCCGACCCGGGTCGTCGACGTGCGGGACCTGGTCGACTGGATCCTCGACTCGGCGGAGAAGGGGGAGGGGGGCAGGTACGACGCGGTCGGGCCGAACATGGCGCTCGGGGAGTGGATCGCCCTCTCGCGGGAGCTCGCCGGGCACACGGGGGCCGTCGTGCCGGCCGGGTCGGCGTGGCTGCTCGAGCAGGGGGTCACGGAGTTCATGGGGGCGGACTCGCTGCCGCTGTGGATCGTCGCCGAGGACTGGGCCGGCTTCCAGGCGCGGTCGGGCGCCGCCGCTGCCGCCGCGGGGCTGCGCCAGCGCCCCCGGGCCGAGGTGATCGCCGACACGCTGGCCTGGGAGCGGGAGCAGGGGCTCCACCGGGAGCGCCGGGCCGGTCTCAGCCCGGCGCGCGAGGCCGAACTGCTGGCCTTGCTGGGGGAGTAGCGGGCGCGCGGGCACGCGGGCGCGCTGCCGCCCGGGCATGTTGTCGCACGGGCACGCTGTCGCGCGGGCACGCGAGGGCGCTGTCACACGGGCGCGCTGTCACGCGGGCACGCGAGCGCGCTGTCACACGGGCGCGTGAGCGCGCTGGCACGCGTCCCGCTGGTCACGCGTCCGCTGGCGCGCATCCCGCTGGCACGCGTCCCGCTGTTACGGGGCCACCAGGGCGGGGTCCTGGTCCGAGCGGCGCAGGGCGTCGGTGACGAAGCCGTTTCTCTTCAGCTCCTCGACGAGCGAGCGGAGGTACGCCACGGTCTCCGGCGCCTTCTCCTTCGTGGTGCCGACCGCCTGCCGGATCTCCATGAACCGGCCGTCGATCAGCCGGACTTCGGGGTGCGCGGCGACGTAGGCGGCCATCGGCTGGCGGATGCCCGCGCCGGCCTCCAGGTCGAGGGTGCGGAAGACCTCGACGCCCTCCGCGCCCCGGACGACGGTGGCGTGGGCGAGGACGCGGGTGAGGTGGAGGTCGTACGCGGAGCCCTGCTTGACGCCGACGCGGACGCCGGGCGCGTCGACGTCCGTGACGGTGGCGAGCGCCGAGTCGCGGGGGACCGCGTACACGCCCTCGATCACGACGTACGGCGCGGTGAACGCGACTTCCTTCTCGCGCGCGGGGTCCACGGCGAGGAAGCAGAGGTCGGCGCGGCCGTCGGCCATCGCGTCGAACGACTTGCGCGCGGCGTCGAAGCAGAGCGTCTCGACGGAGAGCCCGAGCCGCCGGCCGATCTCCCGGGCGAGGTCGACCGTGATGCCCGCGGGCGCCTCGGGCGTGCCCTGGGCGAGTACCGGGTTCCCGAGGTTGATGGAGGCCCGCAGGACCCCGGTGGGCGCGAGGTCGGCGGCGATCGCGGCGATGTCGTGGTGCGTGGTCGTCATGGTTGCGGAGTCTAGGCACCGTCAGGAGAGCCGGAGGGCGCTGCGGCGGTGACGGGCGGGCGGGATGTCGACGGTGCCGGCGGCGTCGGGGTCGAGCGGGCCGGGCCGGGGGCCGGGGGCGTCGGCGAGGCGGCGGGCGGCCGTGAGGCGGGCCCGGAGGGCCTGGCGGGCGCGGCGTTCGAGGAGGTTCGTCTCGACGGTCAGGTCGTCGTGCTGGAAGCGAGGCGTCGCGTACACGGCGACGTGGCGGCGGACGGGTGTGGGGTGGGGGCGGCGGCCGGCGCGGCGGGCTTCGGCGAGGGCGCGGGCGCCGTACCGGAGGTCGTGGAGGACGACGGTACGCCAAGGGCCCCCTCCCGGTGTGTCCCACGTGTCGTGGCGCCTGAGGGAGAGGTGGTGCGCGGTGCGGGTCACGGAAGGGCTCCGTCCGTCGGTCACCGCCGGGGAGGTCCCGGCGGGCTAACGGAAGCCGCGTGGCCCGCGCGTGACGTGTTGTCGGGCCGCCGTGGGGTGGGTGCGGGGGCGCATGGGGGGAGCCTACGCGGGGGAATCGCCGGGTGTGGCCGAATTTCGTAGGGCTTTAGCGAATGATTTCGGCCATCTGCACGTGCTTACGGAAGAGGGAATTCCATGTGGCGGTGATCGTTCCGGATGGTGGTCCAGGGGGTTTGACCTTGGGGTTTTCGCGTATGGGGCGCGAAGATCAGGGATGGTCTAGACATTTATTCCGGAGGGCGGGTAGGTTGCGGAACGCGAGTTCTCGTGAACGTTTGCACGACCCGAAATCCGTCTCCACTTTGTGAGGGATCCTATGGTCAAGGCAATTGTCGGCATGGCGGACCGCGTGCTCGGTCGCGTTCTCCGCGAGGAGAGCGCCGAGGCGTACTGCGCCTGCCCCGCGGGCGGCAGCAGCTGGTGCTCCGGCTCCACGCTCTACGTCAAGGTCTGCTGTTCCTGGAACTGCGCGGTGGCGCCTTCCTGCGTCACCAAGCGGTACCCGGGCGACTGCTGACCGCGCCTTTCGCGCCCTTCCGTGAAACGCCCTCCCCGGCGCCGCTCCGCGCGGCCCGGGGAGGGTCCCGGCCGGCACATCCGACGGAGGAACGACCGTGACCGACTCCTTGATCCTCGCCTTCCGGTGCGTCGTGGCCGTCGTGTTCGCCGTCTCCGCGCTGGGAAAGGCGCGCGCCCCCAGGGAGTTCCGCGCGACCGTCCGGGAGATGCGGATCGTGCCGCTGGGCACCGTCGGCGCGATCGCCGCGGCGGTCCCCGTCCTGGAGGTGGCGCTCGCCGTCGCCGTCTGGGTCCCGGCCCTCACCACCTGGGCCTTCGCCCTCTCCTTCGGCCTGATCGCGGTCTTCACCGCGGCCCTGGCCTCGGTCCTCCGCCGGAGGATCGACACCTCCTGCTCCTGCTTCGGCGCCTCCCGCACCCGGGTCGGCCCCGCCCATCTCGTCCGCAACGCCGTCCTCCTCGGGGCGACCGCCACCGGGCTCCTCGCCTCCCTCGCCGCGGGCGGACCCGCGTCCGTCCCGGTCCTCGGCGCCCTCGACTCCCTCGGCTTCACCGGCGTCTTCACCGGCGTCCTCGGCGGGGTCTGCGTGAGCGCGCTCGTCCTCTCCACGGACCTGCTCGCCGACGTCTTCGCCGCCCCCGCCTCCCGAGCCGGCCGGCGGACCTCCTCCTGACGACGACCACCCTTCCGCATCCGCCGAGAATCCAAGCGAGGCCCTTTCCATGCTTGTCGCCGCCGTCGTGCTGATCGGCTGTCTCTCCGTCTTCAACCTCTTCCTGCTGCTCGCCCTCGCGCGCCGGACCTCCCCTTCCGCCGGGAATTCCGGTGAATACGTGTCCGACGCTCCCGAGAACACCCTCCCCGACGGTTCCCCGGTCCCCGAATTCCGGACCGTCACGCATTCCGGCGAGGAGATCGACCGGGATTCCGTCGCGCCCGGATCCGTCATCGGATTCCTTTCCACGACGTGTACGCCGTGTGTCGAGCAGGCGCCGGAATTCGCCGCCATGGCGAAGGACTTCTCCGGTGGCCGGGAACATGTGCTCGTCTTCCTCAAGGGCGGCGGACCCGAGCGGCAGCGGATGATCGACCTGCTCGATCCGGTCGCCCGGGTCGTCACCGAGACCGCCGGTTCCCACGGCGCCTCCGCCTCCTTCGGCATCGTCCGCTGGCCCAGCTATCTCGACGTCGACGCCCAGGGACGCGTCAGCGACCGCGGCCAGGTCGCCGCCGCGACCACGGCGCCCGCCCACCCGTGAACGGCCCCGGACCCGACGGCTCCGTGACCGACAGCTCCGTGCCCGACGGCCCCATGCCCGACGGCCCCGTGCCCGAATGTCCCGCCCGCCCCGCCCGCACCGGACGCAAGGACGTCGCGCGCGCCGGGCGGACCGCCGCCGGGCTCGCCTGGCGGGCCGGGCGGGGCGCGCTCCTGCTCTACCTGGCGGGGAGCGTCGTCGCGGGGCTGCTGCCCGCCGCCGCCGCGCTCCTCGTCCGCGAGCTGTTCGACGCGATCACCCAGCACCGGCCCACCGACGCCCTCGTCCGCGTCGCCGTCCTCCTGGTGGCCGTCAGCCTCGCCATCGCGCTCGTCCCCGCCGTCACCGACTTCCTCCGCGAGCAGCACGCCCGCCGCCTCCAGCTCACGGTGCAGGACGAGCTGTTCGAGGGCGTCAACCGGCTCCCCGGACTGCGGTACTTCGAGAACCCGGCCTTCCAGGACGAGCTGCGGCTCGCCCAGGAGGCCGGCTCCTCCGCGCCCGGCATGCTGATCGGCTCGGTCGTCGGCGGGGTGCAGGCGGCCGTGACCTTCCTCGGCTTCCTGGTCACGATCTGCGTCCTCAACCCGCTGCTCGGCGCGCTCACCGTCGTCATGGCCCTGCCCACCTTCCGCACCCAGCTCACCGCGGGCCGCCGGCGGGCCGCCGTCATCCGCGACATCGTGGCGAACAGCCGCCGCCAGCTGTTCTACGCCGGCCTGCTGACCGACACCGACGCGGTGAAGGAGATCCGGCTCTTCGGGCTCCAGGACCACTTCAAGGACCGGGCGCGGGCGGAGCTGGCCGTCGCGTCCGAGGCCGAGCGGCGCACCGAACTCCGTAACCTCCTCAGGGGAGTTCCGCCGTCCGTCCTCGGCGTCGCCGTCTACGGCGTGGGGCTCGTCTGGGTCGTCAGGGCCGTCGGCGACGGCACGCTCTCCGTCGGCGACGTCTCCGTCTTCCTCGCCGCCACCGCCGCCATCCAGACCGGCGTCGGCCAGCTCGCGAGCACCGGCAGCAACGCCTACCAGGCCCTCCTCACCTTCGTCTCCTACCGGGCCCTGCGCGACATGACCCCCGACCTGCGGCAGCTGGAGGGACCGGCCGAGGAACCCCGCCCGCTGCGCTCCTCGATCACCTTCGAGAACGTCTGGTTCCGGTACGACGACACCTCGCCGTGGGTGCTGCGCGGGGTGGACCTGACGCTCACCGCGGGCGCCGCGACCGCGCTCGTCGGACTGAACGGCGCCGGCAAGAGCACCCTGGTGAAGCTGCTCTGCCGGCTGTACGACCCCACCGAGGGCCGCATCCTCTGGGACGGCACCGACATCCGCCGCTTCACGCCCGACGAATACCGCCGCCGGATCGGCGTCGTCTTCCAGGACTACTGCCGGTACGACCTCACCGCCGGCGAGAACGTCGGCCTCGGGCGGCTCGACCGGGCCGGCGACACCGGCGCGGTCACCGGCGCGGCGCGGGCGGCCGGCATCCACGACCGGCTCACCCGCCTGCCCGCCGGCTACGACACCCTCCTCAGCCGGATCTTCCTCCCCGACGGGGAGCAGGCGGCGGCCTTCGGCGGACAGTCGCTCTCCGGCGGCGAGTGGCAACGGGTGGCGGTGGCACGGGCGTTCATGCGCGCCGACGCCGACCTGCTCATCCTCGACGAGCCCAGCGCCGGCCTCGACGCGGAGGCGGAGAAGGAGATCCACGACAGCCTGCGCACCCTGCGGGGCGGCGCGACCGGCGTGGTCATCTCGCACCGGCTCAGCGCCGTCCGCGACGCCGGACACATCGTCGTCCTCGGCGACGGGCGGGTGGTCGAACAGGGGACGCACGAGACGCTGATGGACGGCGGCGGCCGGTACGCGGAGCTGTTCACGCTCCAGGCGGACGGCTACCGTACCGACGCGCCGGACCCGGACCGGGCGCAGTTCCCGGACCCGGTGGCGTGAGGAGGACGACGTGTACGTGATCCTGGCCGCGGTCGCCGGCCCGCTGCTGCTCCTGGTGCTGCTGCGCCGCTGCCTCTCCCGGCTGCGGATCGACGGGCCGAGCATGATGCCGGCGCTGCGGGACGGGCAGCGTGTCCTGGTGCTCCGCAGCGGCGCGGCCCGGCTGCGCACCGGCCGGATCGTGCTCGTCGCCCCGCCGGAGGGGCTCGTGCCGCCCCGCCGGGGCGCGGCGCCGGCCGGGCGGCCGCCGCTGGTGGTGAAGCGGGTCGCCGCGCTCGCCGGGGAGCCGGTACCGCCCGAGGTGTGCGCCGCGGCCGGCGTCCCGGAGGGCACGCTGGTCCCGCCGGGCCGGGTCGCGCTGCTCGGCGACAACCCGGCCTTCAGCACGGACTCCCGCTTCTGGGGCCTGCTGCCGGTGTCCAGCGTCGTCGGCGTGGTCCTCGACGGGGCGGGATGACGGCGCGGCCCCGTCGCGGGCGGGCACGACCGACGGAGCCCCGACCCCGCGACACGCGCGCGGGGACGGGGCCTCGTCCTTCGGAGCCGTACAGCTCCTTCTTCGTTCCTTCCCTCCGTCAGACCTTCACGGGCTCCGGGGTGCCCGCCGTGCCGGCGGTGGGGCCGCCGGCCGCCACCGGCGCCGGCGTCGCCGCCGCCTCCGGGTCCACGTCGAACTCCTCGATCAGCTCGCGGCTGAAGCCCCAGAAGTAGGTGGCGACGAAGCCGGTGAGGTAGCCGACGAGCAGCCCGCCCGCGTAGATCGCGATCGTCTCGCCGAGGCCCTTGTTGCCGTCGAGGAGCGGGAAGAGCGCCCAGCCGGACGGGCCGATGGCGGTGGAGCCGACCTTGTCGCCCAGCATGTTGAACAGGCCGATGAAGCCGCCGCCGAACGCGCCGCCGACGCAGGCGGTGATGAAGGGGCGGCCCAGCGGGAGGGAGACGCCGTAGATCAGCGGCTCGCCGACGCCGAGGAAGCCGGCCGGGAGGGCGGACTTGATGGTGCGGCGGATGGAGCCGTTGCGGGGCAGCTTCAGGTAGACCGCCATGGCCGCGCCGACCTGGCCCGCGCCCGCCATCGCCAGGATCGGGAGGAGGACCGTGTAGCCCTGCTGCTCGATCAGGGTGGTGTGGATGGGGATGAGCGCCTGGTGGAGGCCGAGCATCACCAGCGGCAGGAAGAGGCCGCCGAGGAGGAGGCCGGCGCCTGCGCCCGCGTTCTCCAGGAGCCAGTTGGCGAAGTCGCCGATGGCCTGCGAGACCTCGCCGGCGACGAACATCAGGCCGAAGATCGTGACCAGGCCGGAGACGAGCACGGTGAGCGTCGGGGTGACCAGGACGTCCAGGGACTCCGGCACCCAGCGGCGGCACCACTTCTCCACGTACACGGCGAGGACGGCCGCGCCGAGCGCGCCGAGGACACCGCCCTGGCCGGGGGAGAGCGCCTGGCCGAAGACCTCGATCTTGGCGACGCCCGCGTAGACGATGATCGCGGCGACCGCGCCGCCGAGGATCGCCGTACCGCCGAACTCCTTGGCGGTGTTGTAGCCGACGAAGACCGCGATGAGGGCCATGAAGCCGCTCGCGATGGCGGCGAGCGCCGGGGTGACGCCGGGCAGCCAGCCGAGGTTGATCAGCAGGCCGTTGAGGCCGGCGATGATGCCGCAGCCGATCAGGGCGGGGATCAGCGGGACGAAGATGTTCGCGATCTTCCGGAGGAAGAGCTTGAACGGGGTCGCGTTCCTCGCCTTCTGGGCCGCCTTGATCGCGGCGCCCTGGGCCGCCAGTTCGCCGGCGGTGTGGACCGCCGGTTCGTCGGCGGTGTGGGCCGGTGCGGCCGCGGCCCCCTCGGCCACCAGGGCCTCGAACTGGGGGGTCACGCGGGCGACCGTGCCGGGGCCGAGGACGATCTGGTACGTGTCGTCCTCCACCACCCCCATCACGGACGGCAGCGCCTTCAGGGACTCGTCCTGGACGAGCGAGCGGTCGCGCAGACCCAGCCGGAGGCGGGTCATGCAGTGGGCCACGGAGGTGATGTTCCCGGCGCCGCCGACGAGGGGCAGGATCGCGGCGGCGATGGCGCGGTTCTTGTCGTCTGTGCTCATGGTGCGGTGGTGCCTTCGGTACGGGGACGGGGGAGGGGCGGGTCAGGTGCCGGTGGTCGCGTGCAGCGCCGCGCGCAGATGGCCGTGGGAGTCCCGCAGGCGCCGGTCCGCGGTGGCGGCGTCGACGTCGGCGAGGATGATCAGGATGGCGTTCTTCACCTCCCCCTCGGCGGCGGTGAGCGCGGCCTCGATCTGCTCGTCGGGGGCGCCGGTCGCGAGCGCGACGATGCGGCGCGAGCGGGCCCGGAGCTTTTCGTTGGAGGCGCGGACGTCGACCATGAGGTTCCCGTAGGTCTTGCCCAGCCGGATCATGGTGATCGTCGAGATCATGTTGAGGACGAGCTTCTGCGCCGTCCCGGCCTTCAACCGGGTGGAACCGGTGAGGAGTTCGGGTCCGGCGACGACCTCGATGCCGTGCTCGGCGGCGGCGGCGAGCGCGCTGTCCGCGTTGCAGGACAGGCCGATGGTGAGCGCGCCGAGGGCGCGGGCGTGCTCGACGGCGCCGATGGCGTACGGGGTGCGGCCGGAGGCGGAGATGCCGACGACGGTGTCGTCCGGGCCGACGCCGAGGGCGTCGAGGTCGGCGGCGGCGAGCTCCTTGGAGTCCTCGGCGCCCTCGACGGCCTGGACCATGGCGGAGGGGCCGCCCGCGATCAGGCCGACGACCTGGGAGGGGTCGGTGTTGAAGGTGGGCGGGCACTCGCTGGCGTCGAGGACGCCGAGCCGGCCGGCGGTGCCGGCGCCCAGGTAGAGCAGCCGGCCGCCCCGGGCCATCCGCTCGGCGGTGGCGTCGATGGCGGCGGCGATCGCGGGCAGCTGCCGGGCGACGGCGGCGGGGACGGTCTCGTCCTCGCCGTTCATGATGCGGGCGATCTCCAGGGTGGACAGCCGGTCGATCTCGGCCAGTTCGGGACGGAACGCCTCGGTGGTGAGGGAGGCCAGCTGGGCGCGGAGTTCGGAGTACGTGGTGGACACGGGCGGCTGCTCTTTCATGGTCGCGGTCTCGGCGGGTGGTGGTGGGTCAGCGGGTGGTGGTGCGGTGCGGGTGGTGGTGGGGTCAGCGGGAGGTCGTGCGGGGCGGGTGGGGGTGGGTCAACGGGTGGTCGTGCGGGGCGCGTGACGGTGGGCGAGGGCTTCGTACGAGGCCGCGAGGGCAGGGGCCGCGGTCTCGTACGTACGCTGGGTGACGCAGGTGAACAGGCAGTCCACGACCAGGAGTTGACTGGTGCGGGACGACATGGCGGCCGGTCTCAGCTCGCTCTCGCGGGCGGTGGAGGTGGTCAGCACGTGGTCGGCGTACTGGCTGACCGGCCCGTCCGGGCGGCCGGTGATCGCGACCGTGGTCGCGCCGTGCTCGAAGGCGACCCGGAGCGGTTCTATGACGTCGCCGGTGGAGCCGGAGTGGGTGATGGCGAGGGCGACGTCGCCGGAGCGGAGCTGCACGGCGTTGGTGACGGCGAGGTGCGGGTCGCTGTGGGCGTGGGCGATCAGCCCGATCCGGAGCAGCTTCTGCACGAGGTCCTGGGCGACGAGGCCGGAGGCGCCGACGCCGTACACGTCGATGCGGCGGGCGGACGCGCAGGCGGCGGCGACGGCGCCGAGCTGGACGGTGTCGAGCCCGGCGGCGGTGTCGGCGAGGGTCTGCCGCTCGTCGTGGGCGAGCTTGGCGACGACGTCGGCGACCGGGTCGTCGACGGCGATGTCGGCGGTGACGGAGGGCGCCCGGCCGGACTGCTGCTGGGCGGCGAGGCCGGCGAGGGCGAGCCGCAGGTCGCGGTAGCCGGGGTAGCCGAGGAGGCGGGCGGTGCGGACGACGGTGGCCTCGCTGGTGCCGGTCAGTTCGGCGAGGCCGGTGACCGTGAGGGCGGCGCAGCCGGCGGGGTCCCCGGCGACGGCCTCGGCGACCCGCTGCATGGAGCGGGTCATGGAAGGGGAGAGGGTCCGTACCTTGGCGGCGAGCGCGGCCGGCGCGGGGGGTGCGACGGGCGCGGGGGGCGCGGGGGGCGCGGCCGGCGCGGGGGATGCGACGGGCGCGTGGGGTGCGACGGGCGCCTCGCCGCTGAAAGTTTCCTTCACATCATTGGTCACGCTTGAAAGATACTTTCAAGGGGCCGGCGTGGACAAGAGCCCGTAAGGCCCGGATCAGGGGCGGAAGGGCGGGACCTTCGTCCTTCCGGGTGTGTCGGGTGACAATGACCCCATGGACGACATCGACCCCGTGGAGCAGGCGCTGCACGCAGCCCGCGCGCTGGTGCTGGCCGACCTCGCGGCCCGTGACGTGGCCGCGGCCCAGGTCGTGTCGATGGTGGAGGACGCGGTGACGCACCGCCGCTGGTGGGTCGAGCAGTGGCCCGAGGGCGTCGAGTACGTCGCGGGCCTCGTCGCCCAGGACGTCCAGGACGCCCTCCTGGAGGCGTACGGCCGCTGGCCCCTCTGCCCCGTCTGCTCGTCCGGCGACCCCCACGCCCTCGACGTCGAACCGGAACTGGGCCCGGACCCGCACTGGGTCTGCGGCAAGCAGGGCGTGGTGGTGGCGCGGGTGGGGGGTCTGACGTGAGGCGCGCCGGTACGGGGCTCCGCCCGTGACCCTCTACATCGACCCCCCGACCTGGCCCGGCCACGGCCGCATGTGGTCGCACCTGGTGAGCGACGTCTCCTTCGAGGAGCTGCACGCCTTCGCCGCGTCGATCGGCGCCCCGGAGCGCGGCTTCGACCGCGACCACTACGACATCCCGGCGGACTGGTACGACGCCGCCCTCGCGGCCGGCGCCGTCCCGGTCGGCTCCAAGGAACTCCTCCGCCGCCTCACGACGGCGGGCCTCCGCCGTCCGAAGGGGCGGGCGGCGGAGGGGTAGCCGTACTTACCCCGGGTGCTCCCTGCCCCGGGGGAAGAGGTCGGCCACGTCCGGCAGCGGCGGGAAGTGTGCCGCGCACTCCGGGCAGGCGTACACCTTCCATCCGGGACCGGAACTCTGGTGCACCTCCGCGACGGTCACGGGCGCGTCCGTGACCTGATGGCAGCGCACACACATCCGGACCGGCCTCCGCGCGGGCGGCCCGGCGGCCGGCCCGCTCACCACGCCATCACCCCCACCGCGTGGACGTCCCGGGTGTCCAGATCGACCCCGAAGTCCGCCGCGAGGACGAGGCAGGCCCGCCTCCACCGCTGCCGGGCGCCTTCCTCCTGTCGCTCGTGCGCGACGAGGTAGGGCCGGACGAGGGCGGTGCCCTCCCCGTCGAACGTCTCGGGGAGTCCGTACGGGGAGCGGGGGCGGGCGGCCGTCTCCCGGACCGGCTTCGGCCGGGCCTTGTCGGCCGGACGGACGGAGGCGGGGGCCGGAGCGTCCGTCCGACCGTGCCGGGAACCGGGCGGGAACGCCTCCGAGAACAGGCGTAGCAAGGCGTGGATAATGCTCACCGTCATCAACCTCCGTGGGGTTGGTGGCCACGCCCCCGGGCCGCTCCAACGGTCGCGGGGGCTCCTTTGTGATGTACCACGGTAGACCATGGACGCCTGTGGCGCACCATGTGCCGCCAGTGCGGGTCTCGGTACACCGCGCGAAGCTGGACGCATGGCCGAGTACGAGTGGCAGCGCATCGCACGCACCATCGAGGAAGAGATCCGGTCGGGACACGTCCCGCCCGGCGGGGCCCTGCCCGGCATCGTGCGGCTCGCCGAGACGCACGGCGTCGCGGACAGGACCATCAGGCGCGCATTGCGGGACCTGCGCGAGCGCGGACTGATCGAAACCCTCCCGCACAAGGGCTCGTACGCCGCCGACCCGCTGCCATCCGCCGCCGAGCCCGGGGACGGCATCCCGACCGACTGAGCGTCCGTCCTTGCCGCAGAGGGGCTTTCCCGTTGTGGAAACCGGACCCTCTTGCCTCCCGAGTGTCCCGCCCGCAACCATCGGAGACACCTACGAGTAAGGGGATCGTCGTGAAGGTGACCATGCTCGCGAAGAGCTGTGACAAGCGGGACTGCCCCACCATCTACAAGACCGACCGGGGCACGATTCTCGTGCAGGGGGAGACCCCGACCGATCACGGTCTCAGCATTCCCGATCACGAAACCCTCGTGGAGATCCCCATGGACCTGATCCGGCAGGCGTTCGGAGACACCGCCAGTGCCTGACCGCACCCTGGGTGACATGTTCGACGGCTTCAGCAGGGAAGCCTTCCGGCTGGAAACGCTGGACGACTACAGCCACTCCGGCAACGTGGACGCCTACCGGAGGTTTCTCGACGGCGAGCCGATGCCGGACGACTACAACGCCGACTGGCTCGATGAGGTCGGGGCATGGACCCGGTCAGGACGCAGGGTCTACCGCGTTCACATCCTCAGCCGCCCCCTGACTCCGTACCTGAGGTTCGAACTCGGGTGGGGGTACGTGACGAACGCGACGGCCGGGGAAGAGTTCTTCGTCCTCGACGTCACGGACCGGATCAACCCCTTGCAGAACACAGGGGACTTCTGGCTGTTCGACTCCACCACGGCCGTGTCCATGTGCTATACGGACGACGGCGGGTTCGCTGGCGCCGAGGTTCTACCGGATGCCGACGGGGCCGAATACGTGGCGTACAGGGACAAGGCCCTGGAGCATGCCGTGCCGTTCGTCGACTGGTGGGCCAAGCACGCCGAATGAACCGTTCGGAGCTTGGCGTTGCGCTGCGGGCCTTGCGGGTCTCTTCCGGGAAGGAGGCCAAGGCCGTTGCCCGCAGCGCCGTCATGTCTCCCAGCAAGCTCAGCAAGATCGAGACGGGGAAACTGACCCCGAGCGCCGACGATGTGGACCGCATCCTCACCGCCCTCGAAGTGTCGGCTGCTGTCAAAGCCGAGTACTTGGACGCAGCTCGCGCCGTGGCCACAGAGGCCACGGCCTGGCGTCTGATCCAGCGTGCCGGACTCCACAAGGCACAGGAGCGGCTGAGGGCCATCGAGGCCCGGATGAGCCTTCTCCGAGTCTTCCAGCCGGCGCTTGTCCCCGGCCTGCTCCAGACCCCCGAGTACGCGCGCGCGATTCTGGCTCGTCACGACGACCTGACCGAGGAGACCGTACGCCGCACCGTGGCGGCACGGCTCGAAAGGCAAGCCGTGCTCTACGACGAATCCAAGACGTTCCGGTTCGTCATCACGGAACCGGTGTTGAGATGGCTCATCGTCCCGCCCATGGTCATGGTCGGTCAGCTCGACAAGCTGATCTCCGTCACCAGGCTTCCGAACGTAGACCTCCGTGTCGTCCCCCTTGTGGGACCCAAGCGCGACATCCCGAACCATGCGTTCGTCATCAGGGACGACAGAGCCGTGACCGTGGAGACCGTGCATGCGGAAGTCGTCGTGACCGACCCTCGGGACGTCGCCACGTACGTGGCGAAGTTCGACGACTTCGCCGAAGACGCTGTCGTCGGCACGGAGACGACCGGCCTGCTCGAAGGCGTCCGGGACGAACTCTTGCGGTAACGGGAAAGCCTCTGGATCGGCGTTGTCCGCAGGGCGAATCTGGACGGCATGGCGATCAACGACATCACGGACGAGTACGGCACGCACGCCCCGTCGGGGCACATGTGCCGGCGGTGCGAGCAGCCGATCGGGCGGGGCGAGCGGGTGCGGCGCGGCTTTGTGACCGGCACGGACCCTGGGGTCCTGGTGAACGTCGTCTATCGGCACACGGGCGCCGTGTGCCCGGAGCCGATGTGATCACCGCGAAGGATGTCGGGAGGCTCGTCCGGGACGGGTACGGACGCGTCGGCGTCCTCCGTGATCTCCTCGACGACTACGAGGACCCGGCCGTCATGCCCGCCGAGCGCCGTCCTCGGCGTGAAAGGGCGATACGCCTGCACCCGATGCGGCTACGCCCATCCGTCGCGCGAGGGTACGGCCCCGCTCCCGGACCCTCGTCCCGGATGGCATCCACGAGAACACGGAACACCGTCGGAAGGAGCACCACATGAGTGACACGAAGAGGCCCACCACGATCGAGCGCCGGGAACTCGGCCGGTTCCTGGGCATCGCCGGGCGGCGGTTCGCGTGTGGGGAAGGGGCCGCTGAGATGTTCTCGCGGGCCGTGGACGCCGTGTGGCACCGGATGCTCGCCACCCCGGAGTACGCGGGCTTCTGCACCGGGCACGCCGGGGCGGTCCTCGGGCACCGGGAGGCGAGAGGGGCGGGGCAGATCGGGTGGGTGGCGGCGTACGAGGAGGCGTACGGCCCGCTGCCGGAGATCTGGTTCACCGACGAGGAGGGGCGGCTGGACGAGACGGCGCTGGCGCGCTACCGGGAGACCGGGCGGGTCGTGGCCGAGTGGGACTGCACCCCGACCACCGGGGACGGCGACGACCTCGCGCCCGTCGGCCGGTGAGTCCCGCGCGCACCGACGGGGCGTCCCGGCCGACCGCCGGGGCGCTCCGCCTCGTCGAGGCCGGCGCGGTCCGGCCGCGGTCCGTGGACGTCACCGGGTACGTGCGGCGGACGACCGCGCACTGCCCCTACCTGGGCCCCTCCGTGGAGCGGGGGCTGACCTCGTGGACCGTCTACGGAGTCGACGGTGACGCGGGAGCGGTGGAGGCGGAACTGTTCCACGCCGGGGCGGCGGCCGCCGAGCGGTTACGGCCCCTGATCCGTCAGCCCCACGGGTTCCTGCGGTGCGAGAACGTCGTTCTCCTGGGGGAGACGCCCGGGGTCGGGCACCGGGCGCTTCTGGCGTGGCCGCACTGGGCCCTCAAGAACCTGTACGGCCCGGTCGGGATCATGGTCGGCAAGTTCCACGAGGGCGAGGAGGAGATCTCGGCGGCGGGCGATCGCCTCCCGGCGGCCCCGGTTTCGTTCCTTGCCGTGCGGGCGGCCGTCCGCCGACGTGATCCCCGGCTTCTCCGCTCGACTCCCGATCTGGCCGCCGCACTTGGCGTGGCCGACGACGACGGCCGCGACGTCTTCGAGGGCATTCCCCACGACTGGCAGGAGATCCGTACGTGGACGAGGCGCTTTCTCCCCCGGACGAGGCCGTCCACCGTCTCAAGAGCCATCTCGGCGAACCCCTCCGCGCGCGGCTCCTGAGCGATCGGCGCGGTTCGCGGGCCTGGAAGGTCCAGGGCCCTCGGGGAGCCGTCGCACTGAAGGCGAACGACCCCTACGGCGGCGGGGCGCGGGACAAGGCCGCGGAGCTGGCACAGGAGGACGTGCACCTCGCCCGGCTCGTCGAGGCCGGAGCGGTGCGCCCCGGGTATCGGGTGGGCGCGGGCGCGTGGCAGGGCGGGCGGTGGCTCGCCGTGCGGTGGGCCGACGGCAAGCCGGTGTGGGAGGCGTTCGCCCCGGTGCGGGCCGGGGACCGGCCGGGGGCGCGGCCGTGGCTTCTCGACGCCGCCCGGACGTGGGCCGGGTGCCTGGACCGGATGCATGCCGTCGGATGGGCCCACGCGGACGTCCAGCCCACCAACGCCCTGGTCGCGGCCGACGGGAGGGCGGCACTCATCGACTACGCCCTCGCCTGCGGGCCCGATGACCGTCCGCGCCTTCCCTACCGGGGTGCTCTCACGCACACCACCGCCCCCGAGATCGCGGCCGCCGTCCTCGCGACGCCGGGGGACGCCCACGTACGGGCGACTCCCGAGGCGGACGTCTGGGGGCTCGGCGCGTCGCTGTACTGGTGCTGGACCGGACGGCGACCCGTCGCGTACGAGGACGCCGACGATCGCGGGGTGAAACTGGAGGCCATCGCCCGAGGCGTCTGCGTCCCGCTGCCGAAGGTCCGGCCCTGGACCTTCCCGGAGTTCGAGGCGGCGATCACCGCATGTCTCGCTCCTGTGCCGGCGGACCGCCCCACGGCTGCCGCGGTCGTCGCATCGCTCGCCCGGTGACCGGGCTGCGCCCGCTGACCGCCGATGACGCCACGGCTGTCCGGCGCGTCTACAGCGGAGCCGCCGTGGCCTTTCTCGGACGGGCCGGGATGGGCGGGCAGGAGGCGGTGGAGTACGTGGCGCGTGTACGGGAATGGGCCACGGCCGATCCGGTGGTCCAGTACGTCCTCGGCGTGGAGGTCGACGGGGACCTCGTCGGCGTCGTGAAGCTCGGCCGCCGGTCAGGCGGTCACGGGCGAGTGAGCTACGTCCTGCGCGAGGACCGGTGGCGGAGCGGTCACGCCACGAGCGCCGTTCGGCTGCTCGTCTCCTTCGCCTTCGGCGCCGGGGGCTTCACTTCCCTCGGCGCCAGGCATCACCCGGACAACGGCGCCTCGGGTCGGGTGCTGGAGAAGGCGGGGTTCACGCGGGTCGGGTGGTGCGGCGGGATGGTCGAGTACCGGTTGGCCGCACCTGAGCGCGGGGTCAGCCCTGGTGGTCGTACGCCTGCTGCTTCGCCGGCGTGCCCTGCGCGCCCGTGACCACCCTCGACTCGGAGGGGCGGGTGAGCTTGAGGGCGATCGCCGCCGTCGCCAGGGCCACGGCCGTCATCGCCGCGCCGGCCCAGGCGGGGGAGGCGTAGCCGAGGCCGGCGTCGATGACGGTGCCGCCGAGCCAGGGGCCGCCGGTGTTGCCGAGGTTGAAGGCGGCGGTGGTGGTGGCGCCGGCCAGGGTGGGGGCGGCGCCGGCGACGTTGAACATGCGGGCGTTGAGCGCGGGGGCGGTGTAGAAGGCGGAGACGCCGAGGAGGAAGGCGAGGAGGATCGTCGCCACCGGGCTGGAGGCGAGGAAGGCCAGGGCGACCAGGAAGACCGTGGAGGCGGTGATGCCGCTGAGCAGGACGCCGAAGAGGTGGGCGTCGGCGACCCGGCCGCCGATCACGGTGCCGATCAGGGCGCCGATGCCGAAGAGGCCGAGGACGGCCGAGACCCAGCCCTTGTCCAGGCCCGAGACGTCGGTGAGGAGCGGGGCCAGGTAGGAGAAGGCGCAGAAGACGCCGCCCGCGGCCAGGGCGGTGATCACGATCGAGAGGAGGACCTGGCGGTCGCCGTAGATCGTGAGCTCGCGCTTGAGGCGGGGCCGCGTCTCCGGGAGCGGGATGTGCGGGATGCGGGTGACGACGCCGACGAGGGCGATCGCGGAGGCGGCGCCGACGGCCCAGAAGGCGGAGCGCCAGCCGAGGTGCTCGCCGAGGAAGGCCCCGGCGGGGACGCCGAGGACGTTGGCGATGGAGAGGCCGCCGATCATGACGGCCATCGCGCGGGCCCGGGAGCCGTGCGGGACCATCGCGATGGCGACGGCCGCGCCGACGGCCCAGAAGCCGGCGCAGGCGAGCGCGCTGATCACGCGGGAGGCGAAGAGGACGCCGTAGCTCGGGGCGAGCGCGCCGGCTATCTGGCCGAGGCCGAAGACGGTGATCAGGGCGACCAGGGTGGTCTTCCGGGGGAGCCGGAGGGTCGCGACGGCGAGCAGCGGGGCGCCGACGACCATGCCGATGGCGAAGGCGGAGATCAGCAGGCCGGCCTGGGGGATGGAGACGCCCATGTCCTCCGCGATGGGCGGCAGGAGGCCGGAGAGCATGAACTCGCTCGTGCCGAGCGCGAAGACGGAGAGGCCCAGGATGTAGACGGCGAGGGGCATCCGGGGAGCGGTACGGGGGAGCGCGGGGGCGGGCGTGGGCTCGGCGGAGGGAGACGGCATGACATGGGTCAACCGATGGTTGGTTCCTGTCATTCCGGCGGGCCGGTTCTTCTCGCGATACGAGACGGGACCGGGGGTGACCAGCGGGCTTACGCGCGGTAACAAGATGATCAAGGTCGACGGTCCTGTCCCTTTTCGATCTTCCGGTGCCGCCGTCCGGCGTGGCATCGTCGCCGCGTAAGCGGCAGCGCCGGCTCACGGGGTGGGGTGAGGACGCCGGCGTACGTCGTGCTGCCTGCTCCTGTATGTCATGCCCATGCCTGAACCTCGCGTCCTCGTGGGGCGGTGCCGCCCGTACCGACCACGAGAACGCAGAGGCAGACATGTCCTTGCTCAGAGACGTCGGCAGACGCCGGCGTCGGATCCGCTCCGCCCTCACCCGGGCCACCGGTGCGACGGCGCTCATCACCGCGTCCGCCGTGCTCACC
The DNA here is from genome assembly GCF_044541975.1 of Streptomyces sp. NPDC085460. Taxonomy (NCBI): domain Bacteria; kingdom Bacillati; phylum Actinomycetota; class Actinomycetes; order Kitasatosporales; family Streptomycetaceae; genus Streptomyces; species Streptomyces sp. NPDC085460. Next base: position 83,379 of record NZ_JBITTO010000012.1, read on the forward strand.
GGCCTGGTCCAGGCGCCACCCGCCGTCGCGGAGACCACCCCAGAGGTCGACGACGGCCTCTACCGGAACAGCATCGGCGAGGACCGGCGCCTCGACCGCTGCCTCACCGGCGTCGCCCTCCACTTCGGCGGCGGCCAGATGAAGGCCAAGGCCATCGAGGGCCTCACCGGCACCGAGGAACAGCTCCGCACCGTCGTCGGCGACCTCGGCTGGCTCGGCTACGGCCCCCTCGGCCAGGCGCGCGACGCCGACGAGGAGGCCGGTGGCGCCTACGCCACGGCCGTCTACGACCGCAACATGGCCCTGGAGGCCGCCAACAAGCCGTACGCCGAGTCGGCCTGGGCCAGCGACGACATGGAGTGGCACGTCCCCGAGTTCGGCGAGGACGTCACCCGCTTCACCCTCGTCACCCAGAAGGAGATGGCCTGGCGCCTCGGCTGGGACGGGCACAGCAACGCCGGCCCCGAGGCCGTCGCCCGCGCCCGCGCCGTCGCCGAGGAGAACCGCGGCAAGGACGACTGGCACGACTGGTCCGCCGACTCCATGCTGGACGACAGCGAACTCAAGAACACCGACTGGTGGCGCGGCACCACCGCCAGCGACATCGCCTCCTACCTGCGGCGCGGCGGCTTCGCCACCGAGGCCCCGGCGAAGGACTCGCCCGCCTACCGGGTCGAGGTCGAGGACCTGAAGCAGGCGTGGGCCGCCTGCGACTTCCAGAACCCCGTCGACCCGCGCCGGATGCTCAACGCGCCCGTGATGACCGCCATGGTCGAGTGGGAGCAGGAGTACGCCGGGCAGGCCCCGCAGCGGGCCGTCATCATCCAGGCCGAGGCCGACGCCGCCGCGGCGACCCGCGAGGCCGCCGACGACATGATCGAGGCCATCGGCCTCGCCTGGCGCGCCGAGCAGATCCTCACCTGGCGCAAGTACTGGCAGGACACCCTCGCCGCCGACCCCGACACCATCCTTGGCAAGCCCGACCAGGCGATGTACGACAAGGCGACGGCCGAGCTCGCGAAGCTCCGCTCCGACGCCGCCGCCCTGGTCACCGCGGCCGACGCGCAGGCCGCCAAGGCCGCCACCGCCGCCGGGAAGGCCGCCACCGCGCAGCAGGAGGCATGGTCCTTCGCCGACACCGCCAAGGTGCCGCGCGGCCGGGGCCTCATGTACGCCCAGCAGTCCGTCCAGGTCGCCCGCGCCTCCGCCGCGGCCGCCTCGGCGGCCGCCAAGGCCACCGCGACCGCCCGGTCCGCGACGCACGCGACGATCGCCGACGCGGAGGCGCTGCTCGCCAAGGCGCAGACCGAGTCGAAGGCGATCAGCACCGAGTTCCGCCGGGTCGCCGCCGTCGAGGCCGCCGCCCAGGCGAAGGCCGCCGCCGACAGCGCCGCCGCCAACGCCACGGCCGCCGCCGACGCCGCCGATACGGCCGTCGCCGCCCGCACCACCGCCGAGCAGAAGCGGGACAAGGCGAAGAACGCCGCCGCGACCGCCGCGACCGAGCGGGCCAAGGCGCAGACGGAGAAGGCCACCGCCGTCGCCGAGCGCGCCAAGGCCGCCGCCGAGCGGACCAAGGCCGTCGAGGCGGAGCAGCGCGCCGGTACGCAGAAGACCGCCGCGCAGACCGCCGACACCGCCGCCTCCACCGCGGCCACCGACGCCACGGCCAAGCGGAAGACCGCCGACGACCGGGCGAAGGCCGCCAAGGCGGCCCGGGAGAAGGCGGTCGCCGCCCTCCAGGGCAAGCTCGCCGCCGCCGCCCGCGCCGCCGCCCTGGAGGCCGCCGCCGCGGCGGCCGACGGCACCGCCACCGCCGCCGAGACCCGGGCCGCCGCCACGGCCGCCCGGACCGCCGCCACCCAGGCCGCGGAAGCCGCCGGCGCCGCGCAGACCGCGGCCGACCAGGCCACCACGGCCGCCGTCGGCGCACGGTCCGCCGCCACCACCGCCGAGGGCGCCGCCCGGCGCGCCGAGGCGAGCGCGAGCAAGGCGTGGGAGGGGTACTACACCTCGCTCGGCGCCGCGTCCACGGCCCGCGCCGCCGCCGCGACCGCCCTCGACGCCTCCCAGGACGCCGCCACCCGCGCCGACCTGGCCGACACCGCCTCGCAGAACGCGACCGCGCTGGCGGAGAAGGCCCGACTGGAGTCCGTCGCCGCCCAGGAGGACGCCGACGACGCCGTGAAGTCCGCGGCCGTCGTCGTCGGCCGCGCCTACGCCGCGGGACAGGCCGCCCTGGCCGCCCGTGACGTGGCCCGGGAGGCCGTCACGGCCGGCGCCGAGGCCGTCGCCTCCGGCACGCCGTACCAGGAGAGGGACGCCGCCGCGGCCTTCGCCGTCCTCGTCGGCCAGTCGTCGAAGACCATCGCCGAACAGCAGGCCGCCGCGGCCGAGGCCAAGGCGGCGGAGGCCACCCAGGCCGCCGCCGACGCCCAGGCCGCCGCAGCGCAGGCCCAGGGCGACGCGAAGCTGGCGGCCGAGGCCGCCGCCCGCGCCGCCGCCGACTCGGTCCGGGCCGCCGAGGCCGTCACCCGCGCCCAGACCGCCGCCGCCCGCGCGACCGACGCCCAGGCGGGCGCCAAGACGGCCGCCGAGGCCGCCGCCGGCCACGCCCAGCAGGCCGGGAACGACGCCGCCGGAGCCCGTACGACCGCCGACGAGGCGGGCGACGCCGCGCTGGAGGCCGACCGGGAGGCCACCGACGCCGAACGGCACGCCGCCGAGGCGCGGGAGAAGGCGGGGCGGGCCGGCGAGGCCGCCCAGGACGCCGCGAAGAAGGCGACCGACTCCGAGAAGGCCGCCAAGGACGCCGAGTCCAAGGCGTCCGACGCCACCGGCGACTCCACCGCCGCCGAAGAGGCCGCGAAGAAGGCCGAGCGGGAGCAGCGCGAGAAGAACGAGGCCGCCCACAAGGAGGCCCTCGCCGAAGGCGTCACCCCGATCGAGGGCGGCGCGAACAACTGGCCCAGGCTCGGTGAGAGGGAGGAGAAGATCCTCCTCGACGCCTGCGGCCAGACCTGCGTCGACGACTACCGCGACGGCCTCGCCGCCGTCTCCGTCGACATCGTGGAGTGGGCGACCGAGAACGGCGGCCGGATCCTCTTCGAGCAGCTCGACGCCGCGAAGGTCAAGCAGTGCCTGGCCGGTTCGGACGTCGAGGAGTGCCTCTGGGAGCTCGTCGACATCGCCTCCCACGCGGCGATCGTGGGCCGCATGCCCGCGCTCTCCCAGGCGATCGAGCAGGTCTCCGACGGCGTCCGGACGCTCTTCCGCGACGCCGACGACGCCCTGCGCCGGCTCAACGAGCTGACCTCGGTCATCCGCGAAGCCCGCGAGACCCCGCGCCTGGACCGCTGCCTCACCGGCGTCGCCCTGCACGCGGGCGGAGCGAAGACCAAGGCCAAGGCCATCGAGGGCCTGACCGGCACGGACGCGCAGCTGCGCGCGGTCGTCGGCGACGTCGGCTGGATCAAGCTGATGCCGCTGGGCCTCGCCGGCGACCAGGACAAGCAGGCCGGGTACGGGTACCTGGACACCATCGCGGCCCGCAAGGCGATCCTGGAGGACGCCAACCGGCCGTACGCGATGAGCTCCTTCGACGACGGCATCACCCTGCACGCACCGGAGTTCGGCGCCGACATCCTCGGCTTCACCCACTCCACGCAGGCGAAGCTGATCGACCGCATCGGCTGGGACGGGCACACCAACGCCGGCCCCGAGGCGCTGGCCAAGGCCCGTGAGATCACCGAGCGCAACCTCGGCGAGGACGCCTGGCACGACTGGGCCGCCGACTGGATGCTCCGGGACTCCAACACCGGCAACACCCGCTGGGCCGGCGGCACCACCGCCGCCGACATCGCCACGTACCTGCGTCACGGCGGCTTCCCCGCCGGCAAGGTGACCGAGGACAGCCCCGCCTTCCGCGCCGAGGTCGAGCACCTCAAGCAGGCGTGGGCCACCTGCAACCACGCCGAGCCGGTCGACCCGCGCAACGCCCTCAGCGAGGCCGCCTCGCAGGCGTCCGTCGAGTGGGAGGCCGAGTACGCCGGCCAGGCGGCGCCCCGCGCGGTCATCATGCGCGCGGAGGCCGACGCCGCCGCCGCGACCCGCGCCGCCACCGACAACATGGTGGAGGCCATCGGGCAGGCGTGGCTCGCCGACCAGATCCTGCGCTGGCAGAAGTACTGGCACGACCAGCTGGAGCGCGACCCGGACCACATCCTCAAGCCGAAGAAGGCGCTCTTCGACCGTGCGAACACGGACCTGGCCAAGGCCAGGGGCCGCGTCCAGGCGCTGAAGGCCGCCGCGGCCGAGCAGGCCACCGCCGCCAACGCCGCCTCGGCGCGCGCGGTCACGGCCCAGCAGCAGGCGTGGACCATCGCGGACGCGGCCGAGGTGCCGCGCGGCCGGGGTCTGATGTACGCCCAGCAGTCCGTGCAGGTGGCCCGGGCCTCGGGCGCCGCCGCGACCGCCGCCGCCAAGGCGACGGAGACGGCCCTGAACGCGGCCAACGCCACCGTCTCCACCTCGCAGGCGCTGCTGGCGCTCGCGAAGACCGAGGCGCACGCGGTCAGCACCGAGTTCCGCCGCATCGCCGCCCAGGAGGCCGCCGCCCAGGCGAAGGCCGCCGCCGACAGCGCCGACGCGTACGCCACCTCCGCCGCGAACAACGCGGCCATCGCGAAGAAGGCCAAGGAGGACGCGGCCCGCGAGGAGGAGGAGGCCCGCCAGGCCGCCGCCGACGCGCAGCGGACCCGCGCCGTCGCCGAGCTGGAGCGCGCCAACGCGGCGGCCTACCGGGCCACCGCCGAGCGCGAGCGGGACATCGCCTCGGGCCACGAGGCCGACGCCGTCGCCCAGGGCCGGATCGCGAGCGACGCCCGCGTCTCGGCCGAGGCGTCCGGCACGGTCGCCTCCGACAAGCGGAAGGTCGCCGAACAGGCCGAACGGGACGCCGTCGCCGCCCGCGACGACGCCCTGGAGGCGGAGCAGCGACGCGACTCGCTGGTCGCGAAGGCGGAGGCGCTGGAGGCGCACGCCGCCGCCGTGGACGGTACGGACGCGGCCGAGTCCGCCCGGGCCGCCGCGACCGACGCACGCTCGGCCGCGAACACCGCCACCACGGCGGCCACCAGCGCCCGCTCGTCGGCGAACGCGGCCACGGCCGCCGCCGTGAACGCGCGCGAGGCCGCCACCAAGGCGCAGGGCGCCGCGTCCCGGGCCCGGGCGGCGGCCGACGCCACCTGGGCGTCGTACCTGGTCGCCGCCGGTTCCGCCGCCACCGCGCACGCGAAGGCGGCCGAGGCCATCGACGCCTCCGAGGCGGCGGCGGCCGACGCGAAGGGGGCCAAGGAGGAGGCCGCCAAGGCGAACACGGCGGCCAAGACCGCCAAGACCGAGGCGACGGCCGCACGTGCCGAGGCGCAGCAGACCGCGAACTGGGCGGCGGTGACCGCCGGCAAGGCGCAGGCTGCCGTGGCGTCCTCGCTCGCGGCCCGTGACTCCGCCGCGGCCGTGACCCGGCCGGCGAACGAGGCGATCGCGCTCGGCACGCCGTACCAGCAGGAGGACAGCTCCGCCGCGTTCGCGGTCCTGACGGGGCAGTCGTCCCTGACGGTGGCGCAGCAGCAGGCGGCCGTCGCGGCGGCCACGGCCGGTCTGGCCGAGGAGTTCTCGGCCGAGGCGAAGGCCCTCGCGGCGCAGGCCGCGGCGGACATGAAGCTGGCCCTGGAGGCGTCGGCCGCGGCCGCCGCCGACGCGCTGCGCGCCGCCAAGGCGTACCAGCGGGCGCAGGCATCGGCCAACCAGGCCGCGGCCGACGCCAAGGCCGCGCAGGGCTCGGCCACGCGTGCCGACGGCTACGCGCAGTCGGCCGGTGTCGACGCGATGGCGGCGAACTGGGCGGCGAACGACGCCGAGCAGGACGCGGCGGCGGCCGACAGCGCGGCGACGGAGGCGGAGAAGGATGCCGCCCACGCCCGCCAGGTCGCCACGCAGGCGGAGGCCGACGCGGCCGCCGCCCGCACGGCCGCCGACAAGGCGGAGACCGACGCGACCGCCGCCGAGAAGGCCGCCGAGGGGGCGCGCGACGCCGCCGAGGAGGCCCAGGACGCGGCGGACCGCACGGAGAGCGCCGGCAACACCGAGCAGATCCAGCAGGGTGTCACCACCGGTCTCGGCGGTGTGTGGACGGTCCTCGACCACATCGAGTACATCGGTGAGCCGAAGAACGTCGTCAAGGACAACTGCAACCCGATCATCCACTTCGGCGACTGCACGATCACGGCCGACGTCACGTACAAGTCGCACGTCGACCTGTTCATGTGCGTGGCGGAGCAGGGCTCGTACTCCGGCAGCTGCCCGAAGGCCGACACGGTCTACCTCGGCCCCGACGTGTCCGAGGCGACGACCGAACGGCTCAGCTACACGCTGACGATGGTCGAGTTCAACTCGGGCATCGATCCGATCGACGTGCTCCTGGGCGACTTCATCGGCTGCGCGAAGAAGATCACCCCGGGCCTCTCCGGCGGCAGCTGGGGCGACTGCGCCTGGGCGGCGGGCTGGTTCGTCGCGGGCGCGCTGTTCAAGTCCGCGAAGGCGGCGGTGACGGCGATGGACGCCGCGCTCAAGACGGGCATCGGGTTCACCGACGCCTGGCTGGCGCTGCGCGCCACGGGCATGACCGAGGCCGCCGTCCAGGGCATGGTCTCCAGGATCGTGCGGAAGCTCGACGACGTCTGTGAGCGGGTCGACGGCGCGGCCTCGCGTGCGCAGACCTTCCGGGTCGCGTCCTTCTCCGCCGCGAGCGGGGATCGCACCGGGCCGGGCTGCTGGGTCGGTGGTGTCCAGGGACCGGGCTTCTGGTCCGCGGAGACCGAGAACATGGGCGCCGCCGCCGCCGCTTATCAGCAGCGGGTGACCAACGGTGTGCCGGAGGGCTTCGTCTACAAGCTGAAGATGAAGTACAAGGTGGCCGGCCGCAAGGGCGAGCACGTCAAGCTCGACGGATACCAGAACGGTAAGCTCATCGACGCCAAGTTCTGGGAGAGCGACGGGATCATCGATTCCGCCACCGGCAAGTTCAAGCCGTTCATCACCGCTCCGATCAACGAGGCCAAGGCTCAGGTGGCGGGGGCCAAGGTGGCGGCGGACGTGGACGAATGGGTGCCGATCGTCTACTACGTCAGCAGTGAGAAGGCCGCCGTCGCATTCCGTCACATGGTGGCGGACACCCCGGAGCTCACAGGGAGGATCACCGTCATCCACGTGCCGTGACGGGCACCCCTTCATATCCGGGTCCGAAACCCGGCCCATAATTCGCCGAGTGCCGGCGAGAGACGTTTCCGTGAGGATTCGAGGATGAGTCGTACTTTGTTCGTGCTCCGTTACCGTGACGGGGAGCCGGAACCGCTGGACATGCGGGTCGTCCAGGAGGTGCTGGCGCCCCACGCCACGGAGGGCGGCGACGACGTCCTGGGCGGGGTGCTGCTGCGCACCGCCGAGGGCCACGAGGTCCACGTGGACGTCAACGAGGTCTGTGTGGCCGTCAGCCGCTTTCCCCGCGGTGCGTTCTTCGACGTCCTCGCCGAACTGGTGGTCCGCCTCGGGGCCAGTGTGACCCCGTCGGACGGTCCGGTCCTGCTCCGCGAGGAGGCGGACCGGGCCGGGCTTCCCGCCGAGGCGCGGGAGACCGCGACGGTGGTCGCGATGACCGGTCCCGCGCTGGACGCCGCTCTCAACGGTTCCTGACCGCGAACGAAGGGGGCCTTCCCGGTGCGCAGCGCACCGGGAAGGCCCCCTTTCGTCGTCTCCCGGGTCAGAGCCGGTCGAGCTGGGCCTTCACGACCGCTTCCGGGATCGCCGCCTGCTTCGGGTCCAGCATGTTGACGCCGTAGAAGGCGGCGACGACGCCGCCGGAGCGGACGACCGTGTACGTCATCGGGACCTTCTGCTTCCCGATGTCGCCGGTGATCCGGTACGCCACCGCCTGGTCGCCGAGCTTCGGCGCGGGCAGCTTCTCGACCTTGCCGTAGGTGAGGCCGAGGGTCTTGAAGCCCTGGGGGCAGGCGGTGACGGCGGTGCCGAGTTCGTCCATGACGCGGGCGGCGTTCTCCTCGGAGTGGGAGGCGAGCCACATGGAGCCGACGGTCGCGTCGGTGGCCTTGGCGCCCTGGAGGGAGCGGTGGGCGGTGGCCACCGGGTCGACGTGGGTGAAGCCGCCGATCATGCTGGCCAGCGGCTGGCACTCCTCGCGGTCGGCCTCCATGTTCCGGCCGGCCTCGACCTCCGCCTTGGCGACCCGCTTGGCCTCGAAGCCGGCGACGACGCCCGTGAGGACCGCCTTCTCCAGGGCCGGGGTGTCGAGCGTGCCGAGCTTCCTCGCCTCCGCGGACTCCTTCTCCTGGGCGCTCTGCGTGCTTTTTCCGGAGGGCTTCGGATTCTTTCCCTCGGAATCCGCGGATTCACCGCTGCACGCGGTCGCCAGGAACAGGGCGGGTATCACGGCGGCGAGCGGAAGGGCCGTGCGCAGTTTCATGTTCTTTGTTCTTTCCGGGCGTTCACGTGCGTGCGGTTCGGATCACAAACGAAATGATCTTACCGACGGTAGTGGAGGTACCGGATCACGTTTCGGCTTCAGTCCGCCGCCAGTTCCCCGTGTTCCCGCTGTCCCCGTTGTCCCCGCTGTTCTCGCCGTCCTGCCGTTCCCGTAGTTCCCGCAGTTCCCTTTCCAGGTTCTCCCGCGCCTTCTCCTCCCACACCGCCGCGCCGTACGGGGTGCGGAACAGGCGGGGCAGGTCGAGGAGGCGGCGGAGGATGGTGGCGCGGCCCTCGCGGAAGGTGGCGTCGGGGACGAAGCCGTACTCCTCGCGGACCGCCGCCGCATACCCCCTGTAGGTATCGGGGTCGCTTGCGAGGATCGCCAGGTCCGCGTCGCAGAGGGTCTCGCCGTTGAGGTCGCCGGGGTCGGGGTCGTGGGTGACGGTGAGGCGGACCAGGCGGGCCACCTCCGCGATCTCGTGCGGCGTCAACCCGGCTTCGTTCAGGGCGCGTTCGGCGAGGGCAGCGGAGCGCTCCTCGTTCTCCGAGCGGTCGGGGCGGTAGACGGCGTCGTGGAACCAGGCGGCCAGCCGTACGAGTTCGAGCTCTCCGCCCTCGCCGCCCTGGTCGGCCAGTTCGTCGACGCGGTCGAGGACCGCCCGCAGGTGGGCGACCGTGTGGTAGCGCCGCTGCGGCTCGGCCCAGCGGTCCAGCAGGTTGCGGCCGTACGGGGCGGGGTCGGGGCCCTCCCGGCCGGCGCGGGCGGCGAGCAGGGTGGCGTTCCAGCGCCGGAGGAGGTCGTCGTCGGCCCCGGTCGCGCTGTCCTCGGTTGCGGTGGTCATGGGCGCATTGTGCCTGCACGGCGGTCCGAATCCCGGGCGGAATCCGGCGCTCATCTCGGACTTACATACCCCCCACGGGTATGCTACGGTGCTCCGCGAAGGTACCCCCCAGGGGTATGTGAACGGCCCAGGCCACCGGTCGGCCGCGAGTGAAGGGCAGTGCGATGTCAAACGTCAACCCCCGGCGCTGGTGGGCACTTCTCGTGCTCGCCACCGCCCAGTTCATGGTCATCATGGACACCTCGATCATCGGGGTGGCGCTCCCCGAGATGCAGAAGGACCTCGGCTTCAGCCAGGGCGAGCTCCAGTGGGTCTTCAACGCCTACGTGATCGTCTTCGGCGGTCTGCTGCTCCTCGGCGGACGCCTCTCCGACCTGATCGGGGCCCGCAGGATCTTCGTCACCGGCTGGGCCGTGATGATCGCCGGTTCGGTGCTCGCCGCCGCCGCGCAGACCGCCTGGGTCGAGATCGCCGGCCGTGCCGTGCAGGGCGTCGGCGGCGCGCTCATCGCGCCCTCCGCGATGACCCTCCTGATGATGCTCTTCATGCACGACCCGAAGGAGCTCGGCAAGGCGATGGCGCTGTACGGTGCCGCCGCCCCGGCCGGCGGCACCGCGGGCGTCTTCCTCGGCGGCGTCTTCACCGAGTGGGCCGCCTGGCAGTGGGTCTTCATCATCTACATCCCGATCGGCCTGGCCACCCTCGCCGCCACCAGGCTCCTCCCGGACGTCGAGTCCCGCCGCGGCTCCGTCGACGTCCTCGGCGCCGTCGCCGTCACCGCCGGTCTCGCGCTCGCCGTCTTCGCCGTGGTCCGCGCCCCCGAGGTCGGCTGGGGCGCCACCGCCACCGTCCTCCAGCTGGCCGGCGCCGCCGTCCTCCTGGTCCTCTTCCTCGTGATCCAGAAGTCCGTCCGCGAGCCGCTCATGCCGCTCAGCGTCTGGCGGGTCCCGCGCCTCGGCTCGGCCAACCTGGCGATGACGCTCCTCGGCGCCGCGTGGATCCCGATGTGGTACTTCCTCAACCTGTACCTCCAGCAGGTCCTCGGTTACGGGGCCTTCGCCTCCGGCGCCGCGCTGCTCCCGATGACCGTGCTCCTCATGATCTTCATGACGGCCATCACGTCCCGCCTGATGATGAAGGTCGGCGCCAAGCCGCTGATCGGCGGCGGTCTGCTGGTCCTCGCCGCCGGCCTGGTCTGGCTCGCCGCGGTCCCGCCCACCGGCACCTTCCTCGTCGACGTCCTGCCGGCCTCGCTGGTCGCCGCGCTCGGCATGTCCCTCGCCTACATCCCGGCGATGATCGCCGCGATGTCCGGCGCCCCGCAGGAGCAGGCCGGTCTCGCCTCCGGCATCGTCAACACCACCTACAACGTCGGCTCCGCGCTCGGCCTCGCCGCCCTCACCGCGGTCGCCATGTCGCAGGGCGCCGACCAGCTCGGGAACCTGCCCAAGCTCACCGAGGGCTTCTCGGCCGCCTTCATCGGCGCCGCGGTCATCGCCGCCGTCGGCGGTGTCGTCACCCTCCTGGTGATGAAGGGCGACAAGGCCGCCATGGGCGGCACCGAGAGCGCCTCCGCCCCGCAGGGCGAGAAGGTCTCCGCCTGAGCCGCCCGACCCGCCGGCCCCGCCGGCGGCCGCATGGTCCGAAGGGGCCGCCCGACCCGCCCGACCCGCCGGCCCCGCCGGCGGCCGCATGGTCCGAAGGGGCCGCCCGACGTCCGTCCCGGACGCCGGGCGGCCCCTTTCCGTCCACCGATGGGACTCCCGTGGAACTGAGCACCCGCGCCGTGCACGTCGTCAACGAACCCTTCGGAGAGGGGAGCTGGCCCCTCTCCGTCCCCCTCGTGCAGTCCTCCGCCTTCGCCTTCGACTCCGCCGCCGAACTCGCCGGCGCGATGGCCGACCCCGACGGCCGGTACGTCTACAGCCGCCGCGGCAACCCGACCGTCCGCGCCCTGGAGCAGACCCTCGCGGTCCTGGAGCGGGGCGCGGGCGCGATCGCCTTCGCCTCCGGCATGGGCGCGATCAGCGGTGTCCTGCTCGCGCTGCTGCGGCCCGGCGACCGGGTGGTCGCCCAGCGCTGCCTCTACGGCGGGACGCACGCCGTCCTGTCGGACCTGGCCGGCCGGTACGGGATCGAGGTCGTCCGGATGTCCGGCGACGACCCGGCGGAGTTCGAGGCGGCCGCCGTGCACCCGGCCACCCGGCTCCTCGTCCTGGAGACGATCGCCAACCCCACCGGGCAGGTCGCGGACCTCCCCGGGCTGCTCGCCGCCGCCCGCACCCTCGGGGTGACGAGCATGGTCGACAACTCGCTCGCCTCGCCCGTGCTCTGCCGCCCGCTGGAGCTGGGAGCCGACGTCGTCGTCCACTCCACCACCAAGTACCTCTCCGGCCACTCCGACGTCCTGGGCGGCGCCGCCGTCTTCGCCGACGAGGAGCTGCGCCGCCGCGTCTGGCCCCGCACGGTCGAACTCGGCGCCTGCGCCGACCCGTTCGCGGCCTGGCTCACCCTGCGCGGGATCCCGACGCTGCCCCTGCGGATGCGGGCGCACTGCGCCAACGCCGCCGCCCTCGCCGAGCTGCTCGCGGCCCGCGCCGGCGTCACGGCCGTCCACTACCCGTGGCGCGCGGACCACCCCTCGTACGGGACCGCCCGGAAGGTCCTGGACGGCGGGGGAGGGCTGCTCTCCTTCGAGCTCGCCGGGGGGCGGGAGGCGGGGCGGTCCTTCATCGAGCGGGTGCGGCTCGCGAAGCTCGCGCTCTCGCTCGGCGGCGTGGAGACGCTCGTCGCCCACCCGGCGTCCACCTCGCACCGCGAGCTGGACGCGGACGCCCTCGCCGCCGCGGGGATCGCCCCCGGGCTCGTACGGATGTCCGTCGGCGTCGAGGACGCCGGGGACCTGTGGGCCGACGTCGAACAGGCCCTCGGGTAGGGCGGGTTCGTGCCGTCACCGCCCACCTTCCGGCTTCTTTTGGGTTGACAAAATAAATGACCGATTCGTAGATTGGGTGATGCCAGGAAACGTAGAACTCCTAGGTCAAGGGGGGCGCCTGATGCGCTACTTCGAGGACTTCCGGCCCGGCGACGTCCACGAGCTGGGCACCGTCACCGTCACGGCGGAGGAGGTGCTGGAGTTCGGCAGGCGCTTCGACCCGCAGCCCTTCCACACCGACCCGGAGCGGGCCAGGGACTCGCCGTTCGGCGGCCTGATCGCGAGCGGCTTCCACACCCAGGCGCTCTTCATGCGGCGGTACGTGGACGGCCTGCTCGCGTACAGCGACTGCCTCGGCTCGCCCGGCATCGACGAGGTCCGCTATCTGCGCCCCGTCCGCCCCGGCGACGTCCTCACCGCGCGCGTCGAGGTCCTCGGCGCCACCCCGTCGCCGTTCAATCCCGCCACCGGCACCGTCAAGCCGCGGTGCACGCTCGTGGCCGCCGACGGGACGGCCGTGTTCAGCATGATCCTGCACAGCATCTTCCGCCGGCGCCCCGACGGCACCGAGGCCGCGCATCCGTCGTCGATGCCCGCGGCCGAGGACCCCGTCGGCTGTACGGGCGCCCGGGCCAAGGTCTGTGTCCCGCTCATGACCGCCTGACGGGTCCGTATGCCCGCCAGGCCCTGAACACGGCCGTCCGCACACCCGCTCCCGTGCCGAAGGACATCGCCGGAACACCACCGCGTGTCACCGCACCGGACACCGGACATCAACCGAAGGGGGACCTCCCGTGGAGGCCGTATCCCGCACCGCCCAGTGGACCGCCGCCGCGCGGGCCCTGGAGACCGAGCGCGAGGACCGGCTGTTCGCCGATCCCTACGCGCGCACCGTCGCCGACGAGATCGGCTTCGAGCTGCTGAAGCGCTACGACGGCGGCGGCATCGTGCCGTTCCTCGCCATCCGCACCACCTACCTCGACCGGGCGATCGTCCGGGCCGTCCGCGAGCGCGGCATCCGCCAGGTGGTGTTCCTCGCCGCCGGCATGGACACCCGCTTCCACCGGCTGCCGTGGCCCGACGGCGTCACCGTCTACGAGCTCGACCGGCCCGCCCTCCTGGAGACCAAGGCGGAGATGCTGAAGGACGAGCCGCGGCCCGCCGGGCGCACCCGCGTCGCCGTCCCCGTGGACCTCACCCAGGACTGGACGGGGCCGCTGAAGGAAGCCGGATGGAAGAGCGACGAGCCGGTCCTCTGGGTCGTCGAGGGCCTGCTCTTCTTCCTCCCCGAGCAGGCCGTACGCACCCTGATCGCGACCCTCGCCGCCCACTCCGCGCCCGGCTCGGTCCTCCTCGGCGACGTCATCTCCCGCTCCGCCCTCACCAACCCGCTCGCCCGCGGCTTCATGAAGGCGCTGGAGGAGGACGGCAACCCGTGGCTCTTCGGCACCGAGGAGCCCGAGGCGCTGCTCGCCGAGTGCGGCTGGTCCGTCCGCGAGGTGCGGCAGCCCGGTGAGGAGGGCGCCGACTTCGAGCGCTGGCCCTACCCGGTCCCGGCCCGCACGGTCCCCGGCGTGCCCCGCTCCTTCCTGTTCACGTGCGAGCTGCCGGGCGTGCCCGGACACGACGAGGAGGTGGCCGCGTGAGCGCCCACGAGTTCCACCAGAGGGTCATCGGCGACGCCGGCGCCGCCGTCCGCGGCCTGACCGTCGCGCTCGGCGAGCGCCTGGGCCTCTACCGGGCCCTCGCCGACGGCGGGCCCCTGACCGCGGCCGGGCTGGCCGCGCGCACCGGCACGGACGAGCGGTACGTCGAGGAGTGGCTGCACGCCCAGCTCTCCGCCGGGTACGTCGAGCGGCACCCGAGCTCGCTCACGTACACGCTCCCCTCCGACCACGCCGAGGTGCTGGCCGACCCGAAGGCCGTCACCTTCGCCGCCGGCTTCTTCACCGCGCTGAAGGCGCTGTACGCCACCGAGGACCTGCTGGTCGAGGCGTACCGGACCGGTGACGGCGTCGGCTGGGCCGAGCACGACGCGGCCCTCGACACCGGCATGGGCTCCTTCTTCCAGCCGACGTACGAGCACAAGCTCGTCCCCGACTGGCTGCCCGCCCTCCACGAGGTCACCGGGAAGCTCGGCGCCGGCGGCACCGTCGCCGACGTCGGCTGCGGCGTCGGGCACACCACGCTCCTCATCGCGAAGGCGTTCCCGCAGGCCACCGTCCACGGCTTCGACTACTCCGAGGAGGCCATCGCGATCGCCCGCGAGCTGGCCGAGGAGGCCGGGCTCTCGGACCGGGTCCGCTTCGAGGTCGCCTCCGCCGACGACTACCCGGGCTCCGGCTACGACCTGGTCTGCTTCTTCAACGCCCTGCACGACATGGGCGACCCGGTCGCCGCCGCCCAGCACGTCCACAAGTCGCTGGACGCGGACGGCACCTGGATGCTCGTCGAGTCCAACGTCTCGCCCGGGGACGTCGACACCCAGACGCCCGCGGCCCGCATGTTCATGGCCCTGTCCGCCGTGATGTGCCTGCCGGTCGCGGTCGCGCAGCGCGGCCCGCACGCGCTCGGCAACCACTCGGGCGAGAAGGCGTTCCGGGCGATCGCCGAGGAGGCCGGCTTCACCCGCTGGCGGCGCGCCGCCGAGACCCCCGTGAACGTCGTCTACGAAGTCCGCCCGTAGCCCCCGATCCGAAGGAGCCCGCACCATGGGCGTGACCGCCCCCCTCCCCGTCAGCGACCGGTTCATGGAGGTCCTGAGCCGCCTCAGCGAGCGCTCGGTCGAGGACTACTACAACCCGTACCAGACCTTCCAGTGGCCCGAGACCCTGGAGGAGAACCGTTTCTGGATGACGCCGGAGCTGCTCACCGTCTTCGGTACCGAGCACTACGACCGCCTCGGAGAGGAAACGCTTCAGCGCCTCTCCAAGTGGGAGTCGGTCAACTTCTACAGCCTCAACGTGCACGGCATCCGCGAACTCCTCATCGAGGTCGTCGGCCGCATCCACATGCCCGGCTTCGAGGTGCCCTCCGACTTCTTCCACCACTTCATCGGCGAGGAGAACGAACACATGTGGTTCTTCTCCGAGTTCTGCCGGCGCTACGGCCACAAGATCTACGGCTCCACCGCCATGCGCGCCGACGCCGCCTGGGCACCCGAGGTCGAGAACTTCCTCGTCTTCACCCGGATCCTCTTCTTCGAGGAGCTCGTCGACCACTACAACTCCCGGATGGCGAAGGACACCTCGCTGTGCCACACCATCCGCGAGGTCAACCGCATCCACCACCAGGACGAGTCCCGCCACATCGCCTTCGGCCGCGAGCTGGTCTCCCTGCTGTTCCAGCGGATGTGCGAGGCCGTCCCCGCCGACCGCGTCCGCGAGGTGGAGGCGTACCTCAAGCGGTACGTCGTCTACAGCGTCAACTCCCTCTACAACCCGCACGTGTACAAGGACGCCGGCATCCCCGACCCGCTCGGCCTGCGGAACGCGCTGATCGCCGACCCGGCCCGCCGCGCCCACGAGCGGAAGGCGATCCGCAAGCCGCTCGCCTTCTTCCTGAAGACCGGGATCTTCTCCGACGACACCCTGCCCGTCCTCTGAGAGCACCGGTCCCGCGCACACGGCCGGGGGCCCTCGCTCCAGAGCCCTCACCGTGAGCCCTCACCGAGAGGTGCACCGACCATGACCGTGACCATCCCCGAGACCGTCGGGGCGACCAGGGGCCTGCCGTCCCTGGGGCCGGAGGGGACCCGCCTGCTGCGGCTCCTCGACGACACCTTCGAACGCTGGGGCGTGACCGCGGGCGCCCGCCCGATGACCATGCCCCCGCTGCTGCCCGCCGCCGACCTGGCCCGGCTCGACTACTACGACAACTTCCCCCACCAGGCCGTCCTCGCCGCCCCGCTCGACCTGGAGAAGCGGCTCACCACCCCCTTCGACGGCGACCGCGGCCACTGGCCCGCGGCCTCCCTCGAACCGGCCGGCCTCGGCCTCCCCTCCGCCTCCTGCTACGCCGTCTACCTGGACCACCAGGGCCGGCGGATCGCCGACGACACCCTCGTCACCGTCTGCTCGTGGTGCTTCCGCAAGGAGACCCACTACGAGGGCATGCGCCGGCAGCTCGGCTTCCGCATGCGGGAGATCGTCGCCCTCGGCTCCCGCGAGCACGCCGAGGACCACCTCACCGCCTTCACCGCCCGCGTCGACGCCTTCGCCGAGGCCGTCGGCCTGTCCCTGCGGAAGGAGGCCGCCTGCGACCCCTTCTTCGACAAGGGCGGCTCCAAGGCCCTCCTCCAGCGGCTCACCCCGGTGAAGTACGAGTTCCTGTACGAGGACCTGGCGATCGCCTCGGTCAACACGCACCGGAACTTCTTCGGCGAGCGCTGCGCCATCACGCTCGCCTCCACCGGCGGCCCGGCCTTCACCAGCTGCGTCGCCTTCGGCCTCGAACGCTGGCTGTCCGCGCTGACCCGCCGCCACGGCGGCTGGGAGGCGGCGACCCGGGCGGTCCTGGACGCGGCCGGGCCGGTGATCTGACGTGCCGGCCCGTCCCGTCGCCCCGCCGGCGGGCGGCCTGGGCTGGGCGAACCTCGGCATGGACATCGTGTCCGTCACCCGTGTCCGCCGGCTCCTCGACCAGTACGGGGAGCGCTTCTTCGCACGGATGCTCACCCCCGGCGAACTCGCCGACTGCCGCACCTCCACCGGGCTCGACGTACTGAGCCTGTGCGGACGGATCGCGGCCAAGGAAGCGGCCTTCAAGACCTTACGGGTCAGGGGCAGGTTCCTGCCCTGGCCGGACATCGTGGTGCGGCGCTCCGAGGGCGGCTGGCCGCTCGTCGAACTGCACGGCTCCGCCGCCGAGATGGCCGCCGGCTCCGGCATCGCCGAGATCACCGTGTCCATCAGCCACGACGTGGACTACGCGGTGGCGGTCGCCGCCCCGATCATCGCCCACACCCCACCCACGCACACGAGTTGAGGAGTTCCCCCATGGCCGACGGCCTGCAGCAGGTCAAGAACTGGATCCTGGAGCGCCACCCCGAGCGCCAGGACATCGCCCCCGACCTCGACCTCATCGAGAACCGGCTCATCGACTCCCTGTCCTTCGTCGAGTTCGTCTTCCTGCTCGAACAGGAGAGCGGCGTCTCCATCCAGATGGAGACCCTGGAGGTCGACGCCATCCGCACCCTCGGCGCCATCGAGCGGCACTTCTTCGCGAACGCCGGGACCGGGGCGGTGCAGGCATGAGCGGCCGCCTCTTCACCTCGGAGTCCGTGACCGAGGGCCACCCCGACAAGATCGCCGACCGGATCAGCGACACCGTCCTCGACGCCCTCCTCGCCCAGGACCCCCAGGCCCGCGTGGCCGTCGAGACCCTGATCACCACCGGCCAGGTCCACATCGCCGGCGAGGTCACCACCACCGCCTACGCCCCCATCGCCCAGCTGGTCCGGGACGCCATCCTCGACATCGGCTACGACTCCTCCGCCAAGGGCTTCGACGGCGCCTCCTGCGGCGTCTCCGTCTCCCTCGGCGCCCAGTCCCCCGACATCGCGCGGGGCGTCGACACCGCCTACGAGTCCCGGGTCGACGGCGCGGACGACGAGCTCGCCGCCCAGGGCGCCGGCGACCAGGGCCTCATGTTCGGCTACGCCTGCGACGACACCGCCGAGCTGATGCCGCTGCCGATCGCCCTCGCGCACCGCCTCGCCCGCCGCCTGACCGAGGTCCGCAAGGACGGCACCGTGCCCTACCTGCGCCCCGACGGCAAGACGCAGGTCACCGTCGAGTACGACGGCGACCGCCCGGTCCGCCTCGACACCGTCGTGGTCTCCTCGCAGCACGCCGCCGACATCTCCGTCGACGGCCTGCTCACCCCCGACATCCGCGAGTACGTCGTCGAGCACGTCCTCAAAGAACTCGTCGAGGAGGGCGTGACCCTGGAGTCCGACGGCTACCGCCTCCTCGTCAACCCCACCGGCCGCTTCGAGGTCGGCGGCCCCATGGGCGACGCGGGCCTCACCGGCCGGAAGATCATCATCGACACGTACGGCGGCATGGCCCGCCACGGCGGCGGCGCCTTCTCCGGCAAGGACCCGTCGAAGGTCGACCGCAGCGCCGCCTACGCGATGCGCTGGGTCGCCAAGAACGTCGTCGCCGCCGGACTCGCCCGCCGGTGCGAGGTGCAGGTCGCCTACGCGATCGGCAAGGCGGAGCCGGTCGGCCTCTTCGTCGAGACCTTCGGCACCGAGACCGTCCCCGTCGACCGGATCCAGGCCGCCGTCACCCAGGTCTTCGACCTGCGTCCGGCCGCGATCGTCCGCGACCTGGACCTCAAGCGGCCGGTGTACGCGCAGACCGCCGCGTACGGCCACTTCGGCCGCGAGCTCCCCGACTTCACCTGGGAGCGCACCGACCGGGCCGGCGCCCTCAAGACGGCGGCGGGGGTCTGACGGAGATGCGCATCGCTGTCACTGGTTCCATCGCGACCGACCATCTGATGACCTTCCCCGGCCGCTTCGGCGAGCAGCTGCTCGCCGACCGGCTGGACCGGGTCTCCCTGTCGTTCCTCGCCGACAGCCTGGAGGTCAGGCGCGGCGGAGTGGCAGCGAACATCGCCTTCGGACTCGGGACGCTCGGCCTGCGCCCGGTCCTCGTGGGCGCGGTCGGCGCCGACTTCGAGCCGTACCGGGTCCGGCTCAAGGACCACGGCGTCGACACCGACGCGGTGCGGGTCAGCGACTCCCTGCACACCGCCCGCTTCGTCTGCACCACCGACCGGGACCAGAACCAGATCGCCACCTTCTACGCGGGCGCGATGGCCGAGGCGCGCGAGATCGACCTGAGGGACGTCGTCGCCCGCACCGGCCGCCTGGATCTGGTCCTGGTCTCCCCGGACGACCCCGAGGCGATGCTCCGGCACACCCGCGCCTGCCGCGAGCTCGGAATCCCCTTCGCCGCCGACCCCTCGCAGCAGCTGGCGCGGCTCGACGGGGCAGCGGTGCGGGAGCTGGTGGACGGGGCCCGGTTCCTGTTCACCAACGAGTACGAGACCGCCCTGCTGCTGGAGAAGACCGGCCGGACGGAGGCGGAGGTGCTGCGCCGCGTCGGAGCCTGGGTCACCACCCACGGCGAGGCCGGCGTACGGATCCGGGGCGAGGGCCGCGACCCGCTGGCCGTCCCCGCCGTCCCCGTCCCCGCCGTGGTGGACCCGACCGGCGTCGGCGACGCCTTCCGGGCCGGATTCCTCGCCGGGACCCTGTGGGGCGTCCCCGAGCGGCGCGCCGCCGAGCTGGGGTGCGCCGTCGCCTCGGCCGTCCTCGGGACCGTCGGCACCCAGGAGTACCGGCTCGACCGGGGGCCGCTGCTCGACCGGATCCGCACCGCCTACGGGCCCGGCTGCGCGGCCACCCTCGTCCCGCACCTGAGGGGGCCGGTATGAGGCCCGCACCTGAGGGGGCCGGTGTGAGGCCGTCGCTGCGGGAGGAGTTCGCCCGGCGGGTCGTCGTCGCCGACGGCGCCATGGGCACCATGCTCCAGGCCGCCGACCCGTCCCTGGACGACTTCACCGGCCTGGAGGGCTGCAACGAGGTCCTGAACCTCACCCGCCCCGATCTGGTCGCCGCCGTCCACCGGGAGTACTTCGCGGCGGGCGTCGACTGCGTCGAGACCAACACCTTCGGCGCCAACCTGGCCGCGCTCGCCGAGTACGGCATCGAGCACCGCGTCCACGAGCTGTCGGAGGCCGGCGCCCGGGTGGCCCGCGAGGTCGCCGACGCCTGCACCGCCGAGGACGGCAGGCCCCGCTGGGTCCTCGGCTCCCTCGGCCCCGGCACCAAGCTGCCGACCCTCGGGCACGTCGGGTACGGCGCCCTGCGCGACGCCTTCCGGCGGAACGCCGAGGGCCTGCTCCAGGGCGGCGCCGACGCCCTCCTGATCGAGACCTCCCAGGACCTGCTCCAGACGAAGGCGGCCGTCGTCGGCGCCCGCCGCGCCCTGGACGGGGCCGGCCTCGACCTCCCGGTCATCGTCCAGGTGACCGTGGAGACCACCGGCACCATGCTCCTCGGCTCCGAGATCGGGGCCGCCCTGACGGCCCTGGAGCCGCTGGGCATCGACATGATCGGTCTCAACTGCGCCACCGGACCGGCGGAGATGGCCGAGCACCTGCGCCACCTCTCCCGGCACGCCCGGATCCCGCTCTCGGTGATGCCCAACGCGGGCCTGCCCGTCCTCACCTCGGACGGCGCCCACTACCCCCTGTCGCCGGAGGAACTGGCCGACGCGCAGGAGGAGTTCGTCCGGACCTACGGGCCCGCGCTGGTCGGCGGCTGCTGCGGCACCACCCCGGAGCACCTCCGGGTCATGGTGGACCGGGTCCGGGGCGCGGCCGTCCTGGAGCGGCGTCCGGTCCCCGAGCCGGGCGCCGCTTCGCTCTACGCCCACGTGCCGTTCCGGCAGGACGCCTCGTACCTGGCGATCGGGGAGCGGACGAACGCGAACGGGTCGAAGAAGTTCCGCGAGGCCATGCTGGAGGGCCGCTGGGACGACTGCGTCGAGCTGGCCCGGGACCAGATCCGCGAGGGCGCGCACATGCTCGACCTGTGCGTGGACTACGTGGGCCGGGACGGCGTCGCCGACATGGAGGAGCTGGCGGGCCGCTTCGCGACCGCCTCCACCCTCCCGATCGTCCTCGACTCCACCGAGGTGGACGTCCTGCGGGCGGGGCTGGAGAAGCTGGGCGGCAGGGCGGTCGTCAACTCCGTCAACTACGAGGACGGCGACGGGCCCGACTCCCGCTTCGCGAAGGTCGCGGCGCTGGCCCGGGAGCACGGCGCCGCGCTGATGGCGCTGACCATCGACGAGGAGGGCCAGGCCCGGACGGCGGAGAAGAAGGTCGAGATCGCGGAGCGCCTGATCGCCGACCTCACCGGCAATTGGGGCATCCGCGAGTCGGACATCCTCATCGACACCCTGACCTTCACCATCTGCACCGGCCAGGAGGAGTCCCGGGGGGACGGCGTCGCGACGATCGAGGCGATCCGCGAGCTGAAGCGCCGCCATCCCGACGTGCAGACGACGCTCGGCCTGTCCAACATCTCCTTCGGCCTCAACCCGGCGGCCCGGCTCGTCCTCAACTCGGTCTTCCTCGACGAGTGCGTCAAGGCCGGCCTGGACTCGGCCATCGTCCACGCCTCCAAGATCCTGCCCATCGCCCGGCTCGAACCCGAGCAGGTCGAGGTGGCGCTCGACCTCGTCCACGACCGCCGGCGCGAGGGCTACGACCCGCTCCAGCGGCTCCTGGAGCTCTTCGAGGGCGCGACCACCCAGTCGCTGCGGGCCGGAAAGGCCGAGGAGCTGGCGGCGCTGCCGCTGGAGGAGCGCCTCAAGCGGCGGATCGTCGACGGCGAGAAGAACGGCCTGGAGGCGGACCTCGACGAGGCGCTGGCGCTGCGGCCGGCCCTGGAGATCGTCAACGAGGTGCTGCTCGACGGGATGAAGACGGTCGGCGAGCTGTTCGGCTCGGGCCAGATGCAGCTGCCGTTCGTGCTCCAGTCCGCCGAGGTCATGAAGACCGCGGTGGCCCATCTGGAACCGCACATGGAGAAGTCGGACTCCGAGGGCAAGGGCACGATCGTGCTCGCCACCGTCCGCGGCGACGTCCACGACATCGGCAAGAACCTCGTCGACATCATCCTCTCCAACAACGGCTACAACGTCGTCAACATCGGCATCAAGCAGCCCGTCTCCGCGATCCTGGAAGCGGCAGAGGAGCACAGGGCGGACGTCATCGGCATGTCCGGCCTCCTCGTGAAGTCCACCGTGATCATGAAGGAGAACCTGGAGGAACTGAACGGGCGCGGACTCGCCGAACGCTTCCCCGTCATCCTCGGCGGCGCCGCCCTGACCAGGGCCTACGTCGAACAGGACCTCCACGAGCTGTACCGGGGCGAGGTCCGCTACGCCCGCGACGCCTTCGAGGGCCTGCGCCTCATGGACGCCCTGATGGCGGTGAAGCGGGGCGTCCCCGGAGCCGTGCTCCCCGCCCTGAAACAGCGGCGGGTCCCGAAGCGGGAGACCCCCCTGGAGGTGCGGGAGCCGGAGCCCGCCGGCCGCTCGGACGTCGCCGCCGACAACCCCGTACCCGAACCCCCCTTCCTCGGCACGAAGGTCGTCACCGGCATCCCGCTGGCCGACTACGCGCCCTGGCTGGACGAGACGGCGCTCT
The DNA here is from genome assembly GCF_044541975.1 of Streptomyces sp. NPDC085460. Classification (NCBI taxonomy): domain Bacteria; kingdom Bacillati; phylum Actinomycetota; class Actinomycetes; order Kitasatosporales; family Streptomycetaceae; genus Streptomyces; species Streptomyces sp. NPDC085460. Next base: position 105,933 of record NZ_JBITTO010000012.1, read on the forward strand.
TCAAGGGCCAGTGGGGGCTCAAGGACTCCGGGACGGTCGAGACGGAGGGCCGGCCCCGGCTGCGCGCCCTCCTCGACCGGGTCGCGCGCGAGGACCTGGTGGAGGCGGCCGTCGTGTACGGCTGGTTCCCCTGCGTGTCCAAGGGCGACGACCTGATCGTCCTGGACGAGGACGGAGGCGAGCGGACCCGCTTCACCTTCCCCCGCCAGCAGCGGGGCCGCCGCCTCTGTCTCGCCGACTTCCACCGCGCCGAGGACTCCGGGGAGATCGACACCGTCGCCCTCCAGGTGGTGACGGTCGGCTCGCGCATCGGGGAGGAGACCGCCCGCCTCTTCGCCGCCGACGCCTACCGCGACTACCTCGAACTCCACGGCCTGTCCGTGCAGTTGGCCGAAGCCCTCGCCGAGTACTGGCACGCCCGGGTGCGCGCCGAATGGGGCATCGGCGCCGCCGACCCGGCCGGCCTCGACGGCATGCTCCGCACCGAGTACCAGGGCTGCCGCTACTCCCTCGGCTACCCCGCCTGCCCCGACCTGGAGGACCGCGCCAAGATCGCCGCCCTGCTGCGGCCGGAGCGGATCGGCGTCGAGCTGTCGGAGGAGTACCAGCTCCACCCCGAGCAGTCCACGGACGCCCTCGTCGTCCACCACCCGGAGGCGAGCTACTTCAACGCGGGAGGCCGCAGATGACCCCCACGTTCTCCTTCGAGTTCTTCCCGCCGAAGACCGACCGGGGCGAGCGGACGCTCTGGGACGCGGTCCGGCGCGTGGAGGCGCTGAAGCCGGACTTCGTCTCGGTCACGTACGGCGCCGGCGGGTCCTCCCGGGACCGCACCGTCGGGGTCACCCAGCGGATCGCCGCCGAGACCACCCTCCGGCCCGTCGCCCACCTCACCGCCGTCGGCCACTCGGTCGCCGAACTCCGGGCGATCGTCGGCGCCTACGCCGACGCGGGCGTCCGGGACGTCCTCGTCCTGCGCGGCGACCCGCCGGGCGACCCGCGCGGCCCGTGGACCGCGCACCCGGACGGCTACCGGTACGCCTACGAGCTGGTCGAACTCGTGCGTTCGCTCGGTGACTTCAGGATCGGCGTCGCCGCCTTCCCCGAGGGGCACCCGCGCTCCGGGGACCCGGAGAGCGACCTCGCGCACTTCGTCGCCAAGTGCAGGGCGGGCGCCGACTACGCCGTCACGCAGATGTTCTTCGACCCGGAGGACTACCTGCGGCTGCGCGACCGGGTCGCCGCCGCCGGCTGCGACACCCCGATCATCCCGGAGATCATGCCGGCCACCGACGTGCGCCAGATCCGCCGCTTCGCGGAACTCTCCGACGCGGCCTTCCCCGAGGACCTGGCCCACCGCCTGGAAGCCGCCAGGGACGACCCGGCGGCCGCGCACCGCGTCGGCGTCGAGCACGCCACCGCCATGGGCCTGCGCCTCCTCGACGAGGGCGCGCCGGGCCTGCACTACATCACGCTCAACAAGTCGACGGCGGCCCTGGAGATCCACCGCACCGTCCTCAGCGCTAGGAGAGTCGCAGCCCATGTCTGAGTTCACCGACTTCAAGGTCGCGGACCTGTCCCTGGCGGCGTTCGGCCGCAAGGAGATCACGCTCGCCGAGCACGAGATGCCCGGCCTGATGGCGATCCGCCGCGAGTACGCCGAGGCCCGCCCGCTGGCCGGCGCCCGCATCACCGGCTCCCTGCACATGACGGTGCAGACCGCCGTCCTGATCGAGACCCTCGTCGCGCTGGGCGCCGAGGTCCGCTGGGTGTCGTGCAACATCTACTCCACCCAGGACCACGCCGCCGCCGCGATCGCCGCCGCCGGCATCCCCGTCTTCGCCTGGAAGGGCGAGACCCTGGAGGAGTACTGGTGGTGCACCGAGCAGGCGCTGACCTGGCCCGGCGCCGACGGGCCGAACATGATCCTGGACGACGGCGGCGACGCCACGCTCCTCGTCCACAAGGGTGTGGAGTACCGGAAGACGGGCGTGCTGCCGGAGGCCGCGAACGAGGAACTGGCCGTCGTCCGCGCCCTGCTGGAGAACAGCCCGCTCGACTGGACCGCGCTCGCCGCCGGGATCCGCGGGGTCACCGAGGAGACCACGACGGGCGTGCACCGCCTGTACGAGATGCACCGGGCGGGCGAGCTGCTGTTCCCGGCGATCAACGTGAACGACGCGGTGACGAAGTCGAAGTTCGACAACAAGTACGGCTGCCGGCACTCCCTGATCGACGGCATCAACCGCGCCACGGACGTCCTGATCGGCGGCAAGACCGCCGTCGTCTGCGGCTACGGCGACGTCGGCAAGGGGTCGGCGGAGTCCCTGCGCGGCCAGGGCGCCCGGGTGATCGTCACCGAGATCGACCCGATCTGCGCGCTCCAGGCGGCGATGGACGGCTACCAGGTGGCCACCCTGGACGACGTGGTGGAGACGGCCGACATCTTCATCACCACGACGGGCAACAAGGACATCGTCATGGCGTCCGACATCGCCCGCATGAAGCACCAGGCGATCGTGGGGAACATCGGCCACTTCGACAACGAGATCGACATGGCCGGCCTGGCCGCCGTGCCGGGGATCGTCAAGGACGAGGTGAAGCCGCAGGTCCACACGTGGACGTTCCCCGACGGCAAGGTGGTGATCGTGCTGTCGGAGGGCCGGCTGCTGAACCTGGGCAACGCCACCGGTCATCCGTCCTTCGTGATGTCGAACTCGTTCGCGGACCAGACCCTGGCCCAGATCGAGCTGTTCACGAAGACGTCCGACTACCCCACGGGGGTGTACACGCTGCCCAAGCACCTGGACGAGAAGGTCGCCCGGCTCCACCTCGACGCGCTCGGCGTGCGGCTGACCGTCCTCAGCGACGACCAGGCCGCCTACCTCGGCGTCCCCGTCGACGGCCCGTACAAGCCCGACCACTACCGCTACTGAGCCCGCATGTGTACCGACTGTCTGCCCGCCGAGCGCGACCCCTGGCTGCCCGGCCGGCTCCTCACCACCGAGCGGGACCTGCTGATGCCGCTGCTGCGGCGCACCCCCGAGGAGGCGTACGAGCTCCGCACCGCCTGCCCCGGCTGGACCGCCCGCCAGGTCCTCGCGCACTGCGGGGCGGCGCTGGTCCGGATCGTGGAGGGCCGCCTCGAAGAGGGCGTCTTCCTCCCCGAGGCCAACGCCCGTGACGTGGCCGAACGCGAGGAGTGGCCGCTCGGCCGGATCCTCGACGAGCTGGAACGCGGCCTCACCGAGGCGGGCCCGGTGATCGCCGGGCACGAGGACGGGCGGCTGGACGCGGTCGCCCTGGGGGAGTGGGTGCACGCCGGGGACGTCCGGGAGGCGTTCGGGGAGCCCGGCGCGTACTGCGGCGACGCCCTCGCCCTCGCGCTGCCGCTGCTCTGCGTCACCAGCCGGAAGCGGGAGACCCCGCGCCTGGTCGGCCGGCTCGCCGACCACGCGGGGGAGGTGCCCCTCGGCGACGAGATCGAGGGGCGCGGGCCCGCCGTCTTCGACGGCGACGCGGCGACCCTCATCCGCATCTACGCGGGCCGCCCCCTGGTCCGTACGCGCTACGCGCTGACCGGCGCGACGGAGCAGGAGCTGCTGATCTACCGGTGAGACCGGCGGGATCGGCGGGATCGGCGGGGCCTGTGCGGGCGTAGCCCGTTCGGTCCCCGTCGTCGTGCGCGGGTCCGGGGGCGGGGGTGTGCTGGGTCGTGACCCTCACCCCCCGCCCCCCGGGAGCAGCAGCATGGCCGTCATCGTCACCGTCGAGATCCCCGGCGGAACCCAGCAGCAGTACGAGTCCACGATGAGCGCGCTCAAGGCCGCCGAGTGGTGGCCGCCGCAGGGCTTCCTCGCCCACGCGGCGGGCTCGGACGGGTCCGGCGGCTGGCGGGTGGTGGACTTCTGGGACTCCGAGGAGGACTTCCTCGCCTTCGCGGCGAAGGCCCGCCCGATCTTCCAGGAGCAGGGCATGCCGCCGATCCTGCCGAGCTTCCAGGACGCGGTGAACGTCATGCTCCGCTGACCCGCCGGGCCGTCCACCGGCGCGGGCGCGGGCCGAAAACCCTTTGCGGGGCGGACCCGTGGCCGCCACCCTTCCCCCCATGACCGATCATCCCGCCCCCCGGCCCGTCGCGGACCTGTTCTCCGCCGACGGCCGGCTCCTCGCGATCCCGCGCCGCCCGGCCCGCCGCGCCGCGCTCCTCGCCCACCTCGCCGAGACCCTCTTCGAGCCCGGCCGCGTCTACCGCGAGGCCGAGGTCAACGAGGCCCTGCTGACCGTGCACGAGGACTACCCGGCGCTCCGCCGCTACCTCGTCGTCGGCGGCGAGCTGGCCCGTACGAAGGACGGCGCGGCCTACCACCGACAGCGGACGGCACCGGTCCCCGGAGGCGCGGCCCCCGCCGTCGCGTGACCTCCGCGGTGGTGGCCGGCCTGCTGGCCGGCTACGGCATCGCGATCCCGGTGGGCGCCGTCGGCGCGCACCTGGTGGCGGTCGCCGCCCGCAGCCCGTGGCGTACGGGGGCGGGCGCGGCGCTCGGCATCGCGGCGGCGGACGGCGTGTACGCCGTCGTCGCGGTCCTCGGCGGCGCCGCCCTGGTGCCTCTCCTGGCGCCCGTCGCGGCCCCGCTCCGCTGGGCGTCCGCCGTCGTCCTGCTGGTCCTCGCGGCGGCCTCGGCCCGTACCGCCCTCCGTGTGCACCGCGCCGGGACCCCGGCGGCGGACCGGCCGGTGACGGCTCCGCACCGCGCCTTCTGGACCTTCCTCGGCATCACGATCCTCAACCCGATGACGGTCCTGTACTTCACGGCCCTCGTCCTGGGCGGCCACACCACGACCGGTGCGGCGGAGGCGGCCGTCTTCGTGGCCGCCGCGTTCGCCGCCTCGGCGAGCTGGCAGCTCCTCCTCTCCACCACCGGCACCGTCCTCGGCCACACCCTGACGGGCCCCCGCGCCCGCCTGCTCACGGGCCTGGTGTCGAGCGCGCTGATCGCGGCCCTGGCGGTGGGTCTGGTGGTGTGACGGCGTCTCACCGGCCGGTTCCGGATTGCCCCGTCGGGTCCGGCCGGGTCAAGATCCCCGCTGGTCGTCCTGGAGATCGGGGGAGCAACATGACGGGACGGATGCTGGCGCGCGGGCTGCGCCGGAGACATCTGGCGATGATCGCGCTGGGCGGTGCCATCGGCGCCGGGCTCTTCGTGGGGTCGGGGGTGGGGATCGCGGCGGCAGGGCCGGGGATCCTCGTCTCGTACGCCGTCGCCGGGGCGCTCACCGTCCTGGTGATGCGGATGCTCGGCGACCTGTCCGCCGAGCGGCCGGTGACCGGGTCGTTCGCGGAGCACGCGCGGAGGGCGTTCGGCGGCTGGGCGGGGCTGCTCGCCGGGTGGATGTACTGGGCGCTGCTCGTCGTGAGCGTCGCCGCCGAGGCGATCGGGGCGGCGCGGATCGCGCACGGCTGGGTGCCGGGCGTGCCGCCGTGGGCGTGGGTCGCGGTCTTCGTGAGCCTGTTCACCGTCACGAACCTGGTGGGGGTGCGGCGCTTCGGCGAGCTGGAGTTCTGGTTCGCGGGGCTGAAGATCGCGGCCATCGCCGGCTTCCTGCTGCTGGGCGGGGCCGCGCTCGCCGGTCTGGTCGGCGGCTTCGCCTCGCCGGGGGCCGCGCATCTGACCGGCGACGGCGGGTTCCTGCCGCACGGCTGGCACGGCGTCGCGGTCGGCATGGTCGCCGCGGTCTTCGCCTTCGGCGGCCTGGAGACCGTCACGATCGCCGCCGCCGAGTGCGAGGACCCGGCCCGCGCCGTCCGGGCCGGTGTCCGCGCCGTGATGTGGCGGGTGGCGGTCTGCTACCTCGGTTCGATGGCCGTCATCGTGGCGCTCGTCCCGTGGAACGCGCCGGGTGTCGCCGAGGGCCCGTACACGGCCGTCATGGAGCGGATCGGCGTGCCGGGCGCCGCCGACGTGATGAGCGCGGTCGTGCTGATCGCCCTGCTGTCCGCGATGAACGCCAACATCTACGGCTCGTCGCGGATGCTGTACGCCCTCGTCGGGCGGGGCGACGCGCCGCCGGTCCTCGGCCGGGTCCGGGCCGGCGTCCCGTACGCCGCCGTCCTCGCCTCCGCCGCCTTCGGCTTCGTCTCCGTGGTGCTGAGCCTGCTGTGGCCGCGCACGGTCTTCCCGTTCCTGCTGAACTCGATCGGAGCGGCGATCCTGATCGTCTGGGCCCTGATCGCCGGCTCCCACCTGCGGCTGCGCGGCCCGTCGGCCGCGTCGGTCGGCGCGCTCGCGGGCATCGGGGCCGTGCTCCTGTTCATGCTCGGCGACCCGGCGAGCCGTACCCAGCTGCTCACCACGGGCGCGTGGGCGGCGGCGCTGCTGACCTGGGCGGTCCTCAGGCGCCGGTGGCGTACCGCGCCAGGAACAGGTCCACTCCCGAGCTGATCATCCGCTCCAGCTCGGCCTCCTCGATCTCCGCCTCGGGCGAGAAGGTCCGCACGAGCTGAGGCACCCCGACCGTCGCCGCGACCAGCTGCTGCACCGCCAGCTTCGGGTCCGGCGCGTCGAGGGCGCCCCGGGCGTTCAGCTCGGTGAACGCCTCGATCAGCGGCCCGTTGTTCATGTCGTAGCTGACCCGGTACCAGAGCTGGCCCAGCTGCGGGAAGCGGTCGATCTCGCCGATGACGAGCCGCCGCAGCGACATGATGTCCGGCCGCAGCAGGATCCGCGCCCAGTCCGTCGTCAGGCGCACCAGCGCGGAGCGCAGGTCGGGCGCGGCGGCGATGGTCGAGTTGGTCGGCTCCAGGTCCGCGTACGTCTTCGGCAGGACCCCGCCGATGACGGCGAGGAACAGCCGCTCCTTGCTGCCGAAGTGCTTGTAGATGGTCGCCTTCGACACCCCGGACCGGGCAGTGATCGCGTCCATCGACGCCGCCGAGTACCCCTCCGCGAGGAACTCGGTCAGCGCGGCGTTGATGATCGCCTGCCGCTTGCGGGAGGCCGCGTCGGCGGGGTCCGGGATGACGGGGATCCCGTACGCGTCGACGTCGTCCTTGCTGGCGGCCATGGCGGTACGTCCTCGGGGTGGGGGGAGCGGGATCCCAGTATATGAACTGAACGGTTCGGTCTGCAAAGGCCGGTTCCGTTTCCTGTCCGTTCCTGTTCGTTCCTGTCTGGGTGGGTCAGACGAAGAAGCTGTCGTGCTTCACGAGGAAGGCGGCCCGGTCCTCCTCGCTCATCCCGGCCAGGTCGCCGATCCGCTCGAAGTACTCCTCGCGGGGCGCGCCGGGCGCGAACAGCATCAGCATCGACACCGGCTCGGAGGACTCGTTCCGGAAGGCGTGCAGGCCGCCGACGGGGACGTAGAGGTGGTCGCCGGAGCGGGCGTCCACCCACCGCTCCCCGTCGAAGAGCCGGATCGTCCCGGAGAGCACGAAGAACGCCTCCGACATCGCCTTGTGGAAGTGGGTGGAGGGCCCGGCCGACTCCGGCCCCATGTCCACCCGGTAGAGGCCGTACTCGCCCTGGGTGGAGAGGGTGGTGGAGAGGTAGTGGTACGCGGCGGGCGCGGCGCCCGTGGAGACGAAGTCGGGCGGGGTGTCGGCGGGCCGGAAGCGGGCGCTGATCTCGCCCTCGTCGCCGAACCAGCGGGGGTCGGGGTAGGACATGACGGCTCCTTCGCGGAGTGGAGGTCGGAGTTTCAGGAGCGGAGGTCAGAGGAGGGAGGAGGCGAGCGCCGGTCCGGCGGCCACGCCCACCAGGAACGCGAAGTTGAACAGGCCGATCGCGGTGTCGCGCAGCCCCCGGGGCAGCCCCTCCGCCGAGCGGCCGGTGAGCAGTCCCTGGCCGCCGGCCGTGGAGAGCGAGCTGACCCCGACCGCGAGCAGGACGACCCAGGCCCAGGGCCCGCCCGCGGCGAGCGCGACGGCGAGGGCGCCCCCGCCGGCCAGCACCCACCACGGGGCGCGGGCGCGGACGAGCGCCCAGGACAGCAGCGCCCCGGCGAGCGAGGCGAGGGCGGCGTACGCCCCCGTCTGCACGGCGCCCCACCCGGCCAGTTCGCCGGCCCGCCGGGGACCGGCGTACATGAGGCCGAAGTTGATGGTGGAGAGCAGCAGCATGAGCGCGGCGGCGGCGAGGAAGCGGTGGGACCGCAGCACGGCCGCCGGGGACCCCGGGGGCGCCTCCGCCCCCGACGTGTCCTTCCCCGCCCCCGCGCCCCGGACCAGGCCCAGGACGGCCAGGCTCAGCAGCGGGAGGACCAGGGCGCCCCGCCAGTCGGCCGCCGCCGCGATCGCCGGGCCGCCGAAGAGGCCGGCGGTGCCGCCGACCGCGCTGCCGATGGCGACGAGCCCGGCGGAGCGGCCGCTGGGGTCGCGGGCGGCGGCGAGCTGGAAGGCCGCCACGTTGAAGCCGGCGGCTCCCGCGGCGAGCAGCGCCCGCCCGGCCAGGGCGGCGGTGAAGCCGGGGACGAAGAGGGCGACCACCGCGCCGGCGACGACGAGTCCCGCCGCGACCCGCAGCGTCCCGCCGGGTCCGCTCCGCCGGCCGGCGGCGGTGAGCAGCGGCGTGCCGGCGGCCATGCCGATCCCGAACACGGTCAGGAGCCAGGTGGCGGCGGCGACCGACACCCCGAGCGAGGCGGCGGCCTCGGGCACGACGAGCGCGGGCCCGGAGACCCCGGCGGCGGCGGGCGCGGCGAGGGCGGCGAGCACCGCCGCCCCGCCCCGACCACGCGCCGGGGCGGGGGCCGGGGCCGGTGCCGGAGGCGCTGCGGCGGCGGGACCGTCCGTGGCGGCGGTACTGGCCGTTCCGGCGGCACCGGCTGTTCCGGCACCGGCCGTTCCGGCGGTACGGGCCGTTCCAGCGGCCCCGGCCGCTGCGGCGGCACCAGCGGTTTCGGCGGCACCGGCCGTACCCCCGGCACCGGCCGTACCCGCGGCACCGGCCGTACCCGCGGCACCGGCCGTACCCGCGGTTTCGGCGGTCATGAGGCGTCGTCCGTGGGGATCCGGTCCGTGGGGATCCGGTCCGTAGGGATCCGGCCCATCCGGCCGGCCCGGTGGTCGGCCTCCGCCTGTCGCAGCTCGGCCTCGGTGTTCATCACGAACGGCCCGCTGCGGGCGACGGGTTCGCCGATCGGTTCCCCGGCGAGGACCAGCACCTCGGCGCCTTCCTCCGCCGTGGCGACGGAGAAGCGCTCCCGGCCGTCGCGGGCGTACACGCCGAGGTGTCCGTCGGGCAGGGCGGTGCCCTCGCCCGCGACGGCGCGGCCCCGGAGGACGTACACCATCGCGTTGTGTCCCGCGGGGGCGGTGAACTCGGCCCGCCCCTCCGGTGCGATGCGGGCGCGGGCGACGAGGACGGGTGTGTGGGTGGCGAAGGGCCCGGTGACGCCGTGCGTGGTGCCGGCGAGGACGGTGATCTCGGCGGAGCCGTCGGGGGTGGCGGCGACGGGGAGCTCGACGGCCGAGGCGTACTGGGCGTGCGGCGGGAGGGACTTGAGCGCGGCGGGCAGGTTCACCCAGATCTGGAGCATGTGCTGGGGGCCGCCCGAGGCGAGGAACTCCGGTGTGGGCAGCGACTCGTGGACGATCCCGGACCCGGCGGTGAGCCACTGGACGCCGCCGGCCCGGACGACGGCCTTCTCGCCGTACGAGTCGGCGTTGGCGACCTCGCCCTCCAGGACGTACTCGATCGTCTCGAAGCCCCGGTGCGGGTGCGCGGGCGCGCCGACGGCCTCGCCGGGTCCGAGGACGGTGGGCCCGACCTGGTCGAGCATCAGGAAGGGGTCGAGCTCGGGGAGTTCCTCCGTCGGGAAGGCGCGCCGGACCGGGAAGCCGGCGCCCTCGACGGTGTGGAAGGGGCGGGCGACGCGGGCGACGGCGCGCTCGGCGGCGATGGCTGCTGCTGTCGTCATGCCCGCAGCGAACTACACCGTTCGGTTCACTGTCAAGACTGAACGGTTTGGTTGCTGCTCTGAACCGTTCGGTTGACAGCCTGAACCGTTCGGTTTACGTTCGGGGTCGTTCGAGGCCCGGTGATCCGCCGCGGCCCGCCGACCGTTCGTCACCCAGGGGGATTCCATGACCGCCACCGTGCTCGCGATCTCCGGCTCGCTCCGCGCCGACTCGTACAACACGCTCCTGCTGCACGCCGCCCGCAAGCACAACCCCGGCGGCCTCGACATCGAGATCTACGAAGGGCTGCGCGACATCCCGCCCTACGACGGGGACCTCGACCACCCCGACCGCCGCCCGGCCGCCGTCACGGAACTCCGCCGCCGCGCCGCCGAGGCCGACGGACTCCTCATCGCCACCCCGGAGTTCAACTACTCGATCCCCGGCGTCCTGAAGAACGCCCTCGACTGGATCTCCACCAACCCGACCGGCGGGGAGACCGTCCCCCTCCACCGCAAGCCCATTGCCCTCCTCGGCGCCGCCCCGACCAACTTCGGCACGGTCCGCTCCCAGCTCGCCCTCCGCCAGGTCTTCGTCTGCACCGGCAGCGACGTCGTGGTCAAGCCCGAGGTCCACGTCTTCCGCGCCCACGAGCGCTTCGACGAGGCCGGCAACCTCACCGACGAAACCTCCGTCGCCCTCCTCCGCGAACTCCTCACCACCCTCAGGACCAAGATCGAGTCCCGGGGCGAGACGGCGCCGGCCGCCTAGCGCGCGGCGTCAGCGTCAGCGTCAGCGCCGGCGCGTGAGCAGGAGCAGCGCGGTCGTGCCGAGGGCGGTGCCGGCGGCCATCGCGCCGCAGCGGGAGCGCCAGGAGAGGGCCGACCACTGGGACTCCGCCGACAGGAGGGAGCCGAGGCTGGCCCACGAGCCCACGGAGAGGATCGACGCGGCCGAGCCGACCGAGCCGATCGACAGGAACGAGCCGACCGAGCCGATCGACAGCGTCGACCCGACCGACCCGATCGACAGGAACGAGTTCCGGGAGCAGAGGGACCAGCGGGAACCGTCAGCGCTCATGTCCCGATCGTAGGCACGGGTGCCTATCCCGCGCAGGCCGGCAGGAACTCCAGGCCCTCGGGCGTCCCGAACCGGACGACCGCCAGGTACGCCTCCGGGTAGTCGCACCCGAGGTCCGTCCACTGCAACGCGAAGAACGTCCACACGGCGAAAGCCGCGAGGAGCCACCATCCCCAACCCTTCGGCATGCACGGCCCGTACCCGGCGGGCCGCCGGAGGAACCGGTTCCCCCGGCGGCCCTTCGGCCGGTCTCAGCCGCGCGGGGTCACCGAGCCCGCGTAGACGTTCTCCGGGGTGATCACCCCGGTGACCGCGCGGGCCACCAGGGTGGACGGCTCCTGGCCGTCGCTGAGGGAGTCCGTGTTCAGCATCAGCACCAGGGTGGCCTTCTGCGACGGGAGGTACACGGTGACCGTCTCGTACCCGGGCAGGGATCCGTTGTGCCCGATCCACCCGTTGGTGTCGAGGATGCCGAGGCCGTAGCTGGTGCCGGGGAAGCCGGTCGGGAGGGTCTTCATGCGCTGCGCCTGCGTGGCGGGGCTGAGGAGCTCCCCGGTCGCGACGACCGGCGCCCAGCGGCGCAGGTCGTCGAGGTTCGAGATCATGCCGCCGGCCGACCACGCCCAGCTGGGGTTCCAGTTCGTCGCGTCGGCGGTGCTTCCGTCCAGCGTCTGGTCGGTGTAGCCGCGCGGGTGCGGTTCGGGGAACTCGGCGCCCTTCGGCAGGAAGGTGTGCCGCAGCCCGGCCGGGCGCACCACGTCCTCGTGGAGGACGTCCGCGAGCCAGCGGCCGGTGACCTTCTCGACGACCAGGCCCAGCAGGACCAGATTGGAGTTCGAGTACTGGAAGGTCGTGCCGGGCTCGGAGGTGTTGGCGTGCCGGTAGCCGTACGACAGCACCTCCCACGGGGTGAACGGCCGCTTCGGCGCGCTCAGCAGGTCGCGGACGAAGTCCGGGTCGGAGGTGTACGGGAAGAGGCCGCTGCGCATCTCGGCGAGGTGCCGCAGCGTGATGCGGCGGCCGTTCGGGACGCCGCGCACGTACGTGTCGATCGGGTCGTCGAGCCGGACCTTCCCCTCGTCGACGAGCCGGAGCAGCGCCGTGACGGTGAAGGTCTTCGTCTCGCTGCCGATCCGGATGTACATGTCGGCGGACATCGGTTCGCCGGTCCGCTTGTCCGCGACGCCGGTGGCCCGCACGTAGCAGCCCTTGCCCGGCATCCAGACGCCGACGACGAGCCCGGGGATCCCGGCCTCCCGGCGCACCTTCTCGACGGTGGAGTCGAGCCGCGCGGTGAGCGCGGCGGGCAGCCGGTCGTGCTCCGGGCAGCGGTGGTCGCCGTGCCGTACGGGCGCGGGCGCGGGGGCCGCCGTCGCCGGGAGGGCGGCGGGCGCGAGCGCGGCCGCGGCGAGGAGCGCGGCGGTGGCGAGGATCCGGCGGCGGAGGGTGCGTGGTGGCATGGGGGGCGCCTTCTCGGAGTACGGGGGAGGGTACGGGCGCTGCCAGATCAGCACCGGCGGGCGCGCGGAGGGCCGGCTTCCCCCGGGCGCCGGGGCGAGTCCACCCGTACGGCCGCCGCCCGCACGCCCGGTTGCAGGCACGGGGCGGTTGCGGGGGCGCCCCGTGCAACCGGCTGCGGGAGGTCCGGCGTCCCCCGGAGGACCCGTACAGGACCCCGTACGCGGCCCGTACAGGACCCCGTACGCGACCCGTAGTCGACAGAGAAGGTGCACGCCCATGCCCGGTACCGCCGCCCGCTACCTCTACCTCACCCGGCACGGCGAGGCCACGCCCGACGAGAGCGGGCTGACGGAGGCGGGCCGGCGCCAGGCCGTCCTGCTCGGGGAGCGGCTCAGGGACGCCCCGCTGATGGCGGTGCACCACGGACCGCTCGCCCGGGCGGCGGAGACCGCGCGGCTGGTCGGCGCGCAGCTCGACGGCGTTCCGGTACGGGTCTCCGACGCGGCCGGCGACTATGTTCCGTACCACCCGTCCCGCGAGGAGCTGCCGGCGGACGCGGCCGACGGGCTGCTCGGGTTCCTGGAGCAGTTCCCGGCCGAGGACCGGGCGCGGGGCGCGGAGCTTGCGGCCGAGGCGGTCGCGCGCTTCACGGGCCCGGTCGAGGGGGACGAGCCGCGCCACGAACTGGTCGTGACGCACAACTTCCTCGTCGGCTGGCTCGTCCGGGCCGCCCTCGACGCGCCGGCGTGGCGGTGGGTCGGCCTCAACCACGCGAACGCGGCCCTGACGGTGATCCGTTACGCCCCCGGCCGCCCCCCGTCCCTCGCCCTCTTCAACGACACCTCCCACCTCCCCAGGCCCCTGCGCTGGACCGGGTTCCCCCCGGAGCTCCACGTCTGAGCCCGACGCGCGCCGGCCTCAGTCGATGTGGACGACCTGGAAGGCTTCCGCCATGCGGCCCGGGGGGAGGCCCGCGGCGGTGGCGTGTTCGGAGAGCCAGGTGCGCAGGAGGCCCGCGAGGTCGTCGAAGTGGGCGGTCTGCGAGGTGTGGATGCGGAGCGCCTCGACCTTGCGGTCGAAGACGGGCGTGACGTCGACGTACTGGTTCGGTGTCGGGCCCGTCATCAGCCACAGCTCGTGGACGGTCCACGGCTCCAGGCCCTCCTCCTTGAGGAGCGAGGGGTGCGCGAAGGGGTTGCGGGCCTCGGGGTAGACCGCGCGGAGGCACGCGTCGCCGACGGCCCGGTGGTCGGGGTGGAGGTCGGCGACCCGGGCCCAGTTGATCTCGGGGGAGGGGATGACGGCCCGCTGCGGCCGCACCTCGCGGATCACCCGGCACAGGTCGCGGCGCAGCTCGACGCCGGGTTCGACGAAGCTGTCGGGGTAGCCGAGGAAGCGGACGTCGGCGACGCCGCTCAGCTTCGCCGAGTGGACCTGTTCGGCGCGGCGCAGGTCCGCCATCGCCTGGCGGGGGAGCAGCGGGTCGTATCCGCCCGCGTCGCCGTCGGTGACGATGCAGTAGGTGACGCGGGTGCCGCGTTCGATCCACTGCATGACGGTGCCGCTGACGCAGAACTCGATGTCGTCCGGGTGCGCGGCCACCACGAGGAGTGATTCCGGCGCGCCGCGGACGGTCGGTGGGTCGGTCGCGAAGTCCTCCATGGCGCAAGCCTGTTGGGGGCGAGGGGGCGTCGCAAGGCCATCCCGTGGCGTGAACAGGACATGGCACTTACGCGCCATTCAAAAAGTTGGTAGATTCAAATCAACGATCGATTCGCATCACCGTCACGCAGGACCACGGACGACACGGAGGCGACCGGCATGTGCAGGATTCTCGGCTCCCTCGCCGCCGGGGCGGACCGCCCCGACCCGGCCGCGCTCGCATCGGCCTCGGCCCGCCAGCGCCACGGCGGCCCCGACGAACACCGGGTGCTCAGCGGCCCCGGCTGGTCCCTCGGCTGCGACCGGCTCGCCGTCACGGACCCGCGCGGCGGCCGGCAGCCCTACCGACTGCCCCACCTCCCCGGGATCCTCGCCGTCCTCAACGGCGAGATCTACAACCACGCCGAGCTCCGCCGCTCCCTCGCCGCCCGCGGCCACCGCTTTCCCGACCGCTGCGACGGCACCCTCCTGCCCGCCCTCTACGCCGAGTACGGGCCCGCCTTCGCCGAGCACCTCGACGGCATGTTCGCCGTCGCCGTCCTCGACCTCCGCCCCGGCCGCGAGCAACTCGTCCTCGCCGTCGACGACATGGGCATGAAGCCGCTCCACCTCCACCACGACCCCGAGGACGGCTCCACCCGCTTCGCCTCCGAGATCCCCGCGCTCCTCGCCTTCGGCGGCGTACGGTTCTCCCCGCGCGAGGACTCCCTCGACACCGTCCTCGCCACCCGCACCTCCTTCACCACCGGCACCGCCCTCGACGGCGTCAGCGTCCTCCCGCCCGGCGCCACCGCCGTCGTCCGGCCCGGCACCGCCCCCGTCGTCCGCCGCCGCGGCCCCCACCGCGCCACCCCCCTCGGCGACACCCAGGACGTGCTGCGCCGCGAGGTCCGCCGGCTCGCCGACGCCGACGTCCCCGTCTGCGCCGTCACCAGCGGCGGCCTCGACTCCGGACTCGTCACCGCCCTCGCCGCCGAGCACGCCCGCGAGACCGACGCGCCGCCGCTGCACACCTTCCACCTCACCTACCGCGGCAACTGGCCCGGCTCCGAGGCCGCCCACGCCCGCTCCGTCGCCCGCAGGGCCCGCACCGTCCACCACGAGATCGCCCTCGACCCCGACGAGCTCCCCTCCCTCCTCACCCGCACCGTCCGCCACCTCGGCCAGCCCAACGCCGACCCCATCACCCTCTCCACCTACGCGCTCTTCCGCGCCGTCCGGCAGAACGGCTTCACCGTCGCCCTCACCGGCGACGGAGCGGACGAACTCTTCGGCGGATACGACCGGATGGCCGCCGCACTCGCCGCCCCGCCCGGCACCGACTGGGCCGCCGCCTACACCGACGCGCTCTCCGCCGCGCCCCGGCTGCTGCGCGAACACCTCTACACCGCCAACTACCGCGCCCACATCGCCGACACCGGCTCCGCCGCCGACCGCATCGAGCAGGAGCTGCGCTCCGCCGAGGCCGTCGGCGCCGACCGGGTCACCGCGACGACCGCCCTCGAAACGCGCTGGCGGCTCCCCGCGTACCACCTGCGGCGCGTCGACCACCTCGCGATGGCCTGGGCCGTCGAGACCCGCCTCCCCTTCTGCCAGCCCGCCGTCGTCACCCACGCGCGCTCCCTCCCGGCCGCCGCCCGCACCCGGAAGCGGGCCCTGTACGAGGCGGGCGCCGAACTCCTCCCCGCGCCCGTCCTGCGCCGGCCCAAGCAGCCCTTCACGCTCCCCGTGGAGGCGATGATCGCCCCCGGCGGGCCCCTGCTCGACACGGTCCGCGAACTCCTCTCCCCGGCCCGCCTCGTCCTCGGCGGCAAGGTCCGCGCCGACCGCGTCGCCCGCCTCCTGGCCCGCCAGCTGGAACGCCCCAACCGCGCCGACGCCCAGGCGCTGTGGGCCCTCGCCGTCCACGAGCTGTGGACCGACGTCGTCCGCGCGATGCGGGTCCCGGCGGACTGCGCGGCGGCGTGACGTGCCGGCGGGGCACCCACGGGCCGGCACCTCCCTCGTCGTCCGCGCCCACGACGCCCCCGGCCCCACGCTCGTCGTCCGCGCCGACGGCCTGCCCGGAGACGTGCTGGGCGTCGCCCGGGACCTGGCACGCCTGCCCGCCGGGCCCCGGAAGATCGCCTTCTACGGGGACGACGGGCGCGGCGGCCTCCGCTACCGCTTCGTCCAGGCCCTCCCCGGCGGCCGGTTCGACTTCCGGGCCGGCTGCGGGCACTCGCTGCTCGCCTGCGTCGTCGCCGAGCGCCGCCCGGGCCCGGTGACCGTCCGCGCGCTCACCACCGGCGACACCGTCCTGTGCGAGCCGGAGCCGCGCACCGACGCGTACACCCTGCACTTCCTCCGCCCGCCCGACGCCCCCGGCACCCTCCCGACCGGCCGGCCCCGGGACCGGCTGCTCGGCGTGGAGGCCAGCCTCGTCTCGTACGGGAACCCCTACGTCTTCGTCGACGCCCGGCACGTCCGCCCGCCCGCCCGCGCCCACCTGCTCGCGCTCCGCGCGGAGGCCGCCCGGCTGCTCGGGCACCCGCCGGACTCCGCCCTGCCGAAGATCGCCGCCGTCGAGGCCACGCCCCACGGGCTCTCCGTCCGCGCGCTCACCGTCGGCGGCTGGCACCCCCGACTCGCGCTCACGGGCGCGGCGGCGCTGGCCGCGGCGGGCGCGCTCGACGGGACCGTCGTGCCCCCGGCCGAAGGGCCCGTACGGACCCCGGGCGGCACCGTCACCGTCTCGGCCCGCCCCGACCGGGTCAGCGTGCACCACAAGCGGGCGACCGTGCTGCGCGCCTGCCCGCTGCCGTGGCGCGTCCACGCAACGGCGTGAACGCGCAGCCCGTTCGGCGCGCCCGGCGCTCCCGACCTCTGCCACGCTGAATCGGACCGGCCATCGGAACGCCGCAGGCCGCATGCCGTATCCGTGGGGAGAGCAGACACACATGACATTCGAGAATCTGCGTGTCGTCGTGACCGGCGCGTCCCGCTCCTTCGGCCGCGCGCTCGCCGTCGGCTTCGCCCATCTCGGCGCGGAGGTCTATGTGTCGGCGCGCACGGTGGAGGCGGCGGAGCGGACCCGTACCGAAGTGCTCGGCTCGGCCCGGGACCGCATCCACGCCTTCGGCTGCGACCTCAGCAGGCCCGCCGAGATACGGGAGTTCGCCGCCCGGGTCGGCGAACACACCCGCCACGTCGACCTGTTGGTCAACAACGGCGCCCGCTGGCTCGACGGCATGGACCTGGAGGCGACGAGCGACGCCGAGATCGTGGAGACCATCGAGTCCACGGCCGGCGGCACCGTCCTCATGGTCAAGCACTTCCTGCCGCTGCTGCGCGGCTCGCAGCGGCCCGACATCGTGAACATGGTGGCCGTGCGGGACGTGGGGGGCGCCTCCGCGACCGCCGCCGGCGGGGCGCACGAGGCGTTCTGGGCGGCGAAGAGCGCGCAGGCCGGGTTCGCGGACATCCTGGCCCGCCGGCTGCGGCCGTCCGGGGTGCGGGTCTTCTCCCTCTTCCCGCCCGACTTCTCGACCGCCGACCCGCGCTTCGCGGAGTGGGACGGCATCGACCCGACCGGGTCCGCCGCCGACGACAAGCTCACCATGCAGGCGCTCTTCGAGTGCGTCGTCTACGCCGTCGAGCAGCCCCGCGACTGCTTCATCCGCTCCTTCCACTTCGAGCCCCGCTGACTCGGGGCCCCCGAATCACCCTTCGTGTCGACGCTCAGGAGGCTTCCGTGAGCACCCCCGTCTGGATCACCGCGACCCCGCCCGCCACCCACGGCGAGCTCCACATCGGCCACCTCGCGGGGCCGTACGTGGCCGCCGACGTCCTGACCCGATACCTGCGGGCCGAGGGCGAGCCCGTCCGGTTCACCACCGGCACCGCCGACCACGCGAGCTCCGTCGAGGTGCGGGCGCGGCAGCTCGGCCGGAAGCCGGAGGAGGTCGCGGAGGGGTACCGGGCCGCGATCACCGCCGACTGGCTGCGCTCGGGCGTCGAGTTCGACCACATCGTGCGGCCCCGCCGCGACCGGGGGTACGGGCGCTGGGTGCGGGAGCTCTTCGCGAAGCTGTACGCGGACGGCGTCATCGCCCCGCGGACCCGCCTGCTGCCGTACTGCGAGCCGTGCGACCGCTGGCTGTACGGGGCGCACGCCACCGGTTCCTGCCCGCACTGCGGGGCGGCGAGCGACGGCGGGATGTGCCACGAGTGCGCCCGGCCCAACGACGGCGGCGACCTCATCGGGGCGCGCTGCGCGGTCTGCGACGCCCCGGCGGTGGCCCGCCGCTGCCGGCGCCTCTACATCCCGCTGGAACCGTTCCGGGACACCCTCGCCGACTACTGGGCGGCGGCCGGGCTGCCGCCGCGCCTCGCCGCGCTGTGCGAGTCGCTGGTGGAGGACGGGCTGCCGGACATCGCGGTCGGACACCCGGCGGAGTGGGGTCTGGAGGTGCCGGTGGAGGGCTTCCCCGAGCACCGGATCGACGGCTGCTTCGAGGCGGCGGCCATGCACCTCTTCGGCCACGACGCGAAGGCGCCGCTGCCGGCCCGCGCCATCCACTTCTGCGGCTTCGGGCACTCCTTCTGCCACGCGGTGCTGCTGCCGGTGCTGCTGCTCGCGCAGGGCGTGAAGCTGCCGCAGGACTTCAACGTGAACGAGTCCTTCGTGATCGAGGAGGGGGTGCGGGAGGGGAACGTGTGGGCGCTGGACCTGCTCACCGAGTACGGCTCCGACACCCTGCGCCGGCACGTCCTCCAGGCCCGCCCGCTGGGCCGCAGGACCGTCTTCCGCCGGGACCGGCTCGCGGCGGCCCGCCGGGAGCTGGACGAGAACTGGAACAGCTGGCTGTCCCGGCTCTTCGCGGCGGTCCGCGAGGAGTGCGACGGGCTCGCCCCGCAGGCGCTGCCCGGCGGCACCGGCTGGGAGGTCCTGGAGCGGCGGCTGCACCGGGCGGTGGACGACCTGCGGGAGGCGTACGGCCCCGACGCCTTCGACCCGCGCCGGGCGGTCGCCGTCCTGGACGAGATGGTCCGCTCGGCGGCCGACTTCGGTCACGTCAACGCGCACGAGCGGTGCCGGCCCACCACCGCGTGCCGTCATCTGCCCGCGCTGGCCGCGCAGTTGGCGGTGGCGTCGGCGCTGACGGCGTGGGCGCGGCCGGTGATGCCGGAGGGCGCGGACCGGCTCGCGGCGGCGCTGCGGGTGGAGACCGGGCGGGCGGTGGACTGGCACGCGCTGATCCCGCCGCTGCCGGGCACCCGGCTCGCCCCGCCCTCGGGCCCGGTCTTCGGCTTCTGAGCCCTCCGCCGCCCGCACCCGTACTTCTCGGCAACCCGAGCGGTCGAACACCACCCTCCCGCCGCGTGCTCCCGGCGCGACACGCGCGGGGGCACGCGGCTCCCCACCTCCCAGGAGCCCCTCGTGTCCCTGCGCGTCGCCATGCTCAGCGTCCACACCTCCCCGCTCCACCAGCCCGGGACGGGGGACGCCGGCGGCATGAACGTCTACATGGTCGAACTCTCCCGCGCCCTGGCCGAACTCGGCGTGGACGTCGACCTGTTCACCCGCTGCCAGGGCGCCGGCGAGCCCCGGCTCACCGACCTCGCGCCCGGGGTGCGGGTCCGGCAGGTGGTGGCGGGCCCGCGCCGGGCGGTGGCGAAGGAGGCGGTGCCCGATCTGGTGCTGCCCTTCGCGCTCGGCCTGTTCCGGGAGGGGCGGTCGTACGACGTGGTGCACTCGCACTACTGGCTCTCCGGGCAGGCCGGCCGGATCGCGGCCCTCGGCTGGGACGCCCCGCTGGTGCACACCGCGCACACCCTGGCGCTGGTGAAGAACGCGCACCTCGGCGCGGGCGACACCCCCGAGCCGCCGGTCCGGATCCTCGGCGAGCGGCGCCTCGCGGCCGAGGCCGAGCGGCTGATCGCCAACACGGCGGACGAGGCCGCGGCGCTGCGGAGCCTGTACGGGGCGGACCCGGCCCGCACGGAGGTCGTCCGCCCCGGGGTGGACCTGCGGACCTTCGCTCCCGGGCCGGGGCACGACGCGGGGCGGGCGGCGGCGCGGGCCCGGCTCGGGCTGCCGGCGGACGCGTTCGTGCCGCTGTACGCGGGCCGGATACAGCCGCTGAAGGGCCCTGACGTGCTGGTGCGGGCGGTGGCGGAGCTGCTGCGGATGGCGCCTGGGCTGCGGGAGCGGCTGCTCGTGCCGGTGATCGGCGGGCACTCGGGCGCGGGGGAGCAGGGGGCGGTGGGCCGGCTGGCGGCGGAGCTGGGCGTGACGGACGTGCTGCGGCCCTGTCCGCCGGTGCCGCAGGCCCGGCTCGCGGAGTGGTTCCGGGCGGCGGACGTGCTGGTGGTGCCGTCCCGGAGCGAGTCCTTCGGCCTGGTGGCGGCGGAGGCGCAGGCGTGCGGGACGCCGGTGCTGGCCTCGGCGGTGGGCGGGCTGCCGACGGCGGTGTGGGAGGGGGTGACCGGGCTGCTCGTGCGGGGCCACGACCCGGTGGAGTACGCCCGCCGGCTGCTGTGGCTGGCGGTGAACCCGCGGGCGCGGGCGACGATGGGGGTGGCGGCGGCCGGGCACGCGCGGGGGATGAGCTGGCGGGGCGCGGCGGCGCGGACGATCGAGGTGTACGAGGACGCGCTGGCGGTACGGGAGCCGGTCCCGGCGCGGCGGGCGGCGGGGTCACGGGTGGGGCAAGGGCGGCGGCACGCCCCTGCCCCGGCGGCCCCTCTCTCCTGGAGGAACGAGAAGGCCGTGGCACGAGTCTAACATCTCTTTTGGTTCGACCAAAGGTTAGGGGCGCTACGGACCGGCCAATTCCGTTGATTCGGCGGCCGATTGACGCACTCACGCCATGGCGGGTCCACGCATGGAAGAACTCTGGATTCACCAACAGGCCGTCGACAGAATGGAGTTGTTCTCAGGGAGAGCCCGGCGGCACGGGCCCCCGGAGGACGGGAATCAGTCCCTTCGCGTGATCGACGAATCCTGGAGGAATCATGTCCGTCGAGCAGAACTCCGGAATGCAGAAGGCCGTCCGCCAGTTCCTGGTCGCCCTCACGGCGTGTCTCGCCGTCGCGGGCGGCGCGGCCTACGCGGTCTCCCCCGACAGCGCCCCGGAAACCCCGGTCCAGCACGCCGGCGTCACCGTCGACTGGCCGCACAACACGGCCACCGCGACCCCCGCCCCGCCGGTGAACTGAACCGCCCGGTACGGAATTCCGGAAAGCCCCGTGATCGCCCTGCCACGATCACGGGGCTTTCGCGCGTCCGGGGGAATTCCGGGAGGGGTCAGTCGAGCCAGCCGAGCCGCACCGCGCGCACGCCCGCCTCGAATCGGCTCGACGCCCCCAATTCCTGCATGAGTTCGGAGAGCATGCGGCTCACCGTGCGCAGCGAGACCCCGAGGTTCCGGGCGATCTTCTCGTCCTTCATGCCGTCCGCGAGCATCTGGAGCGCCGCCCGCTGCTGCTCCGAGAGGCCGTCGCCGCCCCGCTCGGGGGCCACGTCGTCGCCGTACGGGGTGGCCGTGTGCCAGCAGTGCTCGTACAGGCTCAGGCAGGAGCCGACGAGCAGCGGGCCGCGGGCCAGGATCGCGCCCCGGCCGGGCTCCTCGGGGTGCAGCGGCACCATCGCGTACTGCTGGTCCACGAGGACCATGGTCATGGGGAGTTCGGGGGCGATCCGCACCTCGACGCCGAGCTCGGCGCGGCGCTTGAGCACCGCCGCGGCCTCCGGCCGTACGGCGTCCTGGGTGCGGTAGATCGCGCGGATCCGGACGCCCTGCGCGAGCTTGCGCGCGTCCCGCTCGAAGATCCGCTCGGGGACCTGCCGGGCCGGGCCCGTGGGGTACATCGAGCACGACGCCTCCTGGGTGACGTCGACGATGTCCTCCAGGGCCTGCTGGATGCGCCGGTAGTCGGTGATCGCCTCGACGGCGATCTCGGAGCCGGCCAGGGTGCCGGGCCGCAGGAAGGCCCCGGCCAGTGTCTCCAGGGTGCCGTACGCCTGGTCCGCCTCGGCGAGGTGTTCGCGCAGCCGGGCCCGCTCCCGGTCCAGGATGCGCAGCAGGGCGATCTCCGGGTCCACCGAGGCGACCGCGTCCTCCTCGGGGCGCCAGTCGGCGTTGCGCAGGTCGGCGGCGGTGGCGTGCCGGCTGGTGGTGGGGACGATGAGACCGAGGGAGAGCAGTTCGGCCCGACATCGCTCGTACTCCGCGGGCGAGAGTCCTAAGCCGGCGGCGACCTCCGTGTAGTTCGACACCCCGCGACGGCGCAGCTCCTGATAGAGCGTCACCAGCAGCCCGGTCCCGCCGTCCCCCGTGCCGCCGTCCGTCGTGACCATGGCGAACCACCCCCTCGTCGTCGCGATTTCGTCCGTTCCGGACCGTCAGGCTACGCGCTGCGCCCCGCCCCTCCGGGGTCCTCGGGGCCGTTCTCGCCGTCCAGCAGGCCGAGGCGGGCGGCCTTCACGCCCGCCTCGAAGCGGCTGGCCGCGCCGAGTTCGTGCATGACCTCGGAGATCAGCCGGCTGACCGTGCGCAGCGACACCCCGAGGTTCCGGGCCACCTGCTCGTCCTTGATGCCCGAGGCGAGCATCCGCAGCGCGGCCCGCTGCTGTTCGGTCAGCCCGTCGCCGCCGTGCGCGTCGGGTTCCTGGTGGCCGTACGGGGTGGCGGCGCGCCAGCAGTACGCGTACAGGGCGCGGTAGGCGCGGACGAGACCGGGGCCGCGGGCGAGGATCGCGGGGGACGCGGGGTCGCGGGGGTCGGTCGGGAGCAGGGCGAAGTGTTCGTCGGCGAGGACCATGTTCATGGGGACGACGGGGGAGAGCCGGATCTCGGCGCCGAGCGCGGTGCGGGCGGCGAGGTGCTGGTCCATCTCCGGGACCTGGCCGACCCGGTGGCTGTACATGGCCTGGACGCGGATCCCGCGGGCGACCCGCTCCCGGTCGCGGTCGAGCTCCTGCGCCATCTCCTCGCGGCGGACGGAGCCGGTGGCCATGGTGTGGACGGAGCCGCGGACGGTCTTCGTCAGGTCGGCCAGCTCGCGGGCGATCCGGGCCGGGTCGTCGACGATCTCGACCTCGACCTCGGAGCCGGGCTCGGTCCTGGCCCGCAGGAACGGTCCTGCGAGGGTCTCCAGGGCGGTGTGCGCGCGGCTGGTCTCGGCGAGCCTGCTCTCCAGCCGGTCCCGCTCGTGCCGCAGCAGTCCGAGCAGGGCCACGTCGGGGGCGATGACCTGGGGCGCGGGCGCGGTGGTGTCGACCAGTCCGAGGTCGGTCAACTCGGCGTGTGCGCGCTCCCGTTCGGCGTCGGTGAGCTGGAGCTCGCGGGCCGCCTCGGCGAGCGGGGTGCCCGGGGCGGCGCGGAGCGCCTGGTAGAGGGCGAGTGCCTGCTCGCCTCCTGTACGTGCTCCGGCGGCGTTCTTGGACACGGCGGCAGCAGACTCCCCTCGGATCGCGCGGATCCCGTTGAAAAACGCCCCGGCCGACCCTGCCACACATTCGAACGTTCCGCACGAGGTTCAGGGGCGGAGCGGTCCGGGCGTGATCAGGCGGATTCCTCCGCTTCCTCCGCGCAGTCGGGGCACAGCCCCTTGAAGACGAGCTCGGTCTCGGCGGTCCGCCAGCCGGGCAGGCTGCCGCGCGGCGGCGCGGGCGCGGGCGCCGTCACGTTCTCCACGCGGCCGCACCGCACGCACAGGGCGTGCTGGTGGCGGGGGCCGGAGATCTCGAAGACGGCGGGCAGGCCGGGCCGGTCGAACTTGGCGACCAGGCCGGTCTCCTGGAAGTGCCGCAGCATCTCGTAGACGGCCTGGCTGGTGAGGGTGCCGAGGCGCTCGCGGGCGGTCGAGGTGATCGCCTCGACGTCGAGGTGGCCGCCGGCGGCGAGCACCGAGAGGACCTCCAGGCGCGGCCCGGTGACGCGCAGGCCCACGTCCCGCAGGCGCTGGATCACCGCCTCGCGGCCCGTCAGCTCTTCCACGACTGCCCTCTCGCCCATCTGGTCCGCTCAAACGTTTGCGGGCATCGTACCTCTTGCCGGTCCACCCCGACAGGCGGCGGGCCGGTCGCCGGGCGGTCAGTCGTCCGCGCGGCACACCAGCAGCACCGACTCCGTGCGGTCGTCGATCCGCTGCCGCCGCCGGCCCTCGATGTGCAGCCCCGCCGAGTGCAGTTCGGCCGCCAGCCGGTCCTGGTCCACGATCCACTTGTCGGTGGTCAGCACCGTCCGCTCCGAGGAGAGCTTGCCGGTCCTGGCCGAGTAGTAGGTGACCCGCTCGCTCATCGACCCCAGGTCGAAGTCCTGCCGGGCCACCACCCACTCGTCGATCCCGTCGAACCGCGGCACCTGGAACGCCCAGGTCCTGCGCGGCTCCGCCACCAGACCCGGCCACCGGTGCGCGGTGTAGTCGAGCGCCAGCGCCCCGCCCGTCTCCAGATGGGCCGCGACCTCCCGCAGCAGCCCCGGGCGCCGGGCCGGCGGGACCGCCGAGACCATCGCCCCGGCCAGCAGCGCGAGCCGGTAACTCCCGTGCAGGCGCAGCTCGGTGAGGTCCGCGCGGTGCGTCACCACCAGGCCGGCCACCTGGGGGCCGATCCGGCGGGCCCAGGCGTCGAGGCGCTCCAGCGCGGAGGCGTCCCGGTCCACGGCCTCCACGGCGAAGCCGTGCCGGGCGAACGGGACGGCGAGCCGCCCCGCGCCGGAGCCGAGGTCCAGGACGGGTCCGCCGGTGGAGCGGGCGAGGCCGAGGTACCGGACGATGTCCGCGCTGTGCGGGCCGAGCAGGGCGTCGTGCAGCCAGACCGAGCCCTCGTCCATCGCGGCGACGGACTCCAGACCCGGCAGCGCGTCGGAGGCGATCCGTACTCCCGCGCCCGCGGCGGGCGTCCGCTCCCGCTCCCGCTCGTGCTCGTATCGGGACGGCAGGACCGGCGCGAGCGCTGCGGGCACGGCGGGCAGGGAAGTGCCGCTCGGGGTGTGCATCGCTCCTCCAGGGGCTCGCTCGGTCCATGCCGTCCTGGGCGAGGCGCCCGTGCCGCCGGGACCGCGCCGCTGCGACCATCCTGACCTGCGGAGGAGCCCCGATCCACCGGATCGGGCTGCGTGAACACGCGATGGCGTGGATCTGCCACACCCCGACGGACCACACCCCGACGGACCGCACGCGGGAGGCGGCCTCGGGGACGGCGGCTCAGAGCGCGCGGCCCCAGCGCGCCGGACCCAGCGACGCGAAGCCCCGCTCCCGGTAGAACGGCAGCGCCGGGTCCGCCTCCACCGGCAGCTGCACCCGCTGCTCCCGCGCCTCGTAGCCGCGGGTCCGGTCGGTGGCCGCCGCGAGCAGGGCCGTACCGATCCCCCGGCGGCGCGCGCCCTCCTCGACCGCCAGCGCGTACAGCTCGCCCTCGCCCGGCACCGGCACCCCGCACGCGGCGGCGCCGACGAGCCGGCCCTCCTCGCTCTCCGCGACCAGCCAGCCGAGCCAGCCGGGAGCACCCCCCGGAATTTCTATTTCCGCGCGTATCCGCGGCAGCGCGCATTGTGTCGAGATCAGCCGGCGCAGCGGGATTTCCTCCAGCATTCCGGAGTAGCTGCTCCGGATCGCGTCGGCGAGCAGCCGGGATATCGTCGTCGCGTCGCCGGCCGCTGCCGTACGGACGCCAGCGAGCTGCATTGGATCTGTACCCTTCGCCGTGCCGAGCGCCGTGGTGAGCCGGAGCTCCAACGTACCCACAATAGCGAGCGATTCCGGGCCGCGTGACCGATGCGAAATCTACGAATTCGCTTAGTAAATAAGCGAGTTGGTCCGGACATTAGACCGGGAAGGAACAGCAGGCGACGACGAGCGGAGCCATCGCGCACGTCGCCGCGCCGATCGTCAGGAGCCCGCGCAGCACGGGGTGTCCCGCGCGGTGCGGGGTGAGGATCCGGCGCATCCGGAGGGCGGCCGACGGCCCGCCGGCGGCGAAGGCGGCGCGCGGCGCGCGGCCCGACGCGAGGGCGTAGAGCGCGGTGGCGAGCGCGTCCCGGGTGCAGCGGCGCAGGGCCCGGTCGTCGGCGGCCATCTCCAGGAGCAGCGGGACCGCCGTGGAGCCGTGCCGGGCGAGCGGCAGCCGCCGGAAGACCCGGCCGAACGCCTCGGCGGCGGCGACCAGGAGGTGGTGCCGGCCCGCGATGTGGGCCCGCTCGTGGGCCAGGGCGGCGGCGAGCTGCGCGGGGGTGAGCGTGGCGACCGCCCCGGAGGAGACGACGACCCGCCGGCTGCGGCCGGGCAGGCAGTAGACGGCGGGCCGGGCGTGGTCGAGGACGGTGGCGCGCAGCTCGGGGTCGTACCGGCCGATCATCCGCAGGACGTCCCCGTGCGCCCGGCGGGCCCGGCGGGCCTTCAGCAGGCCGCGGGCGAAGGCGGTGGCCGGTACGGCGAGGACGGCGGTGGCCACCAGGAGCGCGGCCAGCTCCCGGCCGCGCAGCGCGAGCAGGGCGCCGGGGGCCGGGAGGCGCAGCGTCAGGACCATGTCGGTGAGGCGGTGGCTGGACTCGTTCGGCAGCAGCAGCTGCGCCGGGAGCAGGGCGCTCGCCACCGCGAAGACGGCGCCGCAGGCGGCCCAGACGGTGACGGCGAGCCGGGGCACCTGCTGGGCCCAGCGGGCCCGGAGGAGGAGCCAGGGCACGACGAGTCCGGAGAGCAGGGCGAGCCCGAGGGGGACGAGGGCGTGGTGGTTCACGCGCGGCCCCCCGGTCCGGTGCCCGGTTCCGCGTCGAGCGCTCCGCGGGCGGTGCGGAGGGCCGCGTCGAGGGCTTCGGCGTCCTCGTCGGAGATGGCCTCGACGAAGCGGAGGAGGGCGGCGGGGCGGTCCTGGCTGTCGCCGAGGGCGTCGCTCATCAGCCCGGCGGTGTACTCCTCGCGGCTGCGGACGGGTTCGTAGAGCCAGGCCCGGCCGGCCTTCTCGCGGCGGAGCCAGCCCTTGCGGTGCAGGATGTCGGCCACGGTCATGACGGTGGTGTAGGCGACCCGGCGGCCGCGGTTGATGTCGTCGACGATCTCGCGGACGGTGGCGGGCCGCTGCCAGGCCCACAGCCGGTCCATGATCTCCGCCTCCAGCTCTCCCAGCCGGCGCACGTGCATCCCCTCCCCTCGCGGGCGGCTCATCGTACGGGTCGCACACCCGCCCGAGGTATACCCCCTAGGGGTAGGATGGCGGGTTCGTGACGGCCCCGGACACGGCCGCCGCCCCCGTGCGGCGGCCCGCGGTCGCGGGCCCCTCGCGCGGGGGCGGTGGCGCACTCCGTCAGGTCCGGATCAGCCGGGCGATCGCCTTGGACGCCTCGCCGACCTTGACCTTCGCCTGGTCCCCGCCGGCCGCGATGGCCTCGGTGACGCAGCAGCTCAGGTGCTCGTCGAGGAGGGCGACCGCGCAGGACTGGAGGGCCGCGTTGATCGCGGAGACCTGGGTCAGGACGTCGATGCAATAGACGTCCTCGTCGACCATCCGCTGCACCCCCCGGACCTGTCCCTCGATCCGCCGGAGCCTTCTGATGATGTCTTCCTTGTGCTGCACGTAACCGGCCACGGCGGGCTCCTGTCGGGTCAGGGGGTCCGGGTCAGGGGGTCCGGGATGGGGGTTCCGGGTCAGGGGTTCCGGGTCACTTGTCCGCGGCCTGGAAGCCGCGCAGCCGGAGGCTGTTGCCGACCACGAAGACCGAGGAAAAGGCCATCGCGGCGCCGGCGATCATCGGGTTGAGCAGTCCGGCCGCGGCGAGCGGCAGGGCGGCCACGTTGTAGGCGAAGGCCCAGAAGAGGTTGGACCGGATGGTGCCGAGCGTCCTGCGGGAGAGCCGGATGGCGTCCGCCGCGGCCCGCAGGTCGCCCCGTACGAGGGTCAGGTCGCCGGCCTCGATCGCCGCGTCCGTGCCGGTGCCCATCGCCAGACCCAGGTCGGCCTGGGCGAGCGCGGCGGCGTCGTTGACGCCGTCGCCGACCATGGCGACCGAACGGCCCTCGGCCTGGAGCTTCTTGACGACGTCGACCTTGTCCTGCGGCATGACCTCGGCGATGACCTCGCCGATGCCGACCTCGGCGGCGACGGCCTCCGCGACCGCCTTGTTGTCGCCGGTCAGCAGGATCGGGGTGAGCCCCAGGCCCCGGAGCCGGCGGATCGCCTCCGCGCTGGTCTCCTTGATCGCGTCGGCGACCTCCAGGACCGCGCGGGCCTCCCCGTCCCAGGCGACCGCGATGGCCGTCTTCCCGGCCTTCTCCGCCGCGTCCTTCGCGGCCTTGAGGCTCGCCGGGAGGGACATCGCCCACTCCTCCAGGAGCTTCTCGCGGCCGACGAGGACGGCGTGCCCGTCCACGACGCCCTGGACGCCGAGGCCGGGGATGTTGGCGAAGTCCTCGGGGGTGGGCAGGGTGCCGACCCTCGCGGCGGCGCCGGTGGCGACGGCCTGGGCGATCGGGTGCTCGGAGGAGTGCTCCAGGGCGCCGGCCAGACGCAGGACGTCGGTCTCGTCCGTACCGGCGGCGGTGTGCACCTTCAGGAGGGTCATCCGGCCGGTGGTGACGGTGCCGGTCTTGTCCAGGACGATGGTGTCGACCTTGCGGGTGGTCTCCAGGACCTCGGGGCCCTTGATCAGGATGCCGAGCTGCGCGCCGCGGCCGGTGCCGACCATGAGGGCGGTCGGGGTGGCCAGGCCCAGGGCGCACGGGCAGGCGATGATCAGGACGGCGACGGCGGCGGTGAAGGCGGCGGTCAGGCCCTGGCCGGTGCCGAGCCAGAAGCCGAGGGTGCCGAGCGCGAGCGCGATGACGATCGGGACGAAGACGGCCGAGATCCGGTCGGCGAGCCGCTGGGCGGCGGCCTTGCCGTTCTGCGCGTCCTCGACGAGCTTCGCCATGCGGGCGAGCTGGGTGTCGGCGCCGACGCGGGTGGCCTCGACGACGAGCCGGCCGCCGGCGTTCAGGGTGGCGCCGGTGACGGCGTCGCCGGCGGAGACCTCGACCGGCACGGACTCGCCGGTGAGCATGGAGGCGTCGACGGCGGAGGAGCCCTCGACGACGGTGCCGTCGGTGGCGATCTTCTCGCCCGGGCGGACCAGGAAGCGGTCCCCGACCTGGAGTTCGGCGGTGGGCACGGTGATCTCGCGCCCGTTCTTGATGACGGTGACTTCCTTGGCGCCCAGCTGCATCAGCGCCTTGAGCGCGGCTCCGGCCTTCCGCTTGGAGCGGGCCTCGAAGTAGCGGCCGGCCAGGATGAAGGCGGTGACGCCGGCGGCGGCCTCCAGGTAGATGTTCCCGGCGCCGTCGGTGCGGGCGATGGTGAACTCGAAGGGGTGCGTCATCCCCGGCGTACCGGCGGTGCCGAAGAACAGCGCCCACAGCGACCAGGCGAAGGCGGCGATCGTGCCGACCGAGATCAGCGTGTCCATGGTCGCCGCGCCGTGCCGGGCGTTGGTCCAGGCGGCCTTGTGGAAGGGCCAGGCGGCGTAGACGACGACCGGCGCGGCGAGCGTGAGGCTCAGCCACTGCCAGTACTCGATCTGGAGCGCCGGGATCATCGCCATCGCGATGACGGGGACGGCGAGCGCGACCGCGGTGATCAGCCGCTGCCTCAGCGGCCGCAGCTCCTCGTCGGCCTTCTCCTCGTCGGAGGGGCCGCCGTCGCCGGACCCGGCGTCGGACTTCGGCGGCGCGGGCTCCTCGGCGGTGTAGCCGGTCGCCTCGACGGTGGCGATCAGCTCGGCGACCGGGATGTCGGCGGCGAAGGTGACCTTCGCCTTCTCGGTCGCGTAGTTGACGGTGGCCTCGACCCCGTCCATGCGGTTGAGCTTCTTCTCGATCCGGGCCGCGCACGAGGCGCAGGTCATGCCGCCGATGGCGAGCTCGACCTGGGCGGTGCCGGGGGTCGTCGTGGTCATGAAACTGCTCCCTCTTTCTTTCCTGTGCACGGGGGCCGGGGCCCGGGCGGGGGTACGGGGCGGGCCCCGGCGGCCGGATCGGTCAGGTGCCGCGGGTCAGGCGCGGTCCGGTCAGGCGCGGCCGGTCAGCTCGTAGCCCGCGTCGTCCACCGCCGCGGCGATGGCGGCGTCGTCGGGCGCGCCGTCCGAGGTGACGGTCACCAGGCCGCCGTCGACGTCGACGTCCACGGAGAGGACGCCCTCCAGCGCGCTCACGGAGGTGGTGATCGCGGTCCTGCAGTGGCCGCAGGTCATGCCGGAGACGGCGTAGACGGTGCTGGTGGCGTCGGCGACGGCGACCGCGGTGGTGGTGCCGGTCGAGCAGCTGTTGTCGGGGGTGCAGCAGGAACCCATGTCGTCCTCCATCGTGCGTTCAGTGATCCGGATACCCTCGGGGGGTATCGGCGGCGTGGATCCATGTATACCCCCCGGTGGTATCGGGCGCAAGTGTCGGCCCGGCTTGACTTGATACCCCCCAGGGGTATGGTGAAGTGCAGAGAGCAAGAGGAACGACGAGCAAAGGGAGAGAGCCGCCATGAACACCGGAGTGAAGATCACCGCCTTCGCCGCCGCGCTCGCCGCGACCTTCGGCACCGCCTACGGCGTCGGGAAGGGCGTCGGTCCGGTGGACGAGCCGAAGCAGACCGGCCACGGCGAACACGCCGCCGCCACCCCGACCCCCACGGCCGACGGACACGCGTCCGCCACCCCGCCCCCCACAGCCGGCGGACACGAGGGCCACGCCAAGACGCCCGCCCCCACGGCCGGCGGACACGAGGGCCACACCGAGACGCCCGCCCCCACGGCCGGCGGACACGAAGGCCACGCCGAGGGCTCCGCCCAGGCGGGCGCCGCGCTCCCCGGCGGCCTCCAGGTCTCCGACGGCGGCTACACCCTCGCCCTGGAGACCCCCACCCCGCCGACCGGCCGCAGCACCCTGAAGTTCGCCATCGAGGACGCCGCCGGAAAGAAGGTCACCGCCTTCACCACCGAGCACGGCAAGGAGCTCCACTTCATCGTCGCCTCGCGCGACCTGACGGTCTTCCGCCACCTCCACCCCGAGAAGGCGGCCGACGGCACCTGGACCGTCGAGGCCGACCTCCCCGCCGCCGGCGGCTACAAGGCGTTCGCCGACTTCAAGCCCGCCGCGAAGGGCGCCAAGGCCCTCACCCTCGGCGTCGACCTCGCCGTCCCCGGCGCCGCCGCCCCGAAGCCGCTCCCCGCCGCCGCGCCGACCGCCACCGTCGACGGCTACCAGGTCCGCCTCGGCGGCAC
This sequence comes from Streptomyces sp. NPDC085460, assembly GCF_044541975.1. Taxonomy (NCBI): domain Bacteria; kingdom Bacillati; phylum Actinomycetota; class Actinomycetes; order Kitasatosporales; family Streptomycetaceae; genus Streptomyces; species Streptomyces sp. NPDC085460. Next base: position 137,262 of record NZ_JBITTO010000012.1, read on the forward strand.
CCTCGACCCCGGCAAGGCCGGTGAGCTGCGCCTCACCGTCACCAAGGACGGCGAGCCGGTCACCGACCTGGAGCCCTACCTCGGCGCGTACGGTCACCTGGTCGCCCTCCGCCAGGGCGACCTCGCCTACCTGCACGTGCACCCCAACGAGGGCGGCCCCGGCCCCGACGTCTCCTTCACCGCGACCGCGCCGAGCACCGGCACGTACCGCCTCTTCCTCGACTTCCAGCACGAGGGCACGGTCCGCACGGCGGCCTTCACGGTGAAGGCGGGCACCCCGGACAAGGCCCGGGGCGCCGCCCCGGCCTCCTCCGCACCGGCCCCGGAGACCACCGAGCACGATGCGGGAGGCCACTCGCACGGCTAGTCTGGTCATTGGACTAGACCTGTAGCCGTCATTCATGGAGGAATGGGCGCAATGAGCAACCGTGCTGTCCTGGAGGTGATCGCCCTCGACGAGCAGGACGCGGTCGCCGCCCAGACCGGGGGCGCCGACCGCCTCGAACTCGTCACCGACATGGCGGCGGACGGCCTCACCCCGTCGACGGCCACCTTCACCGCCATCCGCCGCGCGGTCGACATCCCGCTCCGCGTGATGCTCCGCCTGGCGGACGGCTTCGCGGCGGGCGACGTCGAGGCCCTGGTGGCCCGGGCGTCGGAGCTCCGCTCGGCCGGCGCGGACGAGTTCGTCCTCGGCTTCCTCACCGCCGACGGCGAACCCGACCTCGTCGCCGTCGAACGGCTCCTCGCGGTCCTCGACGGCGCCCGCTGGACCTTCCACCGCGCCATCGACCGCGCCGCCGACCGCGACGGCCTCCGCAAGCGCCTCGCCGACCTCCCCGGCCTCGACACCTACCTCACCGCGGGCTCCGCCGCCGGCGTCGACACCGGCCTCCCGGTCCTCGAAACCGAGGCCGCCCGCACCGGCGAACCCGGCTACGAGCCCCAGATCCTGGTCGGCGGCGGCCTCCGCCTCGACCACCTCCCGCGCCTGCGCGCCGCCGGCCTCACCGCCTTCCACATCGGCGGCGCCGCCCGCCCCCACGGCTGGACGGCTCCCGTCGACGCGACGGCGGTCCACACCTGGCGCGAGGCGGTCGACGCGTAGCGGGTGCCGGGCCGCCCGCCCCGCGCCGGGCGGCCCGCGGCGGCGAACCGCCTCAGCCGAGGTAGGTCCGCCGCCACTCCAGCGGGGACATGACCAGGGCGGCGTCGGCGAGAGCCCGGGCGGACGGCGTCTTGAGGCTGTTCAGCGAGGTGTCGATCCAGTCCTGGACCAGAGAGTTGCCCTGCGCGCGGTACTCCACCGCCTGTACGAGGCACTCCAGCTTGTCCGCGTCGCGGGCGACGAGTGCCTCAGGGGTCTCCTTGGCCTCGTACTCGGCCACGACGCGCTGCACCCCGTCCCGCACCGTGGGGTGCGCCGCGGACACCTGGTCCGCCGTGACCGTCTCGTTCGCGGCGGCGTCGAGGTACCGGCGGCCGATGTGCGGGATGTCCCCGATCCGGGTCTCCTGGGTGTCGTGGAAGAGGCACATCAGCGCGACCCGCGCGGGATCCACTCCTTCCATCATCGCCAGCACGGCTCCGATGATCCCGACGCGGAAGGAGTGCTCGGCGATGGACTCGGGGTTGTTGTTGCCGGTGAACCACCAGCCGGTCCGCTTGGCGTTCTTGAGCACACCCATCTCGAAGAGGAAGCCGGCCGTGCCCGCGGCGTGCGTCTTCTCATCAGCCATGCGATGACCTCCCGTGTCACGTGCGATCAAGCAAAACGTAATGCATGGCCTGGAGTTCACGACGTGCCCTCGACGAAGCGGCTCCGCCGTCCAGAAGCCGTCCGGTACGATCCGCCAGCTCGTCCGCCAGTCCGTGTGACGCCTGGGGCAGCCATGGATGCGCGGTCAGCAGTGCCCACAGGGTGTGCACGTAGAGATCGACGTACCCGGGCGCGTCATGCATCCCGTGGGTGAGCCCGCGCAGCAGCGTGACCGGGTCCCAGGAAGCAGGGCCGCGCTCGCGCATGAATCCGTCGTCGGCCTGCGGAAGCCGTACGCCTCCCAGCCAGTACGCCCAGTAGTTGAGGTTCGCGGCCTCTGCGGTGTCGTCGCCGGCCAGCGACCGTTCGATGAAGTCCAGCAGTGGCTGGGGATCGCCCAGGCGGGCCAGGGCGGTCGCGGTCGAACGGGCTTCGGCCCACGTCTCCGACCACCCGCGCCGGGCAAGGACATCCCGGCGGGCGTGCAGGTGGTGCGCCGTCCAGGAGGTGGCCTCCGGACCTCGGTCGTAGGAAGCCAGGTACAGAGCCTGCCGATGGAGCAAACCACCCCCGCCCGGCTTCCGGGCGGCGTCGGCGACCTCCCGCAGATGGTCGAACAACCGCCTCCGGTCCGTGGCTCCCAACAGGGGAGCGGAGGCGGCCGGCCCCCGCCCGGACAGGGGGACGCGAGCGCGAAGTGCGGGCGGTGCCACGCCTGTCACGGACCACGCCACCATGTGCGCCGTCTCCCGCGTGTGCACCCAGGTCGCGAGCGGGTGCGGTCCGCCGTCACCCGCGGGTTCCAGAGCCGCCTTGATGATCTGGTCGGCGTCCATCGCCGGATCCAGCAGAGCGAGCACACCGGTGTCCGCTCCGAGGAATCCCAGACGTTGACGCAGCCGCAACAGCGCCCCGGCCTTCATGTGCGCGAGCGGCCGGCGGCCCGACTCCCATCCCTGCACCGTGCCGAGGTCGACCCCCAGCTCATCCGCCATCGCGGCCTGCGTGCGAGGAATGCTCTCGCGGGCGAGGCGGAGCACGAAGCCGGTCACGGCTCCGGCCGCCGTGTGTCGGGGTGTGGGCGGTTTCGCCGACATGACCATCTCTCCTCGCAGGTCCGTCTCCCACACGTACTGCCAGTCAGTTCTATCGCGTCCGAGCCGACCGTACGTTCAGGACGCGGAAACGGTCAGACCCCTTATGGACGAGGGGTGTTGACGCTCCCGCCAGATCGATCCGCCAGCGAAGGAGAGAGAACATGGCCACGATGGAGTCGCCTCCCGGCGCCCCCAGTCGCGATCTGCGCGTCAGGGCGGCCGGGGGCTGGGAGAGGTTCATGCGGCGGGTCGAAGCGGATGCGTCGCGTCCGAGTCGCGACCACGCCCCCCGGGAGTACGCACGGCCCTGGGGCGCGACCCGCCTGGCGCCCTATCCCCACACTGTGACCTGGCCCTTCGCCCGCACGGAGATCGACCCCGTCACGCAGACGACGCTGTACTTCGATGCGGAAGGGCGGGCCGTCGACATGAGCGGGCACGGCACCAACCAGTCCACCGCGTCCCCGACGGCGACGGGATCCGACGGCGGCGGCGCGCAGCCGCCCCCGCCGTCGGACTCGGACGCCCTCGAAGACCACGTACCGGACTGACCATGGACAGGCCATCGGTTCTCGTCATCACCGCACTCGGCGACGTCACGGCGGACCTGGTGGTGGGTGAGCTGCACGAGCGGGATGTCCCGGTCGTGCGGCTCGACCCGGCGACCGATTTCCCGCAACCCGCGCGGTTGACTGCGCGGTTCGGTGCCGGCGGCTTCGCCGGCGAGCTGACCACCGCCAGCCGGGACGTCGACCTCGCGAGGGTGCGGTCCGCGTACTGGCGCCGCCCGACCCCGTACGGCGATCCCCGACAGGCGGAGACCCCCGAGCGGCGCTTCGGCATCGAGCAGGCCCGTGCCGGATACGCGGGGGTCCTGACCGTGCTGCCCGACACGCTCCACGTCAACCATCCGGTACGGAACCGGGCAGCCGACTCCAAGCCAGCCCAACTCGCTGTGGCGGGCCGCCTCGGGTTCCTCGTCGCCCCCACGCTGATCACCAATCGGGTCGAGGACGCGAGAGCGTTCGCGAGGGGACACGGTCAGGTGGTCTACAAGCCCCTGCACGGGGTGCACCTGCCAGGTGCGGACGGGCGCAACCGCACGGTCTGGGTGAGCCCCGTCCATGCCGACGAACTCGATGCCTCGGTCGCACTGTGCCCCCACCTGTTCCAGGCGCGCGTCCCCAAGGTCGCCGACATCCGTCTCGCGGCCGTGGGCGACGACCTGTTCGCCACCCGGATCGACACCGACGGCGACCACGTCGACTGGAGGCAGGACCAGCGGATGATCCGCTGCTCGCCCGTCTCCGTACCGCCGCCCGTCGCCGACGCCGTCCGCTCCTACCTTCACACCTTCGGGCTCGTCTTCGGGGCATTCGACTTCGCGCTCGACGGCGAGGGCCGATGGTGGTTCCTGGAGTGTAATCCGAACGGCCAATGGGCCTTCGTCGGCGAGGAGTCGAACGGTGCCATCGCCGGCGCGCTCGCCGACGTCCTGCAGAAGGGTGCTTCCGAATGAACGCCGATGCCGTCCGCATGAGGCACCGTCTGGTCGAGAAGCTCGTCTCGAAAGGGAGGGTGACCCACGCCGACGTGCGACGCGCTGCCGAGACCGTCCCCCGTGAGGTGTTCCTCGGGGAAGCGGTCTACCGGCCCAGCCCGCCGCCGGGCGTGACGGAATGGACGCCGGTGCGGCGGGACCGGACGTCGGCCGCCGCATGGCTGGAGCTCGCGTACCGCGACGAGACATGGGTGACGCAACTGGACGGCGTGCTCGCCGAGGACGCCGTCGGAGCCGTCGCCGGAGGTACGCCGACGTCGTCCTCGACGCTGCCCGGCTCCGTACTGTGGATGATCGAGCGGGCCGGGATCACGGCGGGGAGCCGGGTGCTGATCGTCGGCGCCGGAACGGGGTACTCCACAGCGCTCGTCTCCGAGATCGCCGGAGCGGGGAACACCACGGCGATCGAGACCGACCCGGACGCCGCCGAGCGGGCGAGGAGAGCACTCACCGAGGCCGGGTACGGGACGGGGGCGGCGGTCGTCACGGGAGACGGGCTCCGGGGTCACCTGGAGGCGGCGCCGTACGACGTCGTGATCGCGTTCTGCTCGATGCGGCACGTGCCGTACGGCCTGCTCCGACAGGTCCGGGCCGGCGGAACGCTGCTCCTCACGCTCGCCGGGTGGGGGTTCGGCCATGGGCTGGTCCGGCTGACCGCCGACGGCGAGGGCGGTGCCTCGGGAAGATTCCTGCCCGGGTACACCTCGTTCATGATGGCGCGGTCCCACACGCAGCCTTCCCACGGACCGGTCGAGTTCCTTCCCGGTGTCCGCCGGCCGAGCCTCATCGACCCGACCGTGCTGGACGACTGGACGGGGCGGTTCGTCGCCCAGCTCGCCGCGCCCTCCGCCGAACGGCTCGGCCTCGGCGAGGAACAGATCCTGCTCGACGTCGCCACCGGCTCGCACGCACGGACCCGGCCGGACGGCGACGGCGGGTGGACCGTGACCGAGCGGGGGCCGCTGCGCTTGTGGGACGCCGTCGAGGAGGCCGTGAGCACCTGGCAGGAGCGAGGAGCGCCGCACCTGTCCGCGTTCGGCCTGACCATCGCCCCGGACGGACAACGGGTCTGGCTCGGTGACCGGGAGGGGCCGGCGTGGTCGCTCCCGGTCTAGGGGTGTCCGGAGGCGCGAGAAAGTCCCGTGTGAGTGCCTGGCCCGCTCGCTAGGCTCCCCTCCCATGGCGGACGTGATCGACGAAGCACTCGTACGGCGGCTGGTCGCCGCGCAGTTTCCGCGGTGGGCGGGGCTCGGTGTGCGGCGGGTGGTGTCGGCCGGGACCGACAACGCGATGTTCCGGCTCGGGGACGACCTCGTCGTGCGGCTGCCGAAGGCCCGGTGGGCCGCCGGGCAGGCCGAGAAGGAGCAGCGGTGGCTGCCCCGGCTCGCCCCCGCGCTCCCGCTGCCGGTGCCGCTGCCCCTGGGGGCCGGCGTCCCCGGCGAGGGCTTCGGGCAGGCGTGGGGGGTATACGCCTGGCTGGACGGCGCCGACGCTTGGACCGCGCCCGTCACCGATCTCGCCCACGCCGCCCAGCAGTTGGGACGCTTCGGCGTCGCGCTGCGCGCGGCCGACGCCACCGGCGGCCCCCGCTCCTTCCGCGGCGGCGCCGTCACGGAGTGGGAGGAGGGCGCCCTGCCGCCCGCCGTCGCCGGACTCGCCGCCGCCGGGCTCCTCGACGAGCGGGCCGCGCTCGACGCCTGGGAGCGGACCCTGGCCCTCCCCGCCTGGGACCGCCCGCCGGTCTGGCTCCACGGGGACCTGCTGCCGGGGAACCTGCTCACCCGCGACGGCCGCCTCAGCGCCGTCATCGACTTCGGCGGGCTCGGCACCGGCGACCCCGCCGCCGACCTCCTGCCCGCCTGGACCCTCCTCACCCCGGCCACCCGCCCCCTCTTCCGCGCCGCCTCCCGCGTCGACGACGCCACCTGGGCACGCGGCCGGGGCTGGGCCCTCTGCTGGGGCCTGGTCACCGACCACTACTACGGCGACACGGGCGGCCCCGGCACCGCCCCGACCCCCAACCCGGTCCTCGCCGCCGTCGCCCGCAGGGCCTGGACGGAGGCGCTGCCCGAGTTCCGCTGACGGCGGCGCCCGGCTCGCGCCGTCCCCGGGGCTTCCTCCGCCCCTCGACGTCCGAGGCGCCGTCAGGGCTGTCGTACCGCCGTGGTACCCCTGGGTCCATGACTCGGTTCCACGACTTCAACCTCAAGCTGCTCGTCATCGAGGAGCTGATGTACCGGGCGGGGACGCTCCTCCCGGTCTACGACGTGCACGCGCGGCTGGCCGAGCGGGGCATCCGCGACGCCGCCTCCCACGTTCTGGAGAACGGCCTCGCCGAGGAGGTGCTGCCGGAGTCCCGGGAGTACTTCGAGGCGCTGGAGATCCCGGCCGAGCTGCTCGCCACCGTCGAGGAGCTGTGCTTCGACGCGGGGACGGACGTCTTCCACCACTGCGCCCCGGCCTGGGACGGCGAGGACGACCTCTTCGACGTGCGGTCGCTCGACGACCTCGACCTGCTGCCGAACCTCCGCGAGGTCACCTTCGTGGAGGACGGTGTGCTCGCGGTGGACGGCGCGGCGGAGATCTTCGCCGCCCGGGGCATCGACGCCGACTGACCGGGCCCCCGGCTCAGACCCGCGCCGCCACCGGGTCCAGCTGCGCCGGCAGCGGGGCCGTGTGGACGATCGTGAGGCCGGAGACGGCGCGGGTGAGGGCCACGTAGAGGCGGCGCAGGCCCGTGCGCTCGTCCGGTTCGCCGTCGACGACGGCCGACGGTTCGTCGAGGACCACGTAGTCGTACTCCAGGCCCTTCGCCAGCGAGGCCGGGACGAGGGTGAGGCGGGACTCGGCGGTCGTCTCCTCGCCGGGGGAGAGGTACGGCATCCCGGCCGCCTCCAGCGCCTCGGCCAGCGGCGCGATCCGGGCGTCGGCGGCGATCAGGCCGATCGAGCCCTCGTGCCCGAGCGCGTCCGCGCAGGCCGTCACCACCGCCGGCTCGGAGGGCCCGGCCGCCTCGCGGATCTCGAAGGCGCCCGGGTTCTCCCGTACCGACTCCACCGGCGCGAGCCCCGGCGCCATGTGCGGCAGCAGCCGGGACGCGTACGCGATGACCTCGCTCGGCACGCGGAAGCCGGCGGTCAGCTCCTCGACCCGCGCCTCCGGCTTGCCGAGGTGCGCGAGCGCGCTCTGCCAGCTCCGCGTGGCCCACGGCGTGGTGCCCTGCGCCAGGTCGCCGAGGACCGTCGCGGAACCGGTCGTGCACCGGCGGCCCACCGCCCGGTACTGCATGGGGGACAGGTCCTGCGCCTCGTCGAGGACCACGTGCCCGAGCGAGTGGGTCCGCTCCACCAGGTCCGTCGCCTCGTCGATCAGCACCGCGTCCGCCGCCGACCACTTCGCGGTCTTCACGCTCCGCGCGGGCTTCGCCCACAGCAGCAGCTTCTGCTCCTCGTCGTCCAGCACCCCGGCGGCGTGCTCCGCCAGGAACTCCGGGTCGCTCAGCAGCCGCAGCACCAGCTTCGCCGGGTCGACCGGCGGCCAGCACTCCTTCACGACCGCCTTGACGGCCGCGTTCCTGGCCACCGCGTTCTGCACCCGGTCGTCGGGCGCCTCGCCGGCCTGCTCCATCCGCACCAGGACGGCGTGCGCGATCCGCTGCGGCAGCGCCTCGCGGGCCGCCCCGTACCGGATGTCACGCTCCGTCAGTTCGCGGACGATCTCCTCCAGTTCGTACGCGGGGACACGCCAGCGGCGCGAGCCGCGGACCACCATCAGCGGCTCCGCCGGCAGCGTCACGTGCGAGCGGACGGCCCGCCGCAGCACCTCCGCCATCCGCGCGTCGCCCTTCACGACCGCCGTCGCCGCCTCGTCCGTGCCCCGCACCTCCACGTGCGCCACGAGGTCGTCCACGGTCGCCTGCCGGACCTCCAGCTCGCCGAGGGCGGGCAGCACCTGCTCGATGTACTGGAGGAAGGAGCGGTTCGGGCCGATGACGAGCGTGCCGGTGCGGGCGAGGCGCTCCCGGTGGGCGTACAGCAGGTAGGCCACACGGTGCAGGCCGACGGCGGTCTTGCCGGTGCCGGGGCCGCCCTGCACGCACAGCGTGCCGGACAGGCCGGAGCGGACGATCTCGTCCTGCTCGGGCTGGATCGTCGCCACGATGTCCCGCATGGGGCCCACGCGCGGCCGCTCGATCTCCGCCTGGAGCAGCCGGCTCGTCCTCTCCAGCTCGGACGGGTCGGAGAGGTGCTCGTCCTCGTACGCGGTGAGCTCGCCGCCCGTGTAGCCGAAGCGGCGCCGCAGCCCCACGTCCCGCGGGTCCTTCTTCGACGCCTGGTAGTACGGCTGCGAGACCGGCGCGCGCCAGTCGATGACCATGGGGTCGCCGTGCGCGTCGTGGACGTGCCGGCGGCCGATGTAGAAGCGCTGCCCCTGCTGGGCGGGCGGCAGGTAGTCGAGCCGGCCGAAGAAGAGCGGGGTGTGGGCGAGGTCCGCGAGCGCCTTGATGCGGTCCTCGATCTGGCGTTCCAGGACGATCGAGTTGACCCAGTTCGCCGTGACGTCCTTGATGTCCAGCGCCTCCACCTCCTCGCGCATCGCGCGCAGGGCGGCACGGGAGGCGGAGAGGTGGGACCGCTCGCGTACGAGCGGGTCGTCGGTGGGCACAGCTGCGGACACGGTGAAGCCTCCGGTCGGGCATGCGGACGGACACACGGACAGGGCGATGTGGCCGCCGGTTTCCGACCGGACGGCGGCGCGCTCCTCGGGGACGCGGGCGTCCGGGAGGCGGGGAAGCCGGTGATTCTAGACCCCGGCCCGGGGCGGGCGCGAATCGTTTTCCCGTAGGGGGAGGGACCCGGGAGGGATCCGCCGTAAGGGGGACGAGGGTTCCACCCCCAGGCCGATGTGTTCGGAATGTCCGGATTCCAGAATGGAGTCATGACCGCGACGACCTTCACCCTGGTGACCACCGTCCCCCGACCCCGCCCGCGCCGCCTCGCGGCGACGGCCTTCCGCGCGGTCCGTGCCTTCGGCGGCGCGGCCGTGAGCGTCGCCCTCCTCGGCGACCACGGCCCCGAGGAGGCCGGCGTCAGGAACCCCCGTCCCGTTCCGTGCCCCCGGCAGCCCGTCCCCTAAGGCGCCCGGCCGGCCCGTCCCCTGAGCCGCCGGCCGCCCGTCCCCTACGGCGCCAGCAGCTCGTCCGCGTCGACGATCCGGTACGCGTAGCCCTGCTCGGCGAGGAAGCGCTGACGGTGGGCGGCGAAGTCCTGGTCGATGGTGTCGCGGGCGACGACCGAGTAGAAGTGCGCCTGGTGCCCGTCGGCCTTCGGACGCAGCACCCGGCCGAGGCGCTGGGCCTCCTCCTGGCGAGAGCCGAACGTCCCGGAGACCTGGATGGCGACGGTCGCCTCCGGCAGGTCGATGGAGAAGTTCGCGACCTTGGAGACGACGAGGACGTTGATCTCGCCGTTGCGGAACGCGTCGAAGAGCCGCTCCCGCTCCTTGTTCGACGTCTCGCCCTTGATGACCGGCGCGTCGAGGTGCGCGCCCAGTTCGTCGAGCTGGTCGATGTACTGGCCGATGACGAGGATCTGCTGCCCGGCGAACCGCCGCACCAGCGCCTCGGTCACCCGCCGCTTCGTCGCCGTCGTCGCGCAGAAGCGGTACTTCTCCTCCGCCTCCGCCGTCGCGTACGCGAGCCGCTCCGAGTCGGTGAGGTTCACCCGCACCTCGACGCAGTCGGCGGGCGCGATGTACCCCTGCGCCTCGATCTCCTTCCACGGCGCGTCGAACCGCTTCGGCCCGATCAGCGAGAAGACGTCCGCCTCCTTGCCGTCCTCGCGCACCAGCGTCGCGGTCAGACCGAGCCGGCGGCGGGCCTGGAGGTCGGCGGTGAACTTGAAGACCGGCGCCGGCAGCAGATGCACCTCGTCGTAGACGATCAGGCCCCAGTCACGGGAGTCGAAGAGCTCCAGGTGCGGGTAGACGCCCTTCCGCTTGGTCGTCAGCACCTGGTACGTGGCGATGGTGACGGGCCGGATCTCCTTCTTCGTCCCGCTGTACTCGCCGATCTCGTCCTCGGTCAGCGAGGTCCGCCGCACCAGCTCGTTCTTCCACTGCCGGGCGGAGACGGTGTTCGTGACGAGGATCAGCGTCGTCGCCCGCGCCTTCGCCATCGCCCCCGCGCCGACCAGCGTCTTCCCCGCGCCGCAGGGCAGCACGACGACCCCGGAGCCGCCGTGCCAGAACCCCTCGACGGCGTGCCGCTGGTACGGCCGCAGGCTCCAGCCGTCCTCCGCCAGGTCGATCGCGTGCGCCTCGCCGTCGACGTACCCGGCGAGGTCCTCGGCCGGCCAGCCCAGCTTCAGCAGCGTCTGCTTGATCTGCCCCCGCTCGGACGGGTGCACCACCACCGTGTCCGCGTCGATCCGCGCCCCCACCAGCGGCTGCACCCGCTTCGACCGCAGGATCTCCTCAAGCACCGGCCGGTCCGTGGTCGTCAGCACCAGACCGTGGGCGGGGTGCTTGGACAGCGTCAGCCGCCCGTACCGGCCCATCGTCTCGGCGATGTCCACCAGCAGCGCGTGCGGCACCGGGTACCGCGAGTACTCCACCAGCGCGTCCACGACCTGCTCCGCGTCGTGCCCGGCGGCCCGCGCGTTCCACAGCCCGAGCGGCGTCACCCGGTACGTGTGGATGTGCTCCGGCGCCCGCTCCAGCTCGGCGAAGGGCGCGATGGCCCGCCGGCACGCCTCGGCGCGCTCGTGGTCGACCTCCAGGAGCAGCGTCTTGTCGCTCTGGACGATGAGTGGACCGTTCACGTGTGTGGGTTCCCTTCCGCGCGGCCAAACATCCAGTCTGCACGACGCCCGCCCGTTGTCGGCGGGGCCTGCCACACTGAAATCCACCGGAGAAGCCGTTCCCGCTGGAGGTCGACCCGGCCGCCCTGGTCGCGCCCAGAGGCTAGACCCTCGTCCTTCCTGGTCGGGCCGAGGCCCTAGACCTCCTCGTCCGCCAGCTCCGCCACGCCCGTGATGCGGTGCAGCGGATAGGTGCGGACCTCGTCGGCCGTGTGGTCGTAGCCGGTGACGAAACCGCCCTCGACCCGCACGGGGGCGATGACCCGCTGGCTCGCCGCGCCCTCAGCGTTCACATAGCCGATCCACACGGCCGAGCCGGTCATCGCCGCCGCCTGCACCGTCGCCAGCGTCTCGGCCGCCGAGGTACGGGGCAGGCCGCCCGCCGTCACCGGGACCGCCGGCTCCCTGCGGACCGCCGTCGCCGCCCGGTCGCCCGCCCGGATCGCCCGCACCGCCGCCGTCAGCAGCGTGGCGTCCGGCGCCAGCGGGCCGTCCGGGACCGGCGCCGGCGGCGTACGGGGCGGGGTGCGGTGCGCGTCGGCGCGGGCGATCAGGACGTCGCCCTCCGCCGACTCCGCCGCCGGCGCGTACCCCATCGACCGCAGCCCTTCGAGCAGCGACGCCGGGTCCGTCTGCGCGGCGAGGACCGTCGGCGCCAGCCGCCGCAGCCGCAGCCCGGCAGAGCGCCGGTCCGCCAGGATCTCGCCGAGCAGCGCGTCGTCGTCGCAGCGCACGTACGCGGACGCCGCCCCGATCCGCAGATGCCCGTGCCTGCGCGCCACGTCGTCGATCAGGTACGCGAGCGGCTGCGGCACCGGCGTACGGGCGTGCGCGGCGAGGAAGGCGTGCAGATCGGACGCGGAGCGGCCGGTGTCGAGCGCCCGCCGCACCGAACCGGGCGTGAACCGGTACACCGTCGCACCACCCTTCGACTCCACGTCCGCGAGGACCGCGAGCGCGTCGGCCAGCGGCCGCAGCAGCGGGCCGGGCGCGACGGCCGTCAGGTCGGCCTGGAGCAGCACATGGTCGACGGCCTGCGGGAGCAGCGGTTCGAGCAGCTCCGCCGCCCGCTCGGCGGCCACCTCCGGCTCCACCCCGCCCCCCTCGGCGGCCGGCCCCGCGGCCTTCGCGAGCGGCAGGTTGAGCAGCGCCCGGGCGGCCGTCGAGAGCGCGCCACGCCCGGTGATCCCGAGGAGCTCGGCATCGCCCAGAACCCAGCGGGCGAGACGTTCCCGCAGGTCGGCGGGGTGACGGGAGCCGTCCGCGGGCTGCGCGGGCGCGGCGGGCCGGACCTCCGAGGCCCACGGACCCGCGGCACCGGGCTCCGCGGCCGGACCCGGCGCGGGGGCCTGCGCCCCGGCCGTACGGGACGCCGACCCGGAGGTGCCCCGCGCCGGCCGCTCCCAGCGCAGCCGGGCCAGCAGACTCTCCGGCTCGGCCGCCGCGCCCGGCGCGAGCGTCGCGAGCAGCCCGAGGACCCGGTGCCGCACCTCGGGCGCCGCCGCCCGGTCCAGGTCGGGTCCGAGCGCGGACAGCGTCCGGCCCTTCGCGTCCTGCCCGCCGACGAGCCCCGGGGTGCGGGTCGCCGCCAGCCAGGCGGTGACCAGCCGGACCCAGCGCTCGGCCGGCGGCTGGTCCAGCCAGTCGTCGTACGCGGGCGTCGGCGCGTACCGCTCGTCCGCCTCGCCGTCCGAGGCCAGCAGCCCCGCCCCGTACGCCAGCTCCAGCCAGAACGCCGCCACCGGCTCCGGCACGTCGAGCGCCGCCGCCGTCCGCTTCAGGTCCCGCACCGACAGACCGCCGGCCCGCAGCACCGCCGGGCCGCCGTGGTCCCACGACTTCAGCAGCTCCTCGACCGTCGCGAGCGCCGCGTACGCCTGCCCGGCGGCGGCGCCGTCCACCACCTGGGGACCGTACTCCCGCGCCACCACCAGCTCCGGAGCCCGCGGCTCCGGCGCCCGGTGCGCCCGCCCGCCCCGCAGGTGCAGCGCCACCTCGCGCGGCAGCACCACCGTCCGCGGCGACACCGGCAGCAGCAGCCCGCGGTCCCGCAGCCAGCCCACCGGCGGCGTCGGCCGCGCCGTCACCTCGCCGTACGGCGGACCCCACACCAGCCGGTCGAGCACCGCGAGCGCCTCCGGCGGCGCCGTGTCGAGCAGCGCGCCCATCCGCTCCCGGTCGGTGAAAAGACCCGTCAGCGAGGCGACCGCCGACACCGGGTCGTGCGTGGACGGCAGCCCGGCCGCCGCCACGATCTCCTGGAGCCGCCCCGGAGACATCCCCGCCGTCGCCTCGGCGACCGTCGGCCCGAGCCCGGTGGGGGAGGGGTGCTGCGGCGACGGCGACAGCAGCTCGCGCGCCGTCCGCACCAGCCGCAGCCGCTCGTCCTCGCCCCACACCAGCGCCTGCTCGCGCAGCAGCGCCACCGCGCGGGGCAGCGCCTCCGCCACCTCCGGCACGTCCCCGCCACCGAGCAGACCGAACACGACCGGGTACGGTGCCGGGTCCGGCGCCACCGCCAGCGTCTGGGCCACCTGGAGCGAGAACCGGTCGAGCCGCTCAAGGGCCCGCACCACGGACGCCCGGGTCCCGGCCCGGGTCGCCAGCTGCGTCAGATCGTTCGGCACCGGCCCCAGCAGGTCGGGGCGGGCCCGCAGCAGCGCCGCGAGACCGTCGTCCCCGCGCGCCCGCAGCGCCTCGGCCAGCGTGCGCGGACCCGCCGCGGTCCCACTCGGACGTCCCTCGGGCACGTGCGCCTCCCGGTCCAGCTCGCCGATCCCCATCCGCACCACGTTATCCGCTGCACAGGCGCTACCGTCAGGACCGGGACGGCGTTCGGCCGGACGGTGGAGGGGCGGCGTGGGCATCGAGAGCGACCGGATGGTCTTCGACTACCTGAGCGAGGTCGGCGATCTCGCCCACCAGCGGCACCTCCCGCCCGGCGAGCGCAGCGCCCTCGTCGCGGGCCTCCGAGACGAGATCGACCGCCGCCGCGCCGGCACCGGCGAGGAGTCGCCCGGCGCCGTCCGGGGCATCCTCGGCGACCTCGGCACGCCGGACGAGGTGGTGCGGCGGGCGGCGCCGTGGTGGTCGGCACGGGCCGCCACGGCGGAGACCGCGCCGTCCGGGGAGCAGCAGTCCGGAGAGCAGCCGTCCGGGAAGCCGCGGTCCGGGAAACAGCCGTCCGCCGCCCCGACCGCCGCCGTACCGGCGCCCCGCGGCTGGTGGCAGGGCGGGACGGACCGCGGGGACGCGATCGCGCCCGGCTTCTCCGGAGGCCCGGACGACGCGGACGGGATCGCGCCCGGCTTCCCCGGCGGGACGGACGACGGGGACACGATCGCGCCCGGCTTCGTCGGCGGCATCGAGGCGCCCGAGCTCTTCCGCCCGCCCGACCCCGAGGCCCCCGAGCCCGAGGCCCCGGACTCCGCGCTCCCGCCGCCCCCCGGCCGTCTGGCCCTCCTCACCCGCCTGCTCCGGCGCCGCCGCCCGCAGGAGCCCGAACCCTCGGCCGAACCGGCCCCGGAACCCGACGCCCGCCGCCGCCTCGCCCACCCCTTCCTGCTCCTGGCCGCCCTGCTCCTGATCGCCGGCGCCGCCTTCGGCTGGCTGCTCGCGCTGGCCGTCGGCTGGCTCATCGCGTACGGCTCCCGCCGGCTGACCCCCGGCCAGACCAAGACGGCCGTCTTCGTCCTCCCCGGCCTCGCCGCGGCGGGCGGCATCGCGTGGCTCTGGGGCCGCGTGGAGGGCCGCTGGGGCGCACCGGTCGCGCAGGACGCGATGGGGGCCGCGGTGGCCGAGACCTGGCCGTGGACGCTACGCGCCGCGGCCCTCCTCTCCGCCCTCTACCTCACCCTCCGCGCCCACCGCCCCTGACGGGCCGGCGCCCCGGCCGCCCGCTCCGAGCAGCCACCGCCACGCCCCTGACGGGCCCGCGCCCCGGCCACCTGGTCCGAGCAGCCACCGCCACGCCCCTGACGGGCCCGCGCCCCGGCCGCCCGGTCCAAGCAGCCACCGCCCCTGACAGGCCCGCGCCCCGGCCGCCCCGTCCGCGCAGCCGCCGGATTCGAACACCCGGGCACAATGTCCCCCATGACGATGAACGCCCAGACCTCTCCGCCCGCGGGCCCGCTCACGGTCGGATTCGACCTCGATCTGACCCTGCTCGACACCCGTCCCGGCATCCGGAAGACCTGGCTGGCGTTCGCGGAGAAGTACGGCGTCGAGGTCGACGCCGACCTCGTCATCAGCCGGCTCGGCCCGCCGCTGGAGCAGGAGATGGCCCACTGGGTGCCCGCCGCGCAGGTCACCGAGATGACCGCCCACTACCGTGCCCTGTACGGGATCCACGCCTTCGAACCGACCGTCCCCATGCCCGGCGCCCGCGACGCCCTCGACGCGGTGCGGGAGGCGGGCGGCCGGACGATCGTCGTCTCCGCCAAGAACGGCCCGCACGCGCAGCGGCACTTCACGCACCTCGGCATCGAGCCGGACGTCGTCGTCGGCGGCCTGTTCGCCGAGGGCAAGGCGGAGGCGCTGCGCGCCCACGGCGCCTCGGTGTACGTCGGCGACCACGTCGGCGACGTACGCGGGGCGGTCGCCGCCGGAGCGCTCTCGGTCGGCGTCGCCACCGGCCCGTACGCCCCCGGGGAACTGCGCGCCGCGGGCGCCGACGTGGTCCTGGAGGACCTGACGGACTTCCGCGCCTGGTGGGAGGCGTACGTCTCCTAGGGCGTGTCTGACCATTCCCGTCGGGTCCGGCCCGTCCGGCGCGCGCGCTCGCCGCACGGCCGAAACGCCCAAGTTGCTCCGCTACAAGGGCGCCCCGGCCGCACGCCGATCGCACGCACCGGACGACCCGGCCTGATCCGACGCCAATTGTCAGACACGCCCTAAGCGGCGCGCCGCGCCTCGCGCGCCTGCCGCCGCTGCGCGGCGACCGACCGGAGCACCCCGGCGCCGGCGAGCGCGAACCCGACGCCCATCAGCATCGACACCAGATAGGCGACGGTCGGGAACGGCTCGGTCCCGAGGAAGAGCGGAGCCACCGTGACCAGCGTCGCGAGCGCGCCGACCGCGAACACGACGACACCGGCCTTGACGAGCCCGTCACCCGGCCCGGGCCCGTCCCCGGAACCGCTCACCACTCCTGCGGGGGTTTCACTCAGCATGCGGCCAGGGTAGTTCCCAGGCCGGAGGAACACGTCGGCGGCGTCTTGTCACCCGCCCCCGGCGCATTAGCGTCTCTGACCGGCCCAGCGACCCGCGCGAACCGTGAGGTCCGGCTCGGGTGGTGTCCACCTGGGGGGAGAGGCGTGGGCGTGGAGATGGAATCCCGCACCCAGTGCCGCTCCTCGTGGCCGGTGTCGGCGTGCGGTGGGTGAGCTGGTCGTGATCACGTCCTGGTGCCGGTGTGCTGCGCGGGGCAGCCGGGGCCGGTCCGTCGGCACGTGTCCCTCCGGACGCTTGCCGACACGGCCCGAAGGCCGGGTCGAGGAGGGAATCCCGCGTCGCCTGGGCACGGGGCGGTGGGTACGCGGCCGGGTGGGGCCGGTCTTGGACCGGTCCGGCCGGCTGGTCTTCGAGGTAGCGGTGATGACAGCCGAGGCTTCCAGCCGATCGACCACCGTGCGGATCACCATCCGCCCGGTCGTGCGGTCCGTGACGGTCTTGGTCTGGTGGGCCAGTCCGCGTGCGGCGATGCGGCGCCAGGCGCCCTGGTCGCGGTCGCCCTGCCAGCCGCAGTCGGGCCGAGGGCAGAGGGCCCACTTCCAGCCCGGTGCGGTGGGCCGGTCGGGGGCCTTGCGGTGGC
Source organism: Streptomyces sp. NPDC085460 (assembly GCF_044541975.1). Classification (NCBI taxonomy): domain Bacteria; kingdom Bacillati; phylum Actinomycetota; class Actinomycetes; order Kitasatosporales; family Streptomycetaceae; genus Streptomyces; species Streptomyces sp. NPDC085460. The sequence continues at coordinate 154,351 of NZ_JBITTO010000012.1, forward strand.
GGAGCGGGGTCAGGCAGTGCGGGCAGTGCCGGGAGGTGTCGCGTGGTGGGACGGTGACGACCGCGATGCCGGTCTCGGCGGCGAGGTGTCGCGTCCACTGGGCGATCTGCCCGCGTACGGTCTGGGAAAGTCGGGTGTTCAGCGTGCGGCCCATGCCACCGGCTTCCAGGGACCGCAGGTCTTCCAGATAGATGACCGTCGCCCCGGCCGCGACGGCCTGGTCCACGGTCCAGCGTGCGGCGGCCCGCGCGAGGGCGTCGTTGAGGTTCGACCGGCGTTGTGACACACGTCGGGCCTCCTCCGCCAGTACCTGCGTCTTCCCGTCGAGACTGGGGTCGGCGAGCCGGGCGTAGTGGCCGAGCTTCGCGTGCAGTTGCTCGCTGGTGCGGCGCAGTCGGTGCTGCCTGGCCAGCACCCCGGCGGCGCGGAACTGCGCTCCGGTACCGAGGGCGGTGATCCGTCCGTCGGGGTGGAGCCGGGCGGAGCCTGCGCTGAGCAAGGTGTTGAGGCCCCAGTCCACCCCGAGTGCCACGGTATGACCGCTTGTTTCGGCTTTGGGCACGGGATGGGTGTAGGCCAGATCAGCGTGCACCTTCCCGGCCGAGGGGCGCAGCGTGGGCAGGTGGAGCACCGCATGCGCGGGGACCGTCGGCGGCAGTGCGAGGGGGCAGGCCACCCATGTCCAGTCCGCGTAGCCACGCGGGTCCGGGCGGACGGGAAGCTGCAGCCGCAGCAGTACTCGGCGCCCGTCCCGGGAGCGCTCGATCGTGGCCTGCTGGCCGTCGCACGCGGCGAGGAGAAGCATCCGTGCCGTACCCGGCGACGGTTCCAGCTCGAACACATTCGCCGGAAGGCGCCCGTTCTTGCGCGCGTACGCAGCGATCTGGCGGGTACGGGAACGGATCACGCCGGACGGCAGATCCTCCCCGCCCGGGATCGCGGCCCGTGCCTGCTTCCATTCGGTAGGCGTTCGCCTGTCCGGATCGACGGGCCAGGTGGCCAGAATCCCGGAGATCACCTCGGCGCGCCACCTCGCCGAACGGAGCACGCGCCCGGCCTGCTCCTGCGCCATGCGCACGATCCGGTCGTTGACCTTTACACCCCCGATCGGGGCGGCACCCCAGCCGAGGCGGCGCAGCGCCATCCACGCTTGCGACGGCAGCCTTCGGCCGCCCGCGTCCACACCCGAGGCCAGTGTCTCCACGGCGGTGGCGTTCCAGTGCCCGGAAGTCACCGCATCGACCATCCCGGCCACGAGGTCGGCGCACCAGCCCACGCGTTCCGCGAGGACGACGGGTGTGAGGATCTCCCCGGTCCTTTCCACGACCCCCGACCGGAGGAGCGCGCGGGCGCAACCGGTGCGGGCCGCCTCCCCCTTGCCCAAAGGCAGCTTCCGGCTCATCACCCTCCCCCTCGCTCGCGGTGCTGTCATCGGATCAACGACACCGGTCGGGGAAAGGTCACTCATTCGATCCAGGAACCTATGAACGCCATGTGACCGGGAAAGGTGGCGGCGTACGGTGGCGGCGTGACGAGCGAAGACCTGGGCAAGACCCTGCGCCGTCTGCGCCGGTTGGCTGGACTGACACAGGAAGAACTGTCGGAACGTTCCCACGTGTCCGTGGACGTGATCAGGCAGCTCGAACAGAGGCGTAAGCACTCGGCACGTCTCCCTACGCTCCACGCCCTGGCGAACGGCCTCGGGGTGGAGCTGACGACGCTCCTGGGGGATCCTCCCGCCCTCTCGTCCCAGGGCGAGACGGACGGCCCCAAGTTCGTGGCGATGCGCCGGGCGGTCATGCCGGCGCTTTGGGGGCCCGAGCGGCAACCGCCGGCCTCAGGCTTCTCCCTGGACACGCTGAGGGAGCAGATCGCGGAGGGCTGGACCCGCTATCACTCGGCTGAGTTCGACGCGGTCATGGACGCTCTGCCCGCCCTGATCTCAGACGCTAGCTCTGTCACGGCCTCCGCCGACCAGAACGAGCGCGGGGAGGGGTTCGCGGTCCTGGGCAAGGCTCTCCAGCTCGCCGGACACGTAGCCGTGCGCATGGGGAAGACCGACCTTGCACTGATCAGTCTTGAACGGGCCATAGACGCTGCCGCACGGTCTTCGAACCCTCTGCTCCTGCCCATGCTCGTGAATTCCACGGCGTGGACGTACCAGCGGCAAGGAAGGCTGGAAGACGCGCTGTCCATCGCCCTGAGGGCTGCGGACGACATGAAGAGCGCGGAACTCACCGAGACGGCGGACGGGCTCAAGGTCTGGGGTGGACTGACGATGAGCGCCGCCACGTCGGCAGCGAGGAGCGGTGACTATGACCGCGCGGCGGACCTGATGGAAGGAGCGGAGAAGGAAGCCGCACGCGTCGCCAAGCTCCCTGAGGGCAGCGACAGCCGCATGGTCAGCGTGTTCAGTCCGTCGTCCGTCCGTATCGAGCGCGTACGTCTGGCTGTCCAGTACGGCCACCCGGAGGACGCGTTGGCTCTGGCCAAGGGAATGCGGCTGAGGAAGGACACCCCGCCGTCATGGCGTACGTGGCTGCTCCTGGACGTGGCCCGTGCGCACACGGACACAGGGGACGCCGCCGGGGCGGTCAAGACTCTGGAGTCCCTGCGGAAGGTGGCGCCTACGTGGATGCAGCACCACACGCTGGCTGTGGCGATCGTCCGTGACCTGTGGTCGCTCCCCAACCATCCCCCGGGGCTACGGTCGTTGGCCGAGTTTCTGGGCATCGACGGCTAAGCGGTCAGAACTGGGGCGTTCCGTCCCTGTAAGCGATCACGCCAAGTCGATTGCATGAGAGGTCACACGCTCCGGCGACCGGGTGAACGGCCCCGGAGCCTGGCCGACCGCAAGGAGTCGACACGTGAACGCCATCGCGCACGGCGCGCCGGAACAGGTCCCGGGGCAGACGATCCCGCTCGATGCGCAGACGATGCGCCGGACAGCCCTGAGGGCACTGGGAGAGCGCGCGGAGAGCCTGTCCGAGGAAGAGGTGGAGAGCCTGATCCAGGCGCTTCGGGGGATGCTCTTCCTGCTCCTTCCCGAGGTGACGGCAGCAGCCGACAGGCACCCCAAGGGGGACGTGCCCCGTGTCTGCGCGTTGGTCGGCATCGAGGAAGCCTCTCGACGTCTCAGGACCCCGCATGTGCCGGCCTTCTCCCCGTGGGCTCTGAGGCACGCTCAGAGGCTCGCACGGTCCGTCATGGCGCTCACCGACCATTACGTGAATCTGGGTGGTCCCGACTCCCCGAGCCGGGAGGGGCGGAGATGAGCCAGACGCTCTCCGTCTTCCGTGGGGGTGAGGGAGTCATCACAGACGAAGCCGACGCGGTACCCGTGGCCTGAGCCGGGGAGCAGTGGCCAGGGAGGTATGAGCCCCTGCCGCGCCCCTGTGAGCCTCTGTCCCTCCTGACAGGGGCTTTCCTCGCTCGCGCGCGGGGTTAACGCCCTCTGTCGCTGGGGACAGCCTCGGTAAGGTGTTCCAGGGCATTTTCCCCGGCGCCCTGGAGCGTCCGGGACAGATCGAGGGAGCGTGTGCTTTGCCGACTGGCAAGGTCAAATGGTTCAACAGCGAGAAGGGCTTCGGCTTTCTCTCCCGCGATGACGGCGGTGACGTCTTCGTGCACTCGTCGGTGCTCCCTGCCGGAGTCGACGCACTGAAGCCGGGCCAGCGGGTGGAGTTCGGTGTCGTCGCGGGTCAGCGGGGTGACCAGGCGCTCTCGGTGGCGATTCTCGACCCGACGCCGTCGGTGGCGGCGGCGCAGCGCCGCAAGCCTGACGAGCTGGCGTCGATCGTGCAGGACCTGACGACGCTCCTGGAGAACATCACGCCGATGCTGGAGCGCGGCCGGTACCCCGACAAGGCGGCCGGCAAGAAGATCGCCGGGCTGCTGCGGGCGGTCGCGGACCAGCTCGACGTCTAGGCGCTCGGGAACGACAGCGCGTCGGGGCCGAGGGGCGGGACGAGTCCCTCGGCCGCGGCGCGGGTGAGGAGCCCCCGCACCGCCGCGTAGCCGGCCTCGCCCAGGTCGGCGGTGAACTCGTTGACGTAGAGGCCGATGTGCTGGTCGGCGACCTTCGGGTCCATCTCCTGCGCGTGCTCCATGACGTACGGCCGTGAGGCGGCCGGGTCGTCCCACGCCATCCGCACCGAGCGCCGGGCGGAGTCGGCGAGCAGCCGCAGGGTCTCGGCGCCGAGCGAGCGGCGGGCGACGATCGCGCCGAGCGGGATCGGCAGACCGGTGGTGGACTCCCAGTGCTCGCCCATGTCGGCGAGGCGGTGGAGCCCGTACGAGGCGTAGGTGAAGCGGGCCTCGTGGATGACGAGCCCCGCGTCGACCTTGCCGTCCCGGACGGCGGGCATGATCTCGTGGAACGGCATCACGACGACCTCGCCGACGCCCCCGGGCACGGTCTCGGCCGCCCACAGCCGGAAGAGCAGGTACGCGGTCGAGCGCTCGCTCGGCACCGCGACGGTCCTGCCGCGCAGGTCGAGGCCGGGTTCGCGGGTCAGGACGAGGGGGCCGCAGCCGCGGCCGAGCGCCCCGCCGCAGGGCAGCAGCGCGTACTCGTCGAGGATCCACGGCAGGACGGCGTACGACACCTTCAGGACGTCGTGGCCGTCGGTGCCGCTCTCGGCCCAGCCGTTGGTGACGTCGATGTCGGCGAAGGTGACGTCGAGGCGCGGAGCGCCGGGGACGCGGCCGTGGGCCCAGGCGTCGAAGACGAAGGTGTCGTTCGGGCAGGGCGAGTAGGCGATCTTCAGCTGCACGGCCGTGCCTCCGGGAAGGTGGTGTCGAGGGCGGTGACGGCCCGCCGGAGCGCGGCCAGGGCGTCGCCGACGCGCCAGGCGGCCCGGTCGCGGGGCCCGACGGCGTTCGACACGGCCCGCAGCTCCAGGACGGCGGCGTCGTGCGCGGCGGCGGCCTCGGCGACCCCGAAGCCCTCCATCGCCTCCGCGGCGGCCCCCGGGTGGCGGGCGGCGAGCTCGTCGGCGCGGGCGGCGCTGCCGGTCACCGTGGAGACGGTCAGCACGGCGCCGGTGGTGTGCGGGAGCCCGGCCGCGGCGAGGGCGGCGGCGACGGGTCCGGTGAGGGCGGCGGGCACGCGGTGGGCGGAGCGGCCGAAGCCCAGCTCCTCGACGGGCAGGTACCCGTCGGGCGTGTCGGCGCCCAGGTCGGCGGCGACGATCGCGTCGGAGACGACGAGCGAGCCGAGCGGGGCGCGGCCGGGGAAGCCGCCGGCGATCCCGGCGGAGACGACGAGCCCGTACGGTTCGCCGGCGAGCGCGGCACGGGTCAGCGCGGTCCCGGTCGCGGCGGCGGCCGCGGCGGGCCCGACCCCGCCGACGAGGACGTCGGCGGTGCGCTGCTCCGTCGCGTACCGGCGCAGGACGAGGCCGCCCGGCACGGGGAGTTCCCCGCCCGGGTGGGCGGGCGTCGTGAGACCGCCGGCGACGGAGTCGGCCTCCGCCGCCACGGCCGTCACGATCAGGATCCGGTGGTGCACCGGAGGATCAGGATTCCTTCTTCAGCTTGAAGTGCCAGATGCCGGTGAGCGACTTGCCGGTGTTCTCGACGATCGTCACCTGCGTCTCGTCCGGGGTCTCGCCGGTCTGGCCGGCGGTGAAGAACGCGCTGGCCGGAATGGTCCGGTACGTCTTCTTGTACGGCTCCGGCTCGGCCTGCTGGCCGCCGAGGAAGATGGTCCAGCCGTTGTCGGCGATCTCCGGGTCGACGCCGAAGCGGACCTTGTCGTCCATGGCGACGGTGATCGACTTCTCGGCCGTCTTGTTGAGGCACTTCTGGATGTCGGACTCCTTGATGGGGTCGCCGTCGTTGTAGCAGGCGGCCTCGGAGTTGACCGATTCGGTCCCGACCGTGACGGTCGCGATCGGAGTCGGCTTTTCGCAGGCGGTGAGGACGAGGAGCCCGGCGGAGGCGGCTCCGAGGGCGACGGCGGCCCGGCGGCGCGAGCCGGAGAAGAACGCAACGGTCATGAGCCGAAGGCTATCGGGCCGCCGCGCCGCTGCCACGCGGGGGTACGGCGTGCCGCGCGGCCGTGGCCGATCCACCGCCCGGCGCGGCCCGGGGTCGGGCGACCTTCGCGCACTGCGGCTCGGGTCAGCGACCTTCTCGCGCTCCGGCTCGGGTCAGGCGACCTTCGCGCGCTCCGGGCGGTCGGAGGTGCCCGGCCCGCGCGACGACAGCAGGCCCCGTACGGCGAGGAGGGCGCCGATCGCCAGGAAGCCGGCCGCCGCCGCCATCCCCGCCGTCCCGTTCAGCGGCATCGCGATGCCGAGCGCCCCGCCCACCACCCAGGCCATCTGGAGCGCCGTCTCGGAGCGGGCGAACGCCGAGGTCCGTACGACCTCCGGCACGTCCCGCTGGATCAGCGCGTCCAGCGACAGCTTCGACAGCGCCTGCGTGAGGCCCGCGACCGCGCCCAGCACCGCGACCATCACGCCGCCGAAGAACACGGCCGTGCAGACGGCCGCCGCCAGCACCGTCGTGATCATCGTGGCGATGATCACCTCGGGGCGGTGTCCCCGGTCCCGCAGCAGCGAGCCCACGGCCGTCCCGCACGCGTTCCCCACCCCCGCCGCCACGCCCACGATGCCGAGCGACACCGCCGCCGACTGCCCCGAGAGCGGGTGCTCGCGCAGCAGGAACGCCAGGAAGAAGATCAGGAACCCGGACAGCATCCGGTGCGCCGCGTTCGCCTGGAGGCCGTGCAGCACGGCGGGACCCACCGTCCGCAGGCTCGGCTTCTTCTCGCCGTGCGTCAGCAGGTGCGCCCGCCGCTCGCCCTTCGCGGAGTCCACCTTGTGCGGCATGCGCAGGGCCCAGTACGTCCCGAGCAGGAACAGCGCGCACGCCCCGAACAGCGGCCACCGGGGCCCGAGCAGCTGGAGCCCGGCGCCGATCGGCGCGGCGACGCCGGTGGCGAGCAGTCCGGCGAGCGTCACCCGGGAGTTCGCCTTCACCAGGGAGAAGCCGGGTGGCAGCAGCCGGGGCACGACGGCGCTCCGCACCACCCCGTACGCCTTCGACGCGACCAGCACGCCGAGCGCCGCCGGGTACAGCTCGATCCCGCCCGTCACGACCAGGCCCGACATCACCACGGCCAGCACCGCGCGGGCGCCCATCGCCGCCGCCATCGCCGCCCGGCGGCCGTGCGGCAGCCGGTCGAGGAGCGGGCCGATGACGGGCGCGAGGAGCGTGAAGGGGGCCATGGTGATGGCGAGGTAGAGCGCGACCCGCCCGCGGGCCTCGTCGGTCGGCACGGAGAAGAACACAGTCGACGCGAGCGCCACGGTGATCATCACGTCCCCGGCGCCGTTCACCGCGTGCAGCTCGATCAGCTTGCCGAGCCCCGACTCGCCCGCGCCGTGGGCGTGGGTCGCCCGCCGGATTCCGCGCGCCGTCCCCGTGAACGGCAGATGCAGAGCACGCCCCGTCGCCCGGCCCGCTCGGCGGAGCGGCCCGGGGCGATCGTGGGATCGACCAGAGGACCGTGCGGCTGCCACCACCTCATAGTGCCCCACCGACGCCCCGCCCGAACCGAGTCGCCGGGCCGCCGGGGTGTCGGACCGCCGTGACGTACGCCTCCGGGGCGGCGGACCGCCGTGTCGTACGGTCCCGGGCGGTGGCCCGCAGGGCCGTGCGGCTTCGGGGTCCCGCGTCGCCGCGGGTGGGGCGGGACACGCCGGGAGGGGGCGGTCCCGGCGGGCGCTCCGGGGCCCGATCCGGGTCACTTGGGGCGCGCAGGTGGGCCCAGGCCCGCGAACGGGGTAGCGTGCGTAGCGCGCCACCGGCGGTTCCTCTCGGCCGCGCGCCCCTTCGGCATCCCGCAGAATGGATGACGATAGGTGTGCCCGAGACGCGTGAGACCGGTCGGGTGCGGACGTCGATGCGGCCCTCAGGTCCGCTCCGCCCGCCCCGCTCCCGGAGCCTCGCTCCCGAACCTCGGCCGGCGCACCCGTGAGACGGCGTAGGAGAGAAGCGATACCAGTGAGTGCTGCGACGACGCGAGACCGTGCCCCGCGTACCCCGCGAGCCACGCGTACCCCGGCCCCCGACCGCCTCTGCGCCGAGGCCGTGGACCTCGCGCGGGAGGCCGCCGAGGAGGCCGCCGCCCCCGGCGTCGTCGGCGAGCACTCCGGCGTCGTCGCGGAGGGCGACCGGGTCGTCACGCACTTCTTCGAGTGCAAGGAGCCCGGCTACCGCGGCTGGCGCTGGGCGGTCACCGTCACGCGCGCCTCCCGGGCCAAGAACGTCACGCTTGACGAAACCGTCCTGCTGCCCGGCTCCGACGCCCTCCTCGCGCCCGAATGGGTGCCGTGGAGCGAGCGGCTGCGCCCCGGCGACCTCGGTCCCGGCGACCTCCTGCCCACCGAGCAGGACGACCCGCGCCTGGAGCCCGGCTACACGGGCGAGGACGCGCCGCCGCCGAACTCCGCGGTCTCCTCCGACCTCGCGGACCACCTCGACGCGGAGGACGCCGAGATCACCGAGCGCGCGCCGACGCGCGGCGCGATCGCGGCGGTCGCGGACGAGCTCGGCATGGGCCGGGCCCGGGTCCTCTCCCGGTACGGCCTCCGGCTCGCCGCCGACCGCTGGGACGAGTCCTTCGGCCCCCGCACCCCCATGGCCCAGGCGGCCCCCGCCACCTGCCAGTCCTGCGCCTTCCTGGTGCCGCTGGCCGGCTCCCTCGGCCAGTCCTTCGGCCTGTGCGCCAACGAACTGGCCCCGGCGGACGGGCGCGTGGTCTCCCTCGCGTACGGCTGCGGCGGGCACTCGGAGGCGGCCGTCATGCCGACCCCGCCGCGTCCGGCGGAGCCGGTCCTCGACTCGACCGCCGTCGACCCCTTCCCGCTGCGCCCGCCGACGGACTCCGGCTCGGTCACGGAACCCGACGCGGCCTCGGAAGACCTGGGCCACTCCTAGCCTGCGGCGCCCCGCCGTTTCGTCGGGCGGGCGCCCACCCGCCGGGCTGCGCCCCGCCGCCCCCGTTGTGGGCATACGTTCCGCTTGGGGGTCCCCCCTGGACGAAGTCCTTGGGGGAGGAACGGGTGGGCACAACGGAACGGCGCCCCGCACCGCGCCTAGGTCCCCGCGCCTGAACGCCCCGCACATGTGCGGCCGCACCGTGGGTGTGCCCACCCTCCCCCAAGCTCTCGGCTTCGCTCGAGCAGGGGGGACCCCCATCGCCCCCGCGGAACGCCTGCCCACACGGTGGCGTACCGGCGCACGCCGTACCCCCGCCGACCCCGAAACCCCAGGTCGCCGCAGGCGGAAGCGCGGACGAGGGCCCGGCGGCGGGGTGCTGGTCGGAGGGAACCCGGGCCGGCGCGGTAACTTCGGCGCGGTACCGAAGGAACGGCCCAGCAGAGTGGAGTCTCACGTGAGCGTCACCGTCCGGACGACGACCGACGGCAGCGACCCCTTCGGCACCGCCCGGCTCCGCAGAGGCGTCCTGGATTCGTGGGCCGCCTCCCCCTCCCGTTTCCGGGAGGACGCGAACGCCGAGGAGGACCTGGCCCTCGGCGGCTACCGCGACCGCCTCGTCGTCGAGCTGGCGCAGAACGCCGCCGACGCCGCCGCCCGCGCCCGCACCACCGGCCGGCTGCGTCTCACCCTGCACCCCGCCGACGCGGACAGCCCCGCCGTGCTCGCCGCCGCCAACACCGGCGCCCCGCTGGACGCGACGGGCGTCGAGTCGCTCTCGACGCTGCGGGCCTCCGCCAAGCGGTCCGAGCAGGACACCACGTCCGCCGTGGGCCGGTTCGGCGTCGGTTTCGCCGCCGTCCTCGCCGTCTCCGACGAGCCCGCCGTCCTCGGCCGGCACGGCGGCGTCCGCTGGTCCCTCGCGGAGGCCCGCGAGCTCGCCGCGGACGTGGCCCGCCACAGCCCGGGCCTCGGCGACGAACTGCGCCGCAGGGACGGCCACGTACCCCTCCTGAGGCTGCCGCTGCCCGCCGAGGGCACCGCGCCGGACGGGTACGACACGGTCGTCGTCCTCCCGCTGCGCGACGCCGCCGCGCACGGCCTCGCCGAGCGGCTCCTCGCCTCCGTCGACGACGCTTTGCTGCTCACTCTTCCGGGTCTCTCCGAGATCGTGGTGGAGACGCCGGAGGGGGTCCGCACGCTGACCCGTTCCGAGGCGGACGGGTACGTCCACGTCGAGGATTCGGCCGCGGAGGCGCCGAACCGCTGGCGGACCGTCACCCGTACGGGTCCTCTCGGAGCGGAGCTGCTCGCGGACCGCCCGGTCGAGGAGCGGCTGCGCCCGCACTGGTCGGTCACCTGGGCCGTGCCGGTGGACGGCGCCGGCGCCCCGCGCTACCCGCGCACCGCGCCCGTCGTGCACGCGCCGACGCCGACCGACGAGCCGCTCGGCATCCCCGCGCTGCTGATCGCCTCCCTGCCGCTGGACCCGACCCGCCGGCACCCGGCGCCGGGGCCGCTGACGGACTTCCTGGTGCAGCGCGCGGCCGAGGCGTACGCCGAACTCCTCGCCGACTGGCGGCCGGTGACGAGCGGTGCGCTCGACCTCGTACCGGGCCCGCTCGGCAAGGGTCCGCTCGACGGGGCGCTGCGGGAGGCGATCCTCGACCGGCTGCCGCGGGTCGCGTTCCTCGCCCCCGCCGTCGCCTCCGAGGACGTCCCGGCGCTCCGCCCGATCGAGGCGGAGGTCGTCGAGGGCGCGGGCGCGGAGACGGTCGCGGTCCTCGCCGAGGTGTTCCCGGGGCTGCTCCCGGCGGGCCTGGAGCGCCGCCCCGAGCTGCGGACGCTCGGGGTCGGCCGGGTGCCGCTGACGGAGGCGGTGGACCGGCTGGCGGGTGTGGAGCGGGCGCCGGGCTGGTGGCGGCGGCTGTACGACTCCCTCGCCGGCGTGGACCCGGACCGGCTCACCGGGCTGCCGGTGCCGCTGGACTCGGGGCGTACGGTGATCGGCCCCCGGCAGGTCCTCCTGCCGCAGGCGGGCACCCCGGCGGAGCTGTCCCGGCTGGGTCTGAAGGTGGCGCATCCGGAGGCGGCGCACCCGCTCCTGGAGAAGCTGGGGGCGCTCCCGGCGACGCCCCGGGCCGTTCTGACGACCCCGCAGATCCGGGAGGCGGTCGCGGCCTCGCTGGAGGCCGACGAGTTCTGGAACCTGGACGAGCCTGCGCTGGAGCCGGACGAGCTCGTCGAGACGGTGCTGGGTCTCGTGCGGGACGCGGACCTGGAGCCCGGCGACGAGCCGTGGCTGGCCGCGCTGGCCCTTCCCGACGAGGAGGGCGAGCTCGCCCCGGCGGGTGAGCTCGTGGTGCCCGGCTCGGCGTTCGACGCGGTGATGCGGGAGGGCGAACTCGCCCGCGTGGACGCCGAACTGGCGGCCCGCTGGGGCGAGGGCCCGCTCGCCGCCTGCGGTGTCCTGGCGAACTTCGCGCTGGTCCGCGCCGCCGACCTGGTCCTCGACCCGGACGACCTGGAGCCCCGTGAGGGCGACTATCCGGAGCCGGACGACGCGGGGCTCCTGGACGCGGTCGACGTGTGGTGCGAGGACGTCCTGGACCGGCTGCCGGAGGCCGTGGTGCCGCCGGTGGCGACGGAGATCGTGGCGGTACGCGACCTGGACCTGGTCGACGACGACGCCTGGCCGCGGGCGCTGGCCCTGCTGGCGCGGCCGCCGCTCCGGGACGCCCTGACCCAGCCCGTACGGGTCCTCCTGCCGGACGGCACGACGGAGACGGTCCGCTCCTACACGGCCTGGTGGCTGCGGGACCACCCGGTGATCGGCGGGCGCCGCCCGGCCGGCCTGCGGGCGGCCGGCGGGGACCCGCTGCTCGTCGGTCTGTACGACCCCGCCGACGCGACCGGCTTCGAGGACGAGCAGGTGCTGCGCGCCCTCGGCGTCCGTACGTCGGTGGCGGCGCTCCTCGACGAGCCGGGCGGCGCGGCGGAGCTCCTGGCCCGTCTCGCGGACCCGGACCGGCCGGTGACGGGCGCCCAGCTGCACGCCCTGTACACGGCCCTGGCGGATCTCGACCCGGACCAGGTCACGCTGCCGGAGGAGCTGCGCGCGGTGGTCGACGGGGAGCTGGTGGTGGTCGACGCGGGGGAGGCGCTGGTGGCCGACGCCCCCGACCTGCTCCCGCTCACGGCGGGCCTCCCGCTCCTGCCGGTCTCCCCGTCCCGGGCGGCCGATCTGGCGGACCTCCTCCAGGTCCGTCGGCTGAGCGAGGCGGTCGACGCGGTGGTCACCTCGGAGGGCGAGGAGCACGAGGTCCCCGCCGCGGTCCACGCCCTCCTGGGGCCGGCCACCCCGGCCACCTACCTCGAACACGAGGAGCTCCGCGCCGGCGGCACGGAACTCGACTGGCGCCGCACCCCGGACGGCACCCTGCACGCCTCGACCCTGGAGGGCGTGGCGGCGGCCCTCGCCTGGGCGACCGCCCAGTGGCCCCGCCGTTTCGAGGTGGCCGCCCTCCTGGAGGACCCGACCCGCACCGACGAGCTGGCCCGCGACCGCTGGTTCGACTGACGGTCCGCGGAGGGGTCCGGGCCGCCGCTACGCCGGGAAGCGGCGGTCCACCCAGCGCCAGGCGATCTCCAGGAGCGCCGCGCCCGTCGCGGCGACGGCGACGGCGGCCCAGGGCATGGTGGTGCCGACGAGCTTGAGGGCGAAGAAGTCCTGGAGCCAGGGGACGACGAGGACCAGGAGGAAGGCGCCGGCCATGGTGGCGACCAGGCCGAGGCGCCACAGGGTGTAGGGGCGGGCGATGATCGCGAGGACCCACATGGAGACGAGGAAGAGGGTGAGGGTCGCGGCGCTGGTCTCGGCGCCGAGGGCGTCCGTGCCGGTGTAGTGGTGGCGGGCGAGGAGGTAGGTGGTGAAGGTGGCCGCCGCCGCGACGACGCCGCCGGGGATCGCGTACCGCATGACCCGCCGGACGAAGTGCGGTTTGGCGCGTTCCTTGTTGGGGGCGAGCGCGAGGAAGAAGGCGGGGACGCCGATCGTCAGGGTGGACAGCAGGGTCAGGTGCCTCGGGAGGAAGGGGTACTCGACCTGGGAGACGACCACGAGGATCGCGAGGAGGACCGAGTAGACCGTCTTCGTGAGGAAGAGGGTCGCCACCCGGGTGATGTTGCCGATGACGCGGCGGCCCTCCGCGACGACGGACGGCAGGGTGGCGAAGGAGTTGTTGAGGAGGACGATCTGGGCGACGGCCCGGGTCGCCTCGGAGCCCGAGCCCATGGAGACGCCGATGTCGGCGTCCTTGAGGGCGAGGACGTCGTTGACGCCGTCGCCGGTCATGGCGACGGTGTGGCCGTGGGACTGGAGCGCGGCGACCATGTCCCGCTTCTGCTGGGGGGTGACCCGGCCGAAGACGGCGTTCTCGTCGAGGACCTTCGCCATCTCCTCCTTGTCGGAGGGGAGGGTGCGGGCGTCGACGGTGTTCGCGGCGCCGGGCAGGCCGAGCTTTCCGGCGACGGCGCCGACGGAGACGGCGTTGTCGCCGGAGATGACCTTGGCGGCGACGTTCTGGTCGGCGAAGTAGGCGAGGGTGTCGGCGGCGTCGGGGCGCAGCCGCTGTTCGAGGACGACGAGCGCGGTGGGCCGGGCGTCCTTCGCCACGTCGGGGGAGTCGAGCTCGTGGGCGGTGCGGGCGAGCAGGAGGACCCGCAGGCCCTGCTCGTTGAGGTGGTCGATGTCGGTGAGGGCCGGGTCGCCGGCGGGGAGGAGGACGTCGGGGGCGCCGAGCAGCCAGGTGGGGTCCTCGCCGTCGCCCTCGCTGAAGGCGGCGCCGCTGTACTTGCGGGCGGAGGAGAAGGGCAGGGACTCGGTGCAGCGCCACTCCTCGGCGTCGGGGTAGGCGGCGATGATGGCCTGGAGGGAGGCGTTGGGGCGGGGGTCGGACTCGCCGAGGGCGCCGAGGACCTTGTGGACGTACGTCTCGTCCGAGCCGTTCAGGAGGCGGACCTCGGTGACGTCCATGCCGCCCTCGGTGAGGGTGCCGGTCTTGTCGAGGCAGACGACGTCGACCCGGGCCAGGCCCTCGATCGCGGGCAGCTCCTGCACCAGGCACTGTTTCCGGCCGAGCCGGATGACGCCGATCGCGAAGGCGACGGAGGTGAGCAGGACGAGGCCCTCGGGGATCATCGGGACGATGCCGCCGACGGTCCGGGCGATGGAGTTCTTGAGGTCGTTGTCCTTGACGACGAGCTGGCTGATGATCAGGCCGATCGCGGTGGGGACCATCATCCACGTCACGTACTTGAGGATCGTGGAGATGCCGGAGCGCAGCTCGGAGTGGACGAGCGTGAAGCGGGACGCCTCCTCGGCGAGCTGGGCGGCGTACGCCTCCCGGCCGACCTTGGTGGCGGTGAAGGCGCCGCCGCCGGCGACGACGAACGAGCCGGACATGACGGGGTCGCCGGGGCGTTTGACGACGGGGTCGGCCTCGCCGGTGAGGAGGGACTCGTCGATCTCCATGCTGTCGGCCTCGGCGACGACGCCGTCGACGACGACCTTGTCGCCGGGTCCGAGCTCGATGAGGTCGCCGAGGACGATCTCGGAGGTGGAGATCCCGGCGGCCCGTCCGTCGCGGCGGACGGTGGGTTTCGCCTCGCCGATGACGGCGAGGGAGTCGAGGGTCTTCTTGGCGCGGAGTTCCTGGATGATGCCGATGCCGGTGTTGGCGACGATCACGAAGCCGAAGAGGCTGTCCTGGATCGGGGCGACGATCAGCATGATGATCCACAGGACGCCGATGATCGCGTTGAAGCGGGTGAGGACGTTGGCCCGGACGATGTCGGTGACCGAGCGGGAGCTGCGGACGGGGACGTCGTTGACCTCGCCGCGGGCGACGCGTTCGGCGACCTCGGCGGCGGTGAGTCCGGCGGGCCGGTGGACGACGGGGGGTTCGGTGGCCTCCGCCGGGGTGTCCCGGGTGCCCCCGCCGCCGTCCGTGTCGATCTTCGCCCGCTGCGTCATGGTTCCGACGGTACGACCGGAACCGACCGTTCACCTGCCGAGCAGGGGCAGGATCAGACCGTGGGAGGAGCGGAATCGTCCTGTGGTGCTACGCGGCGGGGCCCGGGGCGGGGGCTAGGGCCTGTCGTCAAACACCGGCCTGCCCCGCGACGCCATGCACGCACTCTCGCCGCACCGGGCACAAGCCCGAGTACGCCCAGTACGAGGGCGTGCGCCCGGCACGCCGAGAGCACGCACCTGACGCCGCGGGGCCGCCCTCCGGGCGACGGCCGGAGTTTGACGACAGGCCCTAGGACGCCTCCCGCGCCGCGCGGTGCCGCTTGATGGCCGCGTCGCGCTTGCGTACGTACCAGATGCCGATCAGTCCGAGGCCGGCGCCGGCCAGGCAGGTCCACACCCACCACGTCAGGTCGCGGTCGTCGAACCAGCCGTAGAAGGGGAGCTGGACGAGGAAGAGGACGAACCAGAGGATCGTGCCGCCGGTGATCGTGCCGACGACGGGCCCCTCCAGGGGCTCGGGTGCCTCGTGCTTCGGTGTCCACTTCGCCATGTGCCTCAGTCTAGGCGGCCGGTTTTCGTGTCTACGCGCGGAGATGGACTCGTGCTCGCTCATGTGTTCATACTGAAACGGTTTGCCTATGGCGGGTTTCCTTCGTATGAACCGCCAAAAAGGACTTCAGGACTTTCCCGAAGAGGAACCCACTCCCATGAGCACCACGGCCACGGCCAAGGCCCCTGCCCCCGAGCCGAAGGAGCCTCAGGCAACCGCCTCGGCCCTCGACCGCTACTTCAGGATCTCCGAGCGCGGCTCGACCGTCGCCCGCGAGGTCCGCGGCGGTTTCGCCACCTTCTTCGCGATGGCCTACATCATCGTGCTGAACCCGATCATCCTCGGCAGCGCCAAGGACATGTACGGGAACCAGCTCGACGGCGGCCAGCTCGTCACCGCCACCGTCCTGACGGCGGCCTTCTCGACCCTCCTCATGGGCGTCATCGGCAACGTGCCGATCGCGCTCGCCGCCGGCCTCGGCGTGAACACGGTCGTCGCCCTCCAGCTCGCGCCGAAGATGTCCTGGCCGGACGCCATGGGCATGGTCGTCCTCGCCGGCATCGTCGTCATGCTGCTCGTCGCGACCGGCCTGCGCGAGCGCGTCATGAACGCCGTCCCGGTCGGCCTGCGCAAGGGCATCGCGATCGGCATCGGCCTCTTCATCATGCTGATCGGCCTCGTCGACTCGGGCTTCGTCTCCCGCATCCCCGACGCCGCGCACACCACCGTCCCGCTCCAGCTCGGCTCCGGCGGGCACCTGACCGGCTGGCCGGTCCTCGTCTTCGTCCTGGGCACCCTGCTCACCCTCGCCCTGATCATCCGCAAGGTGCCGGGCGCGATCCTCATCTCGATCGTCGTCATGACGATCGTCGCCATGGTGATCAACGCGGTCGCGACCGTCCCGTCCTGGGGCCTGACCACCCCGGAGTGGCCCGGCAACCCGGTCGCCACCCCCGACTTCGGTCTGGTCGGCGAGGTCAGCATCCTCGGCGGCTTCGAGAAGGTCGGCCTGCTCACCGGCGTCCTCTTCGTCTTCACCGTCCTGCTGTCCTGCTTCTTCGACGCCATGGGCACGATCCTGGGCGTCGGCGACGAGGCCAAGCTGATCGACAAGGACGGCAACTTCCCGGGCATCAACAAGGTCCTGCTCGTCGACGGCCTCGCCGTCGCCTCCGGCGGTGCGACCTCCTCCTCCGCCACCACCTGCTTCGTGGAGTCCACGGCGGGCGTCGGCGAGGGCGCCCGTACCGGCCTCGCCTCGGTCGTCACGGGCGGTCTGTTCTCGGTGGCGCTGTTCCTCACGCCGCTCGCGACCATGGTGCCGTCGCAGGCGGCGACCCCCGCGCTGCTCGCGGTGGGCTTCCTGATCCTGGCCGGGTCGATCAAGGAGATCGACTGGAGCGACTACACCATCGCGGTGCCGGCGTTCCTGGCCATGCTGATGATGCCGTTCACGTACTCGATCACGAACGGCATCGGCATCGGCTTCATCAGCTTCACCGTGCTGCGTCTCGCGGCCGGACGGGGCCGCGAGGTCCCGGTGGCCATGTACGTCGTGTCGGCGATCTTCGTCTTCTACTACGCGATGCCGGCGCTGGGCCTGACCTGATCGAGCGGGGCGGCGCCGGCGCCGGGAGGCTCCGGCTCCGCCCCGTAGAACTTCTCCGTCTCCTCGACGGCGGTCTTGAACCGCTCGTCGAAGTCCTCCCGAACGAGCGTCCGGACGACATAGTCCTGGACGCTCATTCCTCTTCTGGCGGCGTGACCCTTGAGCCGGTCGAGCAGCTCACTGTCGATGCGCAGGCTGAGCACTGTCGATCCCATGTCGTTCAGGGTCGTGGGCGACCGGGCCCCTTTGCGTCACTTTCCGGATCCGACTCACTCATTTGGGTGATGCATGGATATCGTCCCGTGACCTCGGCGGGCGGGGGCCGGCGTGACGCGTGCGACACACGGGAAACCCGTTGGTCTTTAGAGAGAGTAATGAGTTAGGCTAAATACATGCCTGACCTGTCCCACGGCACCCCCGGCGACGCCGCGGCCGTGAACGCGATCCGCTCGTCCGTCATGCGGCTGAGCCGGCGCCTCAAGCACCAGCGCGTCGACGAGTCGCTGAGCCCGACCGAGATGTCGGTGCTCGGCACCCTGGCCCTCTGCGGCTCCGCCACCCCCGGTGAGCTGGCCCGCAAGGAGCACGTCCAGCCGCCGTCGATGACCCGCATCGTCGCCCTGCTCGAAGCCAAGGGACTGGTCCGGCTGGAGCCGCATCCCGACGACCGCCGGCAGAAGGTGGTCAGCCAGACCGAGCGGGCCGAGGTCATGCTCGAAGACGCCCGCCGCAAGCGGAACGCCTGGCTGGCCTCCCTCGCCGAGGGCCTGGACGAGGACGAGTGGGCCGTACTGCGCGCGGCCGCTCCCGTCCTGGAGAAGCTCGCCCATCTGTGAACCGAGCGCCAAGGAGGCGACGCACCTGTGAGCACGGGACCCGGAGCAGACTCCGCACCCGTCCATCAACCCACCCTCAAGACCCGCGGACGGGGGGAAACCTTCTCCTCGCTCTCCATCCGCAACTACCGGCTGTTCTTCACCGGAGCCATCGTCTCCAACACCGGTACGTGGATGGCCCGCATCACCCAGGACTGGCTGGTCCTGAGCCTCACCGGCTCGGCCGCCGCCGTCGGCATCACGACGGCCCTCCAGTTCCTGCCGATGCTCCTCTTCGGCCTCTACGGCGGAGTGATCGCCGACCGCTACCCGAAGCGGCGCCTGCTGCTCGTCAGCCAGGCCGCGCTCGGCCTCTGCGGACTCGCGCTCGCCGCGCTCACCCTCTCCGGGCAGGTGCAGGTCTGGCACGTCTACCTGATCGCCTTCCTCCTCGGCATGGTCACGGTCGTCGACAACCCGGCCCGGCAGTCCTTCGTCTCCGAGCTGGTCGGCCCCGACCGGCTCCGCAACGCCGTCTCGCTGAACTCGGCCAACTTCCAGTCCGCCCGGCTCATCGGCCCCGCCGTCGCCGGCGTGCTGATCGCCGGGATCGGCAGCGGCTGGGCCTTCCTCGTCAACGGCCTCTCCTTCCTCGCCCCGCTGGCCGCCCTGTGGCTGATGCGCACGAGCGAGCTCCACAAGGTGGAGCGCGCCCCGCGCGGCAAGGGCCAGCTCCGCGAGGGCCTGCGGTACGTGGCGGGCCGGCCGGACCTGATCTGGCCGATCGCCCTGGTCGGCTTCATCGGCACCTTCGGGTTCAACTTCCCGATCTGGCTGACGGCCTTCTCCGAGGAGGTCTTCCACGTCGGCGCCGGCACCTACGGCTTCCTCAACACGCTGATGGCGGCCGGCTCCCTCGCGGGAGCCCTGCTCGCGGCCCGCCGCGGCTCGACCCGGCTGCGGATGCTGGTGATCGCCGCGGGCGTCTTCGGCGTCCTGGAGATCGCGTCGGCCCTCTCGCCGTCGTTCTGGCTGTTCGCGCTGCTGCTCGTGCCGATCGGCATGATCGGCCTCACGGTGAACGTCACCGCCAACTCGGCCGTCCAGATGGCGACCGACCCGGTCATGCGGGGCCGCGTGATGAGCCTCTACATGATGGTCTTCGCCGGCGGCACGCCGATCGGCGCGCCGCTCCTCGGCTGGGTCACCGACACGTACGGGGCCCGCGCCGGCTTCGCGACCGGCGGGCTCGTCTCGCTCACCGCGGCGGCCGTCATCGGCCTCGTCCTCGCCAGGATCGGCAACCTGAAGCTCGCGATGGGCTGGCGCCACGGGCACCCGAGCCTGCGCTTCGTCCCGCGCGCCGCGCCGGAGCGGCTGGCGACGGCGGCCTGACCGCAAGCGTTCCGCGAGAGGGCGGGCGGGAGCCACGGCTCCCGCCCGCCCTCTCGCGCGTCCGGAAATGAACGTCGTGGCACCGAGATGTGGTGATCCTGTGTATGTTGAGCCGTCAATCACAGGCACCACCAGGGGGGTTCCCTTTGCGTACCCGCTCCATCCGTCCCGTCATAGCCGCGACCCTCGGCGCCGCCGCCCTGACGGCGACCCTCGTCGCCACCCCGGCCCAGGCCGCCGAGTACTCCTCGGCCCTGAAGATCTCCGGCGTCCAGTACGACGCCCCGGGCCGCGACAGCAACAGCTGCACCACCGGCAACACCAAGGCCGAGTACCTGACGATCAAGAACTTCGCCCGCTCCGGCCGGGTGAACCTCAAGGGGTACGTCGTCAAGGACGCGGTCGGCAACAGCTACACCTTCCGCGCCAACCACTACCTGGAGCCCGGCGACCACGTGAAGCTGCGCGGCGGCAGGGGCACCGAGTCCGACGGCGGCAACGTCGCCTACCGCAACAACTGCAACTTCATCTGGAACAACGACAAGGACACGATCAAGCTGATCAAGCCCGGCGGCGCCGCCGCGGACACGCACAGCTACACCAAGCGCGCGAACGACCGCGACGGCAACGGCTACATCACCTTCCACTGAGCCGCCGGCGCCCCCTCCCGGGGGCTCTCACACCCGCATCTCCAGGACCTGGCCCGGCCACTCGCCGACGGTGAACGGATCGGTGCGGGTGAACCCCTGCCGCTCGTAGTACGCCACGAGCCGCCCCTCGCTCCCCGCGAAGCAGTCCACGCGGAGCAGCGAGACGCCCTCGTGGCGGGTCTCCTCCGCCGCGTGGGCGAGCAGCGCCGCGCCCACCCCGAGGCCGTGGAACCGGCCGTCGGTCGCGAGGAAGCGCACGTACCGCTCCGGCTCGGCGGCCGGCGGGACGTACGTCCCGGGGTGCGGGGTGAGCGTCAGCGTCCCCGCCGGGACGCCGTCCACCTCCGCGATCCACGGGCTGCCCTCGGTCACCACCCGCTCGACCAGCTCCACCGTGGCGGGGCGGGTGGTGAAGGGGTCGGTGCCCCACTGCGCGGTGATCCCCCTGCCGTTGAGCCAGACGACGGCGCTGTCGAGTATCGCGAGGACGGCCGGCAGGTCCGCCGGACCCCCGCGCCTGATCGTGATCGCTTCGGAGTTCATCCGGCCGAGGCTATCGGGTGCCAGACTGGCGCCCATGAGGCTGTTCGCCGCCGTTCTGCCGCCCGCCGGGGCGCTCGCCGAGCTGGGTGCCGCCGTCGACGGGCTGCACGCCCTGCCTGGGGCCGGCGCCCTGCGCTGGACCTCCCGGCCGGGGTGGCACTTCACCCTCGCGTTCATGGGCGAGGTCGACGACGCCCTGCTGCCCGAGCTCGGGACCCGACTGGCCCGCGCCGCCCACCGCACCCCGCCGTTCGCGCTCCGACTGCACGGCGGCGGGCACTTCGGCCGCCGGTCCCTGTGGACCGGAGCCGCCGGGGACCTGGACGCGCTGCGGCTGCTCGCCGAGCGCGCCGACGCGGCGGCCCGCAGGACCGGGATCCCGATGGAGGAGCACCGCCGCTACCAGGCCCACCTCACGATCGCCCGGGGCCGCGACGGCACCGTCTCCCTGACCCCCTTCCTCGACGCCCTGCGCGGCTTCGAGGGCGCCCGCTGGCGGGTCGGCGAGCTGGCCCTGGTCCGCTCGAACCTCCCCGTGGCCGGGGTGCCGGGCGAACAGCCCCGGTACGAGACGGTCGGCGCCTGGCCCCTGGAGGGGGGAGACGGGCCGGCGGAGGGCACGGGTTAACCTCGTGGGGTGGACCCGAAGACTCGTAACCGGATCATGGCCGGTGTGCTCGTGCTGATGTTCGCGATCATCGCGCTGACCTCCGTGGCGGGGCTGTAGCCGTCCGGTAACCCCTTGCTTCGAGCGCGCTCCAACGAGTTGGCTGGTGACTCATGGAGTACACGCAGCTCGGACGCACCGGACTCAAGGTCAGCCGCCTCGTCCTCGGCACGATGAACTTCGGCCCGCAGACCGACGAGGCCACCAGCCACGCACTCATGGACTCGGCGCTCGACGCGGGTCTCAACTTCTTCGACACCGCGAACGTCTACGGTCAGACGGCGGGCAGGGGGCGGACCGAGGAGATCATCGGCTCCTGGTTCGCGCGGGGCGACGGCCGGCGCGACCGCACGGTCCTCGCCACCAAGATGTACGGGAACATGGGGGCCGACGGCGAGGCGTGGCCGAACCACGACAAGCTGTCCGCCCTCAACATTCGCCGCGCCGTCGACGCGAGCCTCAGGCGGCTCGGCACCGACTACATCGACGTCTACCAGTTCCACCACGTCGACCGCGCCACCCCCTTCGACGAGATCTGGCAGGCCGTCGACGTCCTGATCCAGCAGGGCAAGGTGCTCTACGCCGGCTCCTCGAACTTCCCCGGCTTCAAGATCGCCCAGGCGAACGAGACGGCCGCCCGCCGCGGCATGGTCGGCCTGGTCAGCGAGCAGTGCCACTACAACCTCTACGAGCGGCGGGCCGAGATGGAGGTGATCCCGGCCGCGCAGGAGTACGGCCTCGGGGTCATCCCCTGGTCGCCGCTGGCCGGCGGTCTCCTCGGCGGGGTCGTCCGCAAGGAGGTCCAGGGCGGCCGCCGGGCCGGCGGGCGTCCGGCGGGCGTCCTCGCGGACCCGGTGGAGCGCGCCCGGTTCCAGGCGTACGAGGACCTGCTCGACAAGCACGGCCTGGAGCCCGGCGAGGTGGCCCTCGCCTGGCTGCTGACCCGGCCCGGGGTGACCGGCCCGATCGTCGGCCCGCGCACCCCGGAGCAGCTGGAGAGCGCCCTGCGCGCGCTGGACCTCGACCTCCCGGACGAGGTCCTGGCCGGCCTCGACGAGATCTTCCCGGGCCCCGGCCCGGCTCCGGAGGCATTCGCCTGGTAGGTCCTGGCGGGCGGGCGCCGCGCGGGTCGGGCGGCGCCGGGGTCAGGCGCCGCCGAGCCAGCTGGTGGCGTCGAGGCGGAACGCCGTCTCCGCGGGGACGACGTTCCGCAGGTCCGCTTCCAGGGCGCGTACGCGGTCGGCGCCGAGGGCGGCGCTCCACTCGGCCCGCAGCTCGTCGAAGACGGCGGCGGAGCGGGCGAGGACGGCGAGGCCCTCCGGGGTGAGGCGGACGAGTTTGCGGCGCGCGTCGGCGGGATCGCCGGCGCGTTCCGCGTATCCGAGGGCGAGGAGCCGGTCGACGGTCTTGCCGGCCGCCTGTTTGGAGACGCCGAGCCGGCGCCCGATCTCGCTGGCGGTGGCGCCCCGGGTGCCGATCGCCTGCATGGCGAAGCCGTGGGCGGGCCGGAAGCCGGGGTGGCCCTCGTCGGCGAGGCGGGCGTGGAGCCGGTCGATGAGGGTGCGGAATCCGCCGAAGAGCAGCAGGGGGAGCTCGAACCCGGGGGAGTCGGGGAGGGCGGGCGGGCCGGCGGGGCCGTGGGACGGGGGAGTCCCCGGTATTCCCTTGCCCGCATCGACAACCTGGTTTACGTTTTCTCCGACGGCATGGTCAACCATGTTGTCCATCCTAGAAGGGGGAACCCACATGACGCACGCCGCGCTCGCCACCCGCGTCGCCGACGCCGCCGCACTGCTCAGGGAACAGGCCCCGCGGGTCCTCGACGGCTTCCTCGCGCTCTCCGCCGCCTTCGAGTCCTCGGACCTCGACCCCCACGCCCGCGAGACCGTGATCCTCGCCGTCGCCCGCCGCAGCCAGTGCCACCTCTGCGTCGACATGCACGAGGCGAAACTCGCCGCCCTCGGGCCCGCTCCGTCCCCCGAACGCCTCGACGCCGTCGAGAAGTTCACCCTCCAGGTGCTCGCCTCCTCGGGCGCGGTGTCGGATGCCGAACTGGCCGCGTTCGAGGCCGCCGGCCACAGCCGGAAGAACGCCCTGGAGGTCGTCCTCGGGATCGGTGCCTACACCCTCTCCACCTTCGCCAACCGCATGACCCGGGCCGCCTGACGTCCGCCGGGCGCGTCCTACGGCTCGTAAGGGCCGCCGATGCCCCATGCCTGGTGCAGCGCGCCGGCGAAGGCGGCGGCCAGTTTGTGTTCGCCGGACGGGCCCGGGTGCGTTCCGTCGTACGTGTCCTCCCGGAGGTCGTACGACTCCGGGACCGTCGCGAGCAGCAGCGGCGCGTCCGGGGCGTCGAGGTCGGCGACCGCCTTGGCGAGGAGTTCGTTGAAGCGGGCGCACTCGGCGGCGAAGGCGGGGTCGTAGCCGGCGCGGACGTTGGGTATCACCGGCAGCAGCACCGCGCGGACGCCCGGCCGCGCGGTGCGGGCGGCGGTGAGGAACGCCCGGACGTTCGCCTCGGTCTGGTCGCTGTCGGTGTAGAAGCCGAGGTCGATCAGGCCGAGCGAGACCAGCAGCACGTCGGCGCGGGTGGCGGCGACGGTCTCCCCGATCACCGGAGCCATGTGCAGCCACCCCTCGCCCCACCCCGCGAGGTGCCGGCGGGCGGGGGCGGGGAAGCCGGGGTCGGCGTAGGCGCGCGGGTCCCCCGCCTCGCCCTCGGGCACGTACAGCCCGTCCCGGGGCCCGACGATCTCGTACCCGCCGGGCAGCACCCGCTCCAGGTGCCGCCACATGCGGTACCGCCAGGTCCAGTCGCCGGCGCGTCCGATGGTCATGCTGTCGCCGACGAACAGAAAACGCATGGTCACATCATTCCGGACCGCCCGCCGGGAGACGACGTGACCCCGGCCACCCCGGACCCCTCAGCGCAGGAAGTCCGCGACCGTCGCCGTGAAGCCCTCCGGGTCGTCGTGCCACGGGAAGTGACCCGCCCCCGCGAGCACCGCGAGCGCGGCGGACGGGAAGAGCTTCGCGTACGCCTCGGCGGTCGGCGGCGGGGTGTTGGCGTCGCCCTCGCCGGCGACGACCAGGACCGGCCGTCCGAACCCGGCGAAGGCGGCGCGGGTCGCCTCGGGGTCGTAGGCGCCCTCGGCGCCGTACACCGCGGCGCCCGCCCCGTTCCGCTCCCGCTCCGAGGCCGCGTGCCGCTCCCGCGCGGCCGCGTCCCAGGTGCCGTGGAAGAACGGCGCGACCTTCCCGAAGGACTCGGCCGTGCCGCGCCCCGCCGTCACCTCCTCCAGCGCCGCGTACGCCTCCGCGAACCACGGCTCCCCGGCCCGCAGCCGCGCCGCCGCCAGCCGCTCCTCCGGCGCCGTGCCGATCCCGGCCGCCGCCGCGCCCGGCGTCACGAGCACCAGCCGCGCGACCCGCTCCGGGTGCCGGGTCAGGTACAGGGCGGCCAGGTTCGCGCCCGCCGAGTGCCCGAGGAGGTCGAGCGTGTCCAGCCCGAGGTGCGCGCGCAGCGCCTCCACGTCCTCGACGAGCCGGTCGCAGCGGTACGAGCCCGGGTCCTCTGGCTCCGCCGACCCGCCCGTGCCCCGCAGGTCGAGCCGGATCAGGGTCCGGTGGGCGGTGAGGCCGCCGAGCCCGCCGAGGTAGGCGGAGTCCTGGAGGGGGCCGCCGGGCAGGCAGACGAGCGGATCGCCGGACCCGGTCGCGTGGTACGCGAGCAGGGTGCCGTCGGGAGCGTGGAAGGAAGGCATGCGCGCGACCATGGCAGTGGCCCCTGCGCAGGTCAAGCGCGTTTCCCCGGGGCCGTGGCACGCTTGATCCCATGCGATCTGCTCTGTGCGCCCTCGGCGCGGCCGCCGCCCTGGCGCTGCTCCCGGCCGGTCATGCCCGTGCCGAAGGGCAGGAACCGGACCGGGACTTCACCGTCGAGGACGCCCGGATCACCGAGTCCAGCGGCCTCGCCGCCAGCCGGGCCCACCCCGGGATCTACTGGACGCACAACGACCAGGACGAGCCGCGGATCTTTGGTATCGACTCCCGCACCGGGAAGACGGTCGCGACCCTCACTTTGGCCGGCGTCGGCACCCCCCGGGACATGGAGGCGATCTCCGTCGGCCCGGACGGGGACATCTACGTCGGCGACATCGGCGACAACCTCGACGGCTCCTGGGACCACGTCTGGATCTACCGCTTCCCCGAGCCGAAGTCCCTGAAGGACCAGACCGTCCAGGCGAAGCAGTACGTCGTGAAGTACGCCGACGGGCCGCGCAACGCCGAGGCGCTGATGGTCCACCCGAAGACCGGCCGGGTCTACATCGCCAGCAAGAACGAGGACGGCGGCGGCCTCTACGCCGGCCCGGAGCGCCTCTCGGCCTCCGGCACCAACACCTTCCGCCGCGTCGGCGAGGTCCCCTGGGTGACCGACGGCGCCTTCTCGCCCGACGGCGGGAAGCTGCTGCTGCGCGGCTACTTCAGCGCCCGCGAGTACGACTGGAGGGACGGCCGCATGGAGGGCGACGGCACCTCCCCGGGCGCCCCCTTCCAGGGCCAGGCGGAATCGGTCACGTACACCCTCGACGGCTCCGGCCTCATGTTCGGCTCCGAGGGCGAGCGCAGCCGCGTCGTGCGCGTGGACCGCCCGGACGCCCCCCGCACCGCCGCCCCGGAGCAGGCCACCCCCGGCGACGGCGACGGCACCCCCACCCCCGGTTCCACCCCCGCCGCCGACCAGCCGCAGGGCAGCGCGACCAAGGGCTTCCTCGTCCTGGCCGGCGCCACCGTCCTCGTCCTGGGCGTCAAGCGCCTGCTGCGGCGCGGCTGACCAGTACCTCGAAGCCGTCCAGGAGTCGTTCCAGGCCGAAGGCGAACTGGTCGATCTCGCGGGTGAAGGTGTCCTCGGCGAGGCCGGCCACGCGGGGGAACTCGCCCGTGGCCATGGCCCGTTCCAGGTAGGGCGTCTGGGCCCGCCAGAACTCGTCGTCGCTGACGCCGGTCTCCTTCGCCGCCTCCGCGGTCTGGAGCTCCATCCGCGCGATGCCCGCGACGAAGCTCTGCACCGTGACGATGACGGAGACGGTCTCGGGATCGCTCAGCCCCATGCCGTGCGGCCCGGTGAGCCCGGCGAGGCAGAGGTCGAAGCCGCGCAGGGTGTTCGGGCCGAGCAGGGTGCGGGTCTCGTTGACCTTGAGCAGCCAGGGGTGCGCCCGGTAGAGGGCGAGGTGGCCGCGGGCCAGCCCCTCGACGGCCGCGCGCCAGTGCGCGGGCGGTTCCACGGGCCCGTCCGGGAGGGACTCGCCCTGTACCCGGTCGAGCATCAGGTCGAGCAGTTCGTTCTTGCCGGGGACGTACCGGTAGAGCGACATCGTCCCCACGCCGAGCTCGGCCGAGACCCGCCGCATCGACACGGCGTCCAGGCCCTCCGCGTCCGCGAGCGCGACCGCCGCCCCGACGATCCGGTCGAGGGTGAGGCCCGGCTTGGGGCCCCGGCTGGGGCGCCCGCCGGTGCCCCACAGGAGGTCGAGGCTGCTGCTCGTCTGGTCCGTCATGCTCCTCACTTTAAAACTGAGTACACCGTACTCGTAATGGGGTACGGTGTACTCAGTTCCGCTGGGCGAACGAACCGGCGGACGAACCGTCGAACCAGCCGACGGACGCGTCAGCGTGTGCGAGTGGAGGCAGCCATGCATGAACACCCGGTCCTCGCCGAGGGCCTGCGCAAGCGGTACAAGGCCAAGGGCGCCGGCTCCCGCAAGGGATCCGCGGCCCCGGAGCCGTACGCGCTCGACGGCTTCGACCTCGCCGTCCGCCGCGGCACCGTGCACGGCCTCCTCGGCCCCAACGGCGCCGGCAAGACCACCGCCGTCCGCATCCTCGCCACCCTCCTCAAGGCCGACGGCGGCCGC
This sequence comes from Streptomyces sp. NPDC085460, assembly GCF_044541975.1. Classification (NCBI taxonomy): domain Bacteria; kingdom Bacillati; phylum Actinomycetota; class Actinomycetes; order Kitasatosporales; family Streptomycetaceae; genus Streptomyces; species Streptomyces sp. NPDC085460. Next base: position 181,481 of record NZ_JBITTO010000012.1, read on the forward strand.
GCCGAGGTCGCCGGACTCGACGTCGCCCGCGACCCCCGCGCCGTCCGCGCCCGCATCGGCCTCGCCGGCCAGTACGCGGCCGTCGACGAGAACCTCACCGGCCGCCAGAACCTCGAACTCTTCGGCCGGCTCTTCCACCTCGACGCCCGCCGCGCCCGCGCCCGCGCCGGCGAACTCCTCGACCGCTTCGGCCTCACCGACGCCGCCGACAAGGGCGCCGGCCAGTACAGCGGCGGCATGCGCCGCCGCCTCGACCTGGCCGCCTCCCTGATCCTCGCCCCCGAGGTCCTCTTCCTCGACGAGCCCACCACCGGCCTCGACCCGCGCAGCCGCGGCGAGGTCTGGGACGCCGTCCGCGCCCTCGTCGCCGAAGGCACCACCGTCCTCCTCACCACCCAGTACCTGGAGGAGGCCGACCGGCTCGCCGCCCGCATCACCGTCATGGACCGGGGCCGCGCCATCGCCGACGACACCCCCGACGGCCTCAAGAACCGCGTCGGCGGCGACCGCGTCGAGGTCGTCGTCGCCGACCCCGCCGACCTCCCCGCCGCCCACAAGATCCTCGCCCGGGTGGCCGCCGCCGAACCCACCACCGACGAGGCGGGCCGCCGCGTCCACGCCCCTGTCAGCGACCGCGTCGCCGCCCTCACCGAGACCGCCCGCACCCTCCAGGACGAACGGATCCCCGTCGAGGACATCGGCCTGCGCCGCCCCAGCCTCGACGACGTCTTCCTGACCCTCACCGGCCACGACAGCGGCCCCACCGGGCCGGACCGGGCCGAGGCGGCCCCCGCCGACGCCGACACCCCCAAGGAAGGAGCCGTCGCCGCATGACCACCGCGACCCCCGGCCTCACGTCCCCCCGCGGCCGCGCCTACTGGGCCGTCGCCGACTGCCTCACCCTCGTCCGCCGCACCCTGCTCAACTACCGCCGCCAGCCCGTCGCCATCCTCTGGCAGCTCGGCTTCCCCATCGTCTCCGTCCTGCTCTACGGCTTCGTCTTCGGCAGCGCCATGCGCGTCCCCGGCGGCGGGGACTACAAGGACTTCCTCATGCCCGGCATGTTCGCCATGACGATGACCTTCGGCCTCATGAACACCGCCACCGCCGTCGTCAACGACTCCGCCAAGGGCGTCATGGACCGCTTCCGCTCCATGCCGATGGCCCCCTCCGCCGTCACCACCGGCCGCGGCCTCTCCGACCTGATCGTGGCCTCCGCCGAACTCGCCATCCTCACCGCCACCGCCCTCGCCATCGGCTGGAGCTCCGACGGCGGCGTCGCCGGCACCCTCTTCGGCTTCGGCCTGCTCCTGCTCCTGCGCTTCAGCCTCATCTGGGTGGGCGTCTGGTGCGGACTCGTCGTCCCGAACGCCGAGTCCGCCGGCGCGCTCTACGCCGTGATCTTTCCCATCACCATGATCTCCAGCGTGTACGTGGCGCCCTCGCTCATGCCGGACTGGCTGGCGCCCGTCGCGGCCTGGAACCCGATCTCCTCGACGGTCGCCGCCACCCGCGAACTCTTCGGCAACCCGGGCGCGGACGGCGCCAGTTGGGTCGAACAGAACGCCGTGCTCATGGCCGTGATCTGGCCGCTGGTGCTCACCGCGATCTTCCTCCCGCTGGCGGTCCGCCGCTTCCAGCGCCTCAGCCGCTGACGGTCCGCCCACGCGGAAGGGCCCGCACCGGTCGTCACGACCGGTGCGGGCCCCTCGGTACCCGTGCGCCCGAAGGCGCGCCCTGGGGTCAGAGCTTCTCGATCACGTAGTCGATGCAGGCCGTCAGCGCCCGCACGTCCGCCGGGTCGACCGCCGGGAACATCGCGATCCGCAGCTGGTTGCGGCCCAGCTTGCGGTACGGCTCCGTGTCCACGATCCCGTTCGCGCGCAGCACCTTCGCGACCGCCGCCGCGTCGATCTCGTCCGCGAAGTCGATCGTGCCGATGACCTGCGAGCGCTTCGCCGCGTCCGTCACGAACGGCGTCGCGTGCTTCGACTCCTCGGCCCACGTGTACAGCGCGTCCGAGGACTCCTTCGTCCGGGCCACCGCCCAGTCCAGACCGCCCTGGCCGTTGATCCACTTCAGCTGCTCGTTCAGCAGGAAGAGGGTCGACAGCGCAGGGGTGTTGTACGTCTGGTTCTTCAGCGAGTTGTCGATCGCCGTCGGCAGCGAGAAGAACTCCGGGACGTGCCGGCCGGACGCGTGCACCCGGGCCGCCCGCTCCAGGGCCGCCGGCGAGAACACCGCCAGCCACAGGCCGCCGTCGGCGGCGAAGGACTTCTGCGGGGCGAAGTAGTAGACGTCCGTCTCGGAGATGTCGACCGGCAGACCGCCCGCGCCCGAGGTCGCGTCGACCAGGACCAGCGCGCCCTCGTCGGCACCGGCGACCCGCCTGATCGGGGCGGCGACACCGGTCGAGGTCTCGTTGTGCGTGTACGCGTACACGTCCACGCCCGCCTCGGCCACCGGCTCCGGGTGGGTGCCCGGCTCGGAGGAGATCACGGTCGGCTCGGCCAGCCACGGGGCCAGCTTCGCGGCCTTCGCGAACTTGGACGAGAACTCACCGAAGGTGAGGTGCTGCGACTTGTTCTCGATCAGACCGTGCGTCGCGACGTCCCAGAAGGCGGTCGAACCGCCGTTGCCCAGGATCACCTCGTAGCCCTCGGGCAGCGAGAAGAGGTCGGAGACGCCGGCACGGACCTCGCCGACCAGGTTCTTGACCGGAGCCTGGCGGTGGGAGGTGCCCAGGAGAGAGGTGCCGGTGGCGGCCAGGGCGTCCAGCGCCTCCGTCCGCACCTTGGAGGGGCCCGCGCCGAAACGGCCGTCTGCGGGCTTGATGTCAGCGGGAATCTGGATATCGGCCACGAGCCGGAGAGTATCGGGTCGGGAAGGCGCCGGTCGCCGGATGTCCGCCCGATGAGACGAGATCCGAGACATCCTTGCGTCGTGGGAACAGACGAAGGACTCGCCGCCGACCTGCGCGCCGCCGTCGCCGGGGAGGTCGACTTCACGGCCGCCGCCCGCGCGCTCGTGACCACGGACGCCTCCAACTACCGCCGCGTGCCCGCCGGTACGGTCGCCCCGCGCGACGCCGACGACGTCGCCGCCGCCCTGGAGATCTGCCGCGCCCACGGCGTCCCCGTCGTCCCCCGGGGCGCCGGTACCTCCATCGGCGGCCAGGCCACCGGCACCGGCGTCGTGCTCGACCTCACACGCCACCTCGACGGCCTCGTCTCCGTCGACCCGGACACCCGCACCGCCGTCGTCCGGCCCGGCCTCGTCCTCGGCCGGCTCCGCGACGCCGCCCGCCCGTACGGCCTCACCTTCGGCCCCGACCCCTCCACCCACAGCCGCTGCACCCTCGGCGGCATGATCGGCAACAACGCCTGCGGCGCCCACTCCGTCGCCTGGGGCACCACCGCCGACAACGTGCGCTCACTGGAAGTGGTGACCTACCGGGGCGAACGGTTGACGCTGGGGACGGACGGCCGGGGCGCCCCCGCCGGCCTCCTCGACACCGTCGGCCGCCACCTCGCCCTCCTCCGCACCGGCTACCCCGCCGGACTGCCCCGCCGCATCTCCGGCTACGCCCTCGACGCCCTCCTCCCTGAACGGGGCACGGACGTCGTCCGCTCCTTCGTCGGCAGCGAGGGCACCCTCGGCGTCATCACCGAGGCGACCGTACGCCTCGTCCCGCTGCCCGCCGCCCCCCTCCTCGTCGTCCTCGGGTACGCCGACGAGACCGCCGCCGCCGACGCGGCCGCCGGACTCCTCCCGCTCGGACCACTCACCGTCGAGGGCATGGCGGCCGACCTGGTGGGCCCGGCGACCGGGCCGGGGAGCGGGGCGAACGGGCTGCCCAAGGGCGGGGCGTGGCTCTTCTGCGAGGTCGACGGCGAGCCGGCCGCCCGCGCACTCGTCCGGGCGGCCGACGCGGTCGACGCCGTGGTCGTACGCGACCCCGCCGGGCAGCGCGCCCTGTGGCGGATCCGGGAGGACGCCGCCGGCACCGCCACCCGCCTGCCCGGAGGCGGCGACGCCTGGCCGGGCTGGGAGGACTGCGCCGTGCCCCCGGCCCGCCTCGGCGCCTACCTGCGCGACTTCCGCGCCCTGCTCGCCGAGCACGGGCTGCGCGGGACCCCGTACGGGCACTTCGGCGACGGCTGCGTCCACGTCCGCGTCGACTTCGACCTGTGGACCGGGAAGGGCGTACGCGACTTCCGCCGCTTCTCCGAGGACGTGGCCGACCTCGTCGTCGCCCACGGCGGCTCCCTCTCCGGCGAACACGGCGACGGGCAGGCACGGGCCGAACTCCTGCCGAGGATGTACGGGGACGAGCTCGTCGCCCTCTTCGGCACCGTGAAGGACCTGTGGGACCCGGACGGCGGCCTCAACCCCGGCATGCTCGTCCGCCCGAACCCCCTCGACTCCGGCCTCCGCTTCGAGGGCCTGCCCCTCGTCGGGGTGGGCCGGGAGGCCGCGCGGTGCGTCGGCGTCGCCAAGTGCCGGGTCGCGGGCCCGAGCACCGGGGACACGGTGATGTGCCCGTCGTTCCGCGCGACCGGCGAGGAGAAGCACTCCACACGCGGCCGGGCCCGCCTCCTCCACGAGATGGCGCTCGGCGAGATCGTCACCGGCGGCTGGCGCGCGGAGGAGGTCCGCGAGGCCCTCGACCTCTGCCTCTCCTGCAAGGGCTGCCGCAGCGACTGCCCGGTGGGCGTCGACATGGCCGCGTACAAGGCGGAGTTCCTGCACCGGCACTACGCGGGCCCCACCGGCTGGTGGCGCCGCCCCCGCGCGCACTGGACCATGGGCGGACTCCCGCGCTGGCTGGACCTCTTCGGCAGCCGCCTCGACACGCTGACCCGCCTCCCCTTCGCCGCCCGCCTCGCCGGCGTCACGGACAGCCGCCCGCTGCCCCGGGTCGCCCCCCGCACCTTCACCCACTGGTTCGCCGACCGGGGCTCCTTCCGCCCCCCGGCCCTCACCCTGTGGCCCGACACCTTCACCGACCACCTGGCCCCCGAGACGGGCCGCGCGGCCGTACGCGTCCTGGAGGACGCCGGCCTCGGCGCCGACCTCCCGCCCGGGAGGGTGTGCTGCGGCCTCACCTACGTGTCCACGGGACGGCTGGGAGCCGCCCGGCGGGTGATGAGGAGGACGCTGGACGTCACGGGCGGGGCGACGGGCCCCGTGGTCGTCCTCGAACCCTCCTGCGCGGCGACGCTCCGCACCGACCTCCCCGAACTGCTCTCCGACGACCCCAGGGCGGCCCGCCTTGCGGCCCGCGTCCTCACCCTCGCGGAGGCGCTGGAGCGCCTGGCGCCCGACTGGACCCCGCCGCGCCTCGACCGCGAGGTGGCGGGCCAGACCCACTGCCACCAGCACGCCGTCCTGGGCGACGCCGCCGACCGCCGCCTGCGCGCCCGGGCGGGCCTGACGGGCGACCTCGCGGGCGGCTGCTGCGGCCTCGCGGGCAACTTCGGCTTCGAACCGGGCCACGAGGAGGTCTCCCGCGCCTGCGCGGAGGACCGGCTCCTCCCGGCCCTCCGCGAAGCCCCGCCGACAGCGGAGATCCTGGCCGACGGCTTCTCCTGCCGCACCCAGATCACCCACCTGACGGACCACCGCCCGCGCCACCTGGCGGAGGTGCTGGCGGAGGCGATCGACCGGGACGGAGGCCGGACCATGCCTGAGCGGCCCGACTTCCCTCGAAAGAAAGGCGGTTAGCGGGTGGGCGTCTATGTGTGTGTTCTGGTGTGTATGAGCGAGCATTCCGGTCCGTGGCGTATCCGACCCGACCGTCTGGGTAGGTTCCGCGCATGGAGCCGACCCAGCTTGTGTACGGCGACGGATCCCGGCTGCTCCTCCGGGAGTTGGAGCCGGGTGACGTGCCAGCCGTGCACGCCGTCTACGGCTGCGCGGCCGTGACCGAGCACCTCAGTTTCACGCCCCGGTCCGTCGAGGAGGTGCGGGGGATCGTCGCGCGGGCGCGGGAGGCCGCGCGGGCGGTGCCCCGGGAGGAGTACGCGGTCGGGGTCGTCGAGCGGGCGACGGGCGGGCTCGTCGGGTTCGCGCGGCTCGCGCTCGACCCGCACCAGCAGCGCGCGGCGACGGTGGGGTTCGCGCTGCGGCGGGAGTCGTGGGGCGTCGGCTTCGGGCGGGAGACCGTCGGGCTGCTCCTCGGCCTGGCCTTCGGCGTACTGGACCTGCACCGGGTGTGGGCGGCGCGGGCGCCGCTGAACACGGCCTCGGCGCGGACGCTCCTCGCGGCGGGCTTCACCGAGGAGGGCCGCATCCGGGGGCACGTGTACGTGCGGGGGGCGTGGCGGGACTCGGTGACGTACGGGATTCTGCGCGAGGAGTGGGACGGGGCCGCCGTCAGACGCCGCTGACGATCTCGCGGGCCATCGCGACCAGCGCCTCGGTGGCCGGGTGGGGGAAGGCGTCGCGCCAGGCGAGGAGGACGGGGAGGGGCGGGGCGTCCGGCAGCGGGCGGTAGGTGACGCCGGGGTGGGGGTGGAGCGCCGCCGTCGACGCGGAGGAGACGCCGACGCCCCGCGCGGCGGCGATGGCGGCGAGCCAGTCGTCGGTGTTGGCGACCGTGAGCGTGCGGGTGGGGCGGGCGGGCAGCGGCCACAGGGTGAGCGTGGTCGCGCCGGAGACGGTGTTGAGGACGACCGTCTGGTCCGCGAGGTCGAGGAGGGTGAGGTCGCCCGGGCGGTCCGCGAGCGGGCTGTCGGCGGGGAGGGCCGCGATCCGGGGTTCCGTGGTCAGCTCGGCGGTGACCAGGCCGGGGGCGTCGACGGAGCCGCGCAGCAGCGCCGCGTCGACCTGGCCGCGGGCGAGGCCGGCGGTCCGGTCGTCGACGCGGAGGAGTTCGAGCGGGGTCTCGGGGTGCTCGCGCTGCCAGCGCCGCAGCAGCGGGGTGGTGTAGGGGCCGAAGGCGGACCAGGCGTGGCCGAGGCGGAGCGGGCGGTGGCGCAGCCGCGCGGGGTCGACGGCCGCGTCGAAGGCGGCGAGCGCGGCGGCGGCCCGTTCGCGGAAGGCGCGGCCCTCGGCGGTGAGCGCGAGGTGGTGGGTGGAGCGGTCCACGAGCCGTGCGCCGAGGTGCCGTTCGAGGGCGGCGAGGGTGCGGGAGACGGCGGGCTGCGTGAGGTGGAGGCGTGCGGCGGCTCGGGTGAGGTTCTCCTCCTCGGCGATGGCGAGGAAGCAGCGGAGGTGGCGCAGCTCGATGCTCACGGTCATGTGTCTGGAGCATAACCGCAGGACGATCGGCATTTCCGCTGCCGCGCCAGGCTCCGTAGCGTGGAAGCGGAATCCAGTCGTCAGGGTGCGGGGGAGTGCACTATTCTGGACTGAGAGTTTAATGGAGTGAACTTGCACGGCCGGTCCGGGTGGAGGGCCGGGGAGGAGTGGTGGTGGCGGTGAGCGTGGACAGCCAGGCGGCGGGCTCGGTGGCGGCGGCGACGGCGACGGCAGTGGCGACGGGGGCTCCCGCGACGGCGGCGGTGGCCGGGGCGGCCCCTGCTCCCGGGGCAGCCTCGGCTCCCGGAGGTCCGGCCGCCGGTCCCGCCGGTCCCGCCGGCCCCGGTCGCTCCACGCGCTTCGGGCCCGTCGCGCTCGTCGTCGCCGGCGGGCTCTCCGTCCAGTTCGGCTCGGCCATCGCCGTCCTGCTGATGCCCCGGGCCGGCGCGCTCGGCGTCGTCACGCTGCGGCTCGTGCTCGCCGCGCTCGTCCTGCTGCTGCTCTGCCGGCCCAAGGTGCGCGGTTACAGCCGCGCCGACTGGGGGACGGTCGTCGCCTTCGGCGTCGCCATGGCGGGCATGAACATGCTCTTCTACCAGTCCGTCGACCGGATCCCGCTCGGTGCCGCCGTCACCCTGGAGGTGCTCGGCCCGCTGATCCTCTCCGTCGTCGCCTCCCGCCGACTCGTGAACCTCCTCTGGGCCGGCCTCGCGCTCGGCGGCGTCGCGCTGCTCGGCGGGGGCGGCTTCGACCGCCTCGACCCGCTCGGCGCGGGCTTCGCGCTCGCGGCGGGCGCCATGTGGGCGGCGTACATCGTCTTCAGCGCCCGCACCGGCCGGCGCTTCCCGCAGGCCGACGGGCTGGCCCTCGCGATGGCCTTCGGCGCGGTCCTCAGCCTGCCGTTCGGCATCGTGGAGGCGGGCGACGCGCTGCTCGTACCGACCACGATCGCCCTGGGCCTCGGCATCGCCCTGCTCTCCTCGGTGCTGCCGTACACCCTCGAACTGCTCGCCCTGCGCCGTCTGCCCGCCCCGACCTTCGCCGTCCTGATGAGCCTGGAGCCCGCCATCGCGGCGGCGGCGGGCTTCCTCGTGCTGCACCAGGCGCTGTCCCCGACGGACGGCCTCGCGATCGCCCTCGTCATAGCGGCGAGCATGGGGGCCGTGCGGACGCAGACGGCGGCGGCCGTCGCGTAAGCCCTCTCCGCCCCTCTCTCGGCCGGTCCCGGATCACTCCGGGGCCGGCCGAGGCGTTTCCGGGGCCCCGAGGAGGGCCGGCAGAGCGTTCAGTCTCAGGTCATTGCAACGTAGTGGCATATGCCGTTGCATCAATCTTGGATTCATTGCAATGAAATAGGCGCTGTGAGCTGCATAAACGTCATTGCAGTGCAACGAAGAGGTTGTCGAAGGATGGAAAGCAACGTAGCTTTTCCCTTGTCGGAAACGCCGACGGAGCAAGAACGACAACGACCTCTCAGGAGCAGTCATCATGCAGACCTTCGCCACCGCCGCCCCGATCACCGCCCTCGTCTCCGTCCCCGCCGGGAACCTCCGCTTCATCGCCGCCGACCGCGCCGACGTCACCGTCGAGGTCCGCCCCGCG